>CAZHUW010000007.1:1419-36410 GCA_964535295.1 uncultured Bacteroidota bacterium
GGTTCTATGATTCCACTTCGGCCGTCAAGTTTGTGTATCCTTATACGCCATTGCTGATCAATAAAGGTGTGACCAATGCCGGCGGCATTGTGACTGCAGCTGAGGAAATGGATATACGTTATGAACTCGATCAATCAGAGTATCAGAAGATATTTGATTCCAGCATAGACAGCGTAAAAGCTGAAATATACCGCGGATTGAAAGTTAAATTGTTGGGAAGCGGTGGTTTTGTTCAGGTTTCAGCAAGCGACTATATCGATGTTAATGCATCGGTTGAATTTGAATACTTTATTGATGAACATCTCAATGACTAAAAAAATCCGTTATCAAACATTATCATTTCTTCTCCTTATTCTGTTCGGCCGAACGGAAAGAATCATTGCCGGCGGCGGTGGAGAATCGGATGCCCGTGCCGTTGCTATGGGCAGAGCTAATACGGCCGTTGCCGAAAATACGGAAGCTTATTTATGGAATCCGGCTAATTTGGGATTGACCTCAAAGAACGGCAATCAAATGATTCTCCAGATATTTGCCGCCGGATTTCGTGTAGGGAACAATGTTCTGAGTATACCTAATTACAATAAGTACAACGGCAGGGAATTCAGCTCCAAAGACAAGAAAGATTTTCTGGAACTGTTTGGCGGCGATCAGTCCTTGCATGCGAACGGTGACGGCGAGGTTCGTGTGCTTGGGTTTCAATACCGTAATTACTCCTTGAATATTAAATTGGACGGCGCAGGATACTCGAAAGTTCCAAAAGACATTTTTGACATGGCGTTGAGTAATTACGACGTGGGTTCCAAGAAACTTGAAGGCAACGGCAACGGCGGGGGAGACGCCTTTATAAATGTCAGTATGTCAGCGGGTTATCCTATAAAGAACGTATTCTCCTCAACGATCAAAGAAATGTCCGCCGGTATGACATTAAAATATGTCAGAGGATTTGGTAATTTTAATATGTCCCATATGCACGGCATAGTCGAAAAAAGTGACTCGATCATCACACGCGGCAGTTATACGACCAGGGAGTCACGGGGAGGGAGCGGTTTCGGTATCGATCTGGGTCTTGCCGCGAAAATAGATCGTCGGTGGACGGTAGGTGTCAGCGTAATGAATATAGTAAGCCAGGTGACCTGGTCGAAGCAAAACAAACTGCGAAGGGGTTCGTTCTTCGTACGGGCTGACGATGTTTTTGATATTGATTTTCGTGACAGCGATAAAGACAGTCTTTCTTCCCAATACAACTCCGATAAAACCGATACAACTTATTCTATCGGATCCTATACAAGGAAACTTCCAATGGTCCTTCGTGTCGGAGCGGGGTATCAGTATAATAAGAAACTTCTTTTTACAGGTGATATCGAGCATTTTTTGAATAAGGCCAGTGGAACCACCGTACCGAGAATTGCTGCCGGAGCGGAGTACCGCACTTCTGATTATGTGTTATTACGCGGCGGTATGTCGCTTGGCGGAGATAATCGTGGATTCAATGTTTCTGGCGGTGCAGGTTTTTTATGGGGTAAAACAACCATTGATGTTGGGACCAACAATCTTGAGGGCCTTATCATTCTGAGGCGGTTCTCCTTTGCACTCAATATCAAAACGATGTTGCGATAAGATTTATCACTGCCGTCATTCCCCCCTCCTAATTGTTATTGTATTCTGTAAAATCGTAGAAATTTAGATCTGTAGTGTAAAGCCTCTGTCTGTTTTTTTGGAAGTTCCTGAATCATTTATCTTATTTGTTGAAGAAGCCGTATAACAAATGCTTCGGGGAGATACTTTCATCTATATAAAGACAAAAAAAAGCCGTTCCGCAAGTTTGCGGAACGGCTTTTTGATTGAAATGTGACTATCTGCTAGAACGTATATCGTACGCCCAGCTGCATCTGCCAGCGGGAACCGACATTAGATCTGGAATAACGTCCTTTGATAAGGTTTGGATCCTTCGTGAAAGAAAACACAGGCTGATTGTCCGAAGTGCGTACACCTCTAAACCGGAGTGTCGAATTAGTCTGATTGCTCACGAACAGTGATTCTCCCCAATCTTTGTTCAGCAGGTTCATGAGGTTGAATATGTCCATGGTCAATTCAAACTTGCCGTATCGGTCGACAACCGGAATTTCCTGAGCCAATTTGAAATCAACACGGTTGATCCAGGGCGCCGTACTGGCATTTCTTTTGACAATCGAACCTCTGGCTTTATCCAGGGCGGGATCGTCGCTGATCCAATCGTCCAATTCGACCCAGATCTGATCGGCAGTACGCGTATCCGTCGAACTGCTACCGACTAGAACGATATCATTTTTGTCTCGTGGAACATAAATCAAGTCGTTGCTCGTTGCTCCGTCGGCATTAACGTCACCGTTGTATGTTGTGGAGAACGGCTGGCCGGAACGGCCTGAGTAGAACAGAGACACGGTCGTTTTCCATTTCTTGTAGAATTCAAATCCCTGTGAAAGCGATGCGATGATTGCGTGACGCTGTTCATAATTCGAAGTTGCAGTGATCTTTGTGTTATTCGGATCGCCCTGGGTCGGGTTAAACTGCCAGTTAGAGAAAGCGATACTGCTTGTTGCACTGGTTACATCCGTAGATCTTCCGAGAGTGTAGGCAAGCATAGCGTAAAGGCCTTTGTCAAACTTGCCGCCAAAGCCGTTGGCAAAAGTCTTCTGTACCTGAACAGTGAAATTATACTGATAGCCGTTTTTTGAATTAGTAAGATACATTACATTGCTATAAGGCCTATTCACATTAAGGGTATCTCTACGAGTAGGTGAAATTGTAGGCGAGCCAGAAGATGCCGTAATTGTTCCAGGGGTTATTACGCCGAACCTAGGGCGTCCATCATTTGGCGAATAACTTTGGGGTCCTGCTAGGCTTATATCCTGAAACATGGCATCGTAAATGGCATCGCTGGCAATCAGTTCTACGGTTCCAATTATCCCACCAGGGAGTTCGTGATCCACCGCTAGATTCAATCTTGCAACTTGGGGATATTTGAAGTTCTTATCCATCACGTTAATTGTAGAACTGTATCCTTTCACAGGAGCCCCGACTCTATTGACGATTGGCTGATTAAGCGGATCATCCTCAAAAACCAAGGGTCTTACTTCGTTTCCGGTGGTTGTAAATGAGACAGTGCCAAAATCAGCGCCTGTGTTAGAATACTGATTGGATATCCAAACATAAGGGCTACGGCCCGAGAAAATACCTAGACCGCCTCGGACCTGGGTTTCGTTATTATCAAATACATCCCAGTTAAATCCCATTCTCGGTGAAAAGAGAAGATTTCCTGATGCAACTTCTGCCGTGCTCTTGCCATAAGCTGAATCGAACGTAGCGTTATAGGTTGGTTTATCGTTGATGACGGGTACATCTATACGCAATCCCAATGTTAGCTTGATATTGGGTAATATTGCCCACGCATCCTGCACATAAAAACCTAACTGTGACACGCTGAATTTTGCCAGCGGAGTCCTGCTATTGTCAAGTAGGCCGGTAGCAGGGTCAATGGGGTATGTTAAGAAGTAACTGCGAATCTGATTCGTGTCGCCATTAGCTGATCTGATGAAATTTGTTAAGCTGTTAAACTCATATCGACCGTTATACTGTGGTAAAAAAGAATTCTCGAAAGAGAAAAATTCATTATGAGTTCCAGCAGTGAAAGTGTGATCACCCATGAAATAAGTAACGTTGTCGGTGATTTCCAGAACGCCTTGTTTTAGGAAGTTGAACTGAGAAAACTGTTCAGTTCCAAACTGTAATTGTGCGGAAGCACCGTTTCTGACTATTACGGTTGGGAAACGATCACCAGGGTTGCTTCTGCGGTCATCAATATAGGAATATCCGACAGTCAACTCGTTGTATAGTGATTTTGCAAGTGTGCTGTTCAACTGCATCACGGTTGAATTAGTCGTGTTCTTGAAAATATATCCGGCGTCGCCAAAACGGAATCCGGTGCTGCTGCTGGTAGCGCTTTGACCGGTTACACGTCGCAGGATCTCCTGGTCGGCTCCAACATAGTTGTGACGGAGGGTCAAACGGTGTTTATCGGAGATATTATAGTCAAAGCGAACGAATATTTTATTGCTCTTGATCGGCACGTTGCGCATACCGAATCCGCCCGGATCGTAGCCGTATTTACTGATGAGGAAATCTCTCAGTGCTTGAGCCGTATCAGGCGGAATGGCGACGAAGTCGGTAGCATTGCTGTCGCCAGTAATCCCAAATTCGGTCGGATCAGTACGACGGGTCACTTCGCCGTTAACAAAGAAGAAAAGTTTATCTTTGATGATCGGGCCGCCCACGCGGAAACCGGCCGTTTTTTCACTAAAATCAGTGATCTTAACATCATGAAGTTTATTTCGAACCAGATCCTGATTCTTGAAAAGATAATAAGCTGAAGCTTCAATGTTATTGCTCCCTGAACGAGTAATGGCGTTGATACCTGCGCCTGTGAAACCGCCTTCACGAACATCGTAAGGAGCGATTACTACTTGAAATTCCTGAATAGCGTCCAAGCTGATAGGAGACGTTCCGGCTTGTCCTCCCGGCGTTCCGCTCGAAGCCAATCCAAATAGGTCATTATTGACCGCGCCGTCGATCTGAATATTATTGAAACGGTTGTTTCTACCGGCCGCGCTGTTACCTGCGAATTGAGGGGTCAAACGTGTAAAATCGCCGAAATCGCGGCTCAGGGTCGGCATGGTCTGAATTTCAAGATTGGAAACCGTCTTTGCGGCGCCCGTTCTCGCTTCGCTGATGAGAGGGTTGCGTTCAGAGACCACGACGATGGCTTCGCCTTCGATCGCTTCTTCGACCATTTTGAAATCGATTCTGCGGTTTTCACCTAATGCAAGCGTAATACCTTCGCGCCGGTCTTCTTTGTAGCCAATGTAGGTGACGAAGATGGTGTAAGGTCCGCCGACGCGCATAGCAGGAATATTGTAACGTCCATCGGCACGGGTTGCTGCGCCGAATCGCGTTCCTGACGGTACGTGCATCGCAATGACGTTAGCGCCGTATACGGGTTGCCCGTTATTATCGGTTACAAGTCCATTCACAGCTGCAGTGGTCACGCTCTGTGCGGATACCGACTGCGCTGAAAAAATGCAAGCAAACGCCAAAATACCTGCGTAAAGCCAGAGTACGGGTTTGCTCATGAGCAAAGAGGGTAACTTCTTCGACATTCTGAGTTCTCCTTCTAAGTTAGAGTGAAAGATAGGGTGGTTAGTTATAGCTCGCATTAATCGTAATTAGGGATGATTCGTTAGTTGCGTATAAATAAGATAATATACGCGGTAAGTGTTGTTGAAATATTATCGAATTGTAAACAATTCCGCAAGGTATTTTTAAAAAAGTTTCGACCGAAAAATATCTTTTACTTTGTTAGGTTATACCTTGAAATTCTTTCATACTTTTATTACTTTGCCAACCAGAATCGGTACGTTAGACTTCGATGACTCAATAAGTATATGAATTAATGACTCAATTCTTGCGCCCGTAGCTCAATTGGATAGAGTGTTGGCCTCCGGAGCCAAAGGTTGTGGGTTCGACCCCCGCCGGGCGTACTATCTTCTTCAACAAGTTAAAACCCAATGGAGCTTCTACATGGCTGAAAAGATAACGAAAAGGTCCCAGGACTATTCGCAATGGTATGTCGATATTATCATCCAGGCGCAGCTAGCCGATTATGCGCCCGTCAAAGGCTGTATGATCATTCGTCCCAACGGGTATGCAGTATGGGAACTGATTCAGCAGGCATTGGACGGTATGTTCAAGGAAACCGGTCATGTCAATGCCTATTTCCCGCTGTTCATCCCGGAAAGTTTCATGAACAAGGAAAAAGAACACGTCGAAGGATTTTCGCCCGAATGTGCCGTGGTGACGCATGGCGGCGGAAAGAAGCTTGAGGAGAACCTTTATATTCGTCCTACCTCCGAAACGATCATCTGGAGTATGTATCAAAAATGGATCCAGTCCTATCGTGATCTGCCGATATTGATCAATCAATGGGCCAATGTGGTGCGATGGGAGATGCGTACGCGTCTTTTTCTGAGAACCACAGAGTTTCTTTGGCAGGAAGGCCATACGGCCCATGCCACGTATGACGAGGCGGAAGCGGAGGCAGTAAAGATACTTGATTTATACCGCACGTTCGCTGAGGACTACATGGCGCTGCCGGTTATCCACGGAAAAAAAACGGATTCTGAAAAATTTGCCGGTGCTTTGCACACGTATTGTATCGAAGCGATGATGCAGGATAAAAAAGCGCTTCAGGCGGGAACTTCCCATAATCTCGGACAGAATTTCGCCAAGGCGTTTGATGTGAAATTCCAGGATGAGAAGACCGAACTTCAGTATGTGTGGGCAACCAGTTGGGGCGTAAGCACACGTCTTGTTGGCGCGCTCATCATGGCGCACAGCGATGATAATGGATTGGTATTGCCGCCTAAACTGGCCCCGACCCAAGTGGTTATCATACCGATATTCAAAGACGATGAGGAAAAATCGAAAACCGTCGAAGCCGCGCAAAAAATAAAGATTGCGCTCAAATCTCTGGGCATCAGGGTCCATATCGATGACCGGGATCAATACCGACCGGGCTGGAAGTTCAATGAATGGGAGATCAAAGGGGTTCCAGTCCGTATGGAATTAGGGCCGAAAGATCTAGCCGTAGGTCAGGTCATTTGCGCGCGCAGGGATAAGACGGAAAAAACGGACAAGGTTACGATCAAAACCGGTGATATTTCCGTAAAGATCCCGGAACTCCTGGATGCTATCCAAAAAAATCTGTTCGATCGCGCTAAGAAATTCCGTGATGACAATACGTTCTTTGTTTCGGATTATGATCAATTGAAAAAACTGATGGATGATGATGCCGGTTTTGCCAAGTGTTTTTGGGCAGGCAGCCGTGAAGACGAAGCGAAGATCAAAGAAGAAACCAAGGCGACGATCCGATGCATTCCATTGGAGCAAAGCGGTGAAAAAGGCAAATGCGTTTTGACTGGAAAAGAGACGGATGTTCAGGTCATTTTTTCAAAAGCATACTAACCATGAAGAATAAAACAGTTGTTCATGAATCCGGAAGCGGAATTCCTGTCGTTTTCATTCACGGTTACCCGTTGAATCAAACTATATGGGAAAATCAAAACATGTTGTCGGACACATTCCGTATCATTGCGCCGGATCTTCCCGGTTTCGGAGCCTCACCTGCGTTGCCAAATCCGGGCATGGCGGGATATGCGGATGCGATAGCGGAAATTCTGGATGACAAGAAGATCGATAAGGCCGTTGTGATCGGCCATTCCATGGGCGGATACATTGCATTGGCTTTTGCAGAGCATTACGGGCAACGGTTGTCCGGGCTGGGTTTGGTATGTACCCAAGCCGGTGCAGATTCTGAAGAGGGAAAAGCAGGCCGATTGAAGAATGCAGAAAGAGTCGGAACCGAAGGTTTTGAATTCATAGTAGAGACAATGTCAGAAAAATTATTGTCTGCGGCAAGTGATCAAAACGATGCTTCTTTGAAATTGCAACTTAAGAGTATCATGAAGCTATCTTCTGCTGAAGGTGTGATAAACGCGTTAAAAGCCATGGCTGCGCGGAAAGACCAATTTGATACGCTGAAGAAATTATCCATTCCGGTATGGATTGCCGCAGGCGCTGATGACGCATTGATTCCATCGGAAAAATCCGAACAAATGACGAAGACGGTGAAACAGGTTTCCTATGATTTGTTTGATGCTTGCGGGCATATGCCGATGATGGAAAAGCCGCTGGAATTTAATCTTGCATTGAGAAAATTTTTGAGTACTATTTGTCCTTAAAGGCCTCGAACCAGCCCCGCTTTTACTTACACTACGTACCCAATTAGAATCCAAGAACAAATTGTTCGTTTAAAATTCCTGCACAGAAGGTTTTGCGGTGAATGGTCGAAAGCCCGTGTTTTTTAATAGCCTCGATATGAATCGGCGTGGGGTAGCCTTTATGTTTGGCGAATTGATAACTGGGAAATACCTTGTCATACTCAACCATCAGGCGGTCGCGAGTAACTTTTGCAAGGATGGACGCGGCGGCGATAGAAAAACTCTTAGAATCACCTTTGACGATCGCTTTCTGCCGTGTGCCGTAATAATGATTTTTCGGGAAAGCCTCGGCATTACCGTCGATCAATACGTAATCGGCTTTGACCGGCATAGATTCAATGCATTCACGCATCCCTTTTAGCGAGGCCTGCAGGATATTGATTTTGTCGATTTGCTCATGGTCAATAATTGAAATATGAAAGGCCAAAGCGTGCTTCTGAATAACGTCAAAGAAATCCTCCCGCTGACTTTCAGTCAGTTGTTTTGAATCGGTGACGCCTTCTATGATAAAGCCCTTTTCAAATATAACCCCGGCGGCTACTACCGGGCCCGCCAGCGGTCCGCGGCCCGCCTCATCGGTTCCGGCCACATAGGTGTGATGATGATTCCAGCACTCCGTTTCATATTTCAATAGTTCATGTATCATGCCGCGCAATATAATCCATTCGTAACAAAATAAAAAGGGTTGAATAGTCTGGTGCTATTCAACCCTCAATCATAGACTCAATTCGATCGAATTAACTCTTTGGTTCTTCCGTGCCGGCCTGCTGACGGGCATTGTATTCTTCGACGAGTTTGGCTTCTTTAGCTTTTTCAAATTCCGTCGACGAAAGCACGATCTTTTTGTTGTCTTTGTCAAATTCGATCACAACCAGGTTCAACTCGGTGCCTTCGGCGAATACTTCTTTCTTGTCGGATTTCGGCAGATGCGAGGATGGAATGAAACCTTCTACGCCGAGAGGCAGTTCGACGATTAATCCTTTTTCGATCGTCCGGCTTACACGGCCGGTGGTTTCAGTTCCGGGTGAATAGGCTTCGATGAAGCTGTCCCACGGATTCTCACCGATGTGTTTATGACTCATAGAAATACGGCGGTTTTCCTTGTCGATACCCATGATCACGACTTCGATGTCATCGCCTTTTTTGACGATCTCATTCGGGTTGCGAACTTTACGGGTCCATGACAGATCGGAGATATGCACCAATCCGTCGATGCCGGGTTCGAGTTCAACAAACACGCCGAAATTGGTAAGGTTGCGAACTTTTCCGTTGTGTTTGCTTCCCAGCGGGTATTTCGATTCAACATTTTCCCAAGGATCATTCTGGAGTTTCTTGATGGATAAAGATACTTTACGTTCTTCGGCAACGATGCTGACAACTTCCGCTTCAACTTCATCCCCGATATTGAAGACCTGCGAAGGATGTTTGATCGTCTGGTTCCAAGACATTTCCGAAATGTGAATGAGGCCCTCGATACCTTTTTCGAGTTCAATAAAAGCGCCGTAGTCGGTAATGGAAACGATCTTACCTTTGATCAGCGTGTTGACAGGATATTTCTTGGCCGCTTCCACCCACGGTTCGGCCTGCATTTGTTTCATGCCGAGGGAAATGCGGTCTTTTTGTTCATTGAAGTCAATGACCATGACCTTGACTTTTTCATCCAGCTTTACAATCTCAGAAGGGTGTTTGACGCGCCCCCATGACATATCGGTGATGTGCAGAAGTCCGTCCACTCCACCAAGGTCGATAAATGCGCCGAAATCGGTAATGTTCTTGACTGTGCCTTCCAAGACCTGGCCTTTTTGAAGCTCAGTAAGGATGCGTTCGCGCTGGCCCTTGGTTGATTCCTCGATCAGGGCGCGGCTGCTGACGACCACGTTTTTACGGAGATTATTCAGTTTAACGACTTTAAATTGCATTTCGCGGTTGACATAGGCGTCAAAATCACGGATCGGTTTGACGTCGATCTGTGAACCGGGGAGGAAGCAATCGATGCCCATGACATTGACGACCATACCGCCTTTAATGCGTTTGGTGATCGTGCCGCTGACCACTTCACCGGTCTCGTGCATTTTTGTGATCCGTTCCCACACGCGCATGAAGTCTGCTTTTTTGTGTGAGAGTATGATCTGGCCTTCTTTATCTTCGATATTATCCAGGAATACTTCAATCTCATCGCCGATTTTGAATTTTTCCAGATTCGTGCCGAATTCAGCCGTAGGAATAATGCCTTCGCTCTTGAATCCGATATCGACTTTGACTTCTTTTTCACTGATGGTGAGAATTTTTCCTTTAACAATTTCACCCTGGGAGATCGTGGTTAACGTCTTTTCATACAGGGATTTGTAATTGTTAAATTCGGTTTCGTCATAATCCACATTGGCTTCTTTGAATTGGCTGAGTGGGATGACTTTTTTACCGTAGTCACGTTTGAGGTTTAAGGTTTTGGTTTCTGACATTTAATTATTTCTTTGCAGAAATTTCAACCCGTTCAATAAACGAGCCGCACATCATTTCCGCAAATCTCCTTTTCTATGATCCCGTAAGCACGGGTGTTAGTGGTGCGTCTGTGCTTGACGCGTTGTTGTTTAAGTCCTTGTCTAAAGGGAGTGCAATATAGGGAAGGAGCACTATATTTGCAAGCCAAATTTCGTAAGAATTGCCGGGTTTATTCTTCTTCATCCTGCTCGAATGAGAACCGGATATAACGTCCGTAGAGTTCCACTGGATTTAGAAAATACCGCAGGTTTTCGCCTTTACGGTTGTCATAACCTCTCAGCCAAAGCCCGCCATCCACAGCTTTGGCGGCTTCGGCGGTCTGCATACGAATGCCGAAATGCAGATGTTCGCCGCCAGCGCCGTTATGGTCGTCGTCATTGATGAAGCCGATGACGTCGCCGCGCCGGATACGGTCGCCTTCTTTCCACGGGAGAATGGCGGAGGAATCGCGCAGACAGCAGCTGCGGAGATGTCCATAAAGCGAGATAAATTGGGAAGGAATAACATGATCTTTCCATTTGTGACTGTAGGCGTGCTCGACAACGGCGACAAGTTCTCCATAGCCGTTGGCAGGGCCGTAATATCGGATCACGCCGTCATAAATGGCTCGGACGGTATCTCCTTCGGCAGCGTATACGTCGATCCCAAGATGATTGTAGTCAAAATAGAACAGCCGACCCCAGAGAATCTGCCATAGCCAGGCGCGGTCTTTTCTTTCAAACTTGACTGGAAAATGAAAAGGTGAATTATTATCCGGTTCTACGAGCGCGCGGATGGGTCGGCGGAAATTGAAGATATAATTGTGATAGAAATAGACCACAGAATCGGCTTCCGCTTTGACCACGGAATTGCGGAGGAATTCCGTTTCGTACAGCGTTTTGAATAATTCGAGTTCCGTGTCCTCCAGATCGCGCTTCAGTTCGTTTATTTCTACAGAAATGGAATCCCGTTGGTGGATCAAGCGACCGTACTCGATCTGAAAGGCGGACGTGGCACAAGAATTCAAAATAAAAAAAAGAAAAACGCAATAAATCGACAGGGCAGAACGAATCATGTTCATAAACAATTCTTAATTTAGTAAGAATGTGAATAAGTTGTTGAATAAATTTAGATTTTTTTTTCACATTCACAACCCTTATTTTTACTGAAAATATGGCACTTTTTTTTAAATTTTTAAACTATTAATTTAACTGAATTTGAAAAGCAGCATGCCATAATGACTTGTTATAAATATTAGACTAGAAGTTCGTCAAGAGATTAATTTTAAAAATTAATTTTAATATTATTAATTATTTAACTATATGTAAACACCCTCCGCCATAAATTTGCTTGACATGGGATATATTTTTGGGTATATTTCTTATCCCTGCTAGAATTAGGGATTTCTTTGAAATAATTAGTGGTTTTTTCGCGAGAGTAGCTCAGTTGGTAGAGTGCAACCTTGCCAAGGTTGATGTCGCGAGTTCGAATCTCGTCTCTCGCTCTCCCTTTTGTGTAACCCAGATGGGATCTACTGTAACGCAGTAGATTGTAGAGGTATGTGTAACTCGATGACCAGAATTCTAACCACGGGTTCTGGTCATTTTTTTTCCCGATCTTTGTAATTCGGCGACGTAGCCAAGTGGTAAGGCAGGGCTCTGCAAAAGCCCCATCAACAGTTCGACTCTGTTCGTCGCCTCAGTTTTGACAGATTACAGCGGATCCCAGGCTCGGGTGGCGGAATTGGTAGACGCACAGGACTTAAAATCCTGCGGGCCTCAAAGCCCGTACCGGTTCGATTCCGGTCCCGAGCACTTTGACATAGTTTTGGACTCGTAGCTCAGTTGGTTAGAGTACTACGTTGACATCGTAGGGGTCACTGGTTCGAATCCAGTCGGGTCCACAAATCCTTCCCAAAAATCCTGAGACTTTCGTTTCAGGATTTTTTTTTGCCTGAATTCCTTTCAAGTTCATTGCTGCTGAATTGCGTAGACTCCTTTTTTAGAAAGGAATTCAAATACCCATTGACTAACAACTCTGCGGCGATTACCTTAGATCATTCGGACAAACGCAATCTCTCCTGCAATATTGAAGCAGACTAAATCCCGCTGATCGTTTTACTGCGTCCGGACGTTTCTATCCGGTTCCATAGGCCCGGCGCATATATCCTGCAAGAATGCCGGCATTCAAAAGAGTTCTAATAAATATTCACCAACCGTAACGTATCTGGTAATGAAATTCTTGATCAAGGGCTATGGAATCATTCTGTTCACTGCTCTGGCCGCAACCGGTCTGCATTCGCAGGAAAAGGCCGCCTTGCAAGAGATCGAATCGTGGAAGTACCGCTGGGGCGACACAACGGCGGCCTTCGGATCAAAAAACGAATGGTTCGACTGCGAACTGAGTTACAATATTCCGGGGCGTGACGGCGACAGCATTCTGTGGCTCAGGACGAACCTGCCCAGCGGAAATTGGAAAGAACCGGTCCTGTATTTGTCGAAGATCGATCATTACTTCCAGGTGTATATCGACGGCGAACAGGTCTACAAATATACTAATGAGGAAATGGAAGCGAGCGGGAAAAAAAGGATCCATCTGTGGTACACCATCCCGCTTAAAAAAAACTTTGAAGGCGAGACGCTGGACCTGCGGATTTGGTCCGATCACAGGATCGGGGTCATGGAGGTCCGTATCGGCGATAACCGCAAAATAATCGATCGCATTGCAACGACCGATCTGGATCAGCTTATCCTCGGATCTTTATTTGCCATACTGGGCCTGACGGCATTCGGCATTGCAGTTGTCCGAAAAACGGACCGGAAACTGATCATTCCGTTTGCCCTGCTGTCCTCACATTTCGGCCTGATCACCTTAATGCAGACAGAAGGGGTTCAGGGTATTGAATGGGCCGGGATCACTTACCTGGATGCTATCTCCGTATTTCTCCTGCCGGCAACTTTTTGTTATTTCTTTGAAAAGGCGTTCGGCGCGGGGTATCGTCGGCTCGTGCGCCGTCTGTGGCAGGTACATCTCGTTTACGGCGTGACAGTCATCCTGCTTGCAACATGGGTTCGGTTGCCTTACGAAATTCCGTTTTTCTTATTGACCGTTCTCACCCTGCTTTTTGTTGTCGGGACGGCTCTGCAGTCGGGATTCAAGGGCGACAAAGAGGCGCGTATATTTACCGTCGGCGTGATTGTATTTGTTGTTTTCCTTATCCGGGACGTACTGGTCGGATTAGATCTGATTCCCGGATGGAAATTAATCCATCATTGGGGAGCGTTCGTGTTTATCGGCTCCGTCGGCGTTATTCTCGAAAGACGTTTTGAGGACGCTCGTAGGTTGTTAAGAGTCTCGCGGGAAGAATTGCGCAAATTAGCCGGGCACTTGCAGGATGTGAGAGAAAGCGAGCGGGCGCATATCGCGCGGGAGATCCACGATGAACTCGGCCAATATCTGACTGGACTGAAAATGGATGTGGCGATTGCTACCGACCAGATCAAAGAACAAACGGACGGCCTTCTTCGCGAAGCTCTACTTAGAAAGCTGGGCTCGACGAGCGAACTGATCGATAAAACGGTACAGTCTGTAAGAAAGATCGCCTCGGACCTTCGCCCGATCGTTTTGGATAATCTCGGGCTGCTTGCCGCCATTGAGTGGCAGGTCGAAGAATTTCAAAGCCGGACGGGCATCGTCAGCGAATGCCATTTGACCGCGGATGCACCGGATCTCGGCCGAGATCGGTCTACAGGAATTTTCCGGATCCTGCAGGAGTCGCTGACCAACGTGCTGAGACACTCGGGCGCCACGCGTGTCACCGTCGAATTCGGCAAAGACGCTGGCTCGTATTTTATGGAGGTCAAAGATAACGGCTCCGGGATCCGGGCTTCCGATCTTCAAAAATCCAAATCCTTCGGCGTGATCGGGATCAAAGAACGCGCATTACTGCTCGGAGGCGAGGCGCGCGTCACCGGGGAACCGGGCCGGGGGACGACTGTCAGCGTCACCATTCCGATCAACCATACCGAAAACCAAGGAGCATCGTCATGATCAAAGTACTCGTTGCGGACGATCACCCCGTGGTCCGTGAAGGCCTGAAGCAAGTAATATCCAAAGCGTCGGACATGCAGGTTGCCGATGAAGCCGTTAACGGACAGGAAGCCCTGTCCAAGTTGGCGGCGCAAAAATTTGATGTCGTGGTCCTCGATGTGGGCATGCCGGGGCGGGACGGGCTGGAAATCCTCAAAGATATCCATCGCGATCATCCCAAACTTCCCGTGCTCGTTCTCAGCATGTATCCGGAAGATCAGGTGGCCATTCGCGCGTTGAATGCCGGCGCGTCGGGGTATATGAATAAAGAGACGGCGCCGAAAGAACTGGTCAACGCTATCCGCAAGATCTATCTCGGCGGGAAATACGTCAGCGAATCGCTTGCGGAAAAATTTGCCTCCGGCCTGTACATGCACGCCAAGGAAACTCCGCAGGAACAATTATCGGACCGGGAATTCCAGGTTTTGCGCATGATCGCTTCCGGCAAAGAAACGTCGGAGATCGCCAACGAACTCTTCATCAGCGTCAAAACCGTCCGCACCTACCGCGAGCGCGTGCTTGAAAAGCTGAATCTGAAGAACGATGTGGAGATCACGCATTTCGCGATGAAAAATAATTTACTCGGATAGATCGTTAATTTATGTAGTCCATGGATTACAATATGAAGCCGTTACACCTACCTTTAAATCGGCTTTATGCCGATTGTTCAGATATCGTTCTCCCCTTATATTGACCTCAGAAATTAATTTTAGTTTAAAAGAAAAAAGGAGACGACATTGCAAACCACCATCAGACACTTATTTATTTTGTTATCAGCGGGCATCGCTGCCAGCGTCGTGATTTATGCGGCGGCGACCTTTCTGATCACGCAGGATTCACATGTAATAACGGCGGCCGCGGCGATATATTTTATCACCGGGTTGATCATGAGTAAAACAAACGCAACCGGCTTGATAACAAAAACACTCTGCCTGAATCTGCCGATCATATTGATCGTGCTTGTTTTAACCGGCGGAGAATTGATTTTTACCGCTGTCTTTTCATTGACCACCGTTCTGTTTACCTGCGCGGGACTACTATTTCGCGCGCACAAAATGACTAAAACGGTTTTGGCGGGAGGCGTTGTAAGCGCTGTTCTATATATAGGAGTCGTCGGCTTCTATGTTTTCCCGCAGATCATGGCGAATGACAAATTAACGGTAACCAATGCCCCGGCGCCTAAGTTCGAGCTGACGGGCTCCGACGGCGGAAAGATCAAAAGCTCCGATCTTTCCGGAAAGATCGTCCTCATCAATTTCTGGGCGACCTGGTGCAGTAAATGTCTGCAGGAACTTCCCCAGTTTGACAAAGTGTATCAAACCTACAAGGACAATGATAATGTTATGATCATTGCCGTTGACCTGGGAACCGACGGCGAATCGCTGGAAAAAGCTAAAAAATTCATCGCCAAAAAAGGGTTCGAATGGACCACTGCATTTGACGCCGATACGAGCGCATTCAGCAAGATGAAATTGGAGGACATTCCCGCCACCGTGATCCTGGACCGGTCGGGCAATATCCGACTCATTCATACCGGGTATAATGCGACCGAAGATTTTGCCTCTAAGATGCAGTCTGAAATAGAAAAACTTCTCACAGAATAATAAGAACCGATCTTATTCTGTAAAGTCCTTACCTGAAAGTCACTGCGGGATTCGTCCTGCGGTGACTTTTCCTTTTACCGCCTTTGTAGTCCGGGGCTTACACTTGGATTCCATCTAAACCACGTTCAAATCAGCCTTCCGCCGATTGTTACCCCTTGTCGTTCTTTTTATATTGCCTACATGATAAATGACAAAATAAACCAGAAAGGAACTATGCTGCCGATACAGGTTGCGATCGTTGACGACTCCCCGGTGATCCGTGAAGGCCTGATCCGGATGTTGTCCAAATTACACGATGTGAAACTCATATGGCAGGCCGCGTCGGTGGCCGAAGCGATGGCGGCGTTCCGGTTGATCTCATCGGATGTGATCATTCTGGATGTTGAAATGCCTGACGGGAAAGGCATTGAGGTATTGGAAGCCGTTAAAAAAGAGGGGCCGGGAACGGTCGTGATGATCCTGACTAATTATGCGGTGGCCCCATTGAAGAAAAGATATTGCAGCTCCGGAGCCGATTTTTTTTTCGACAAATCGACCGAATTTGAAAAAGTTTTTGAAACTTTGAGAGAAATGATAAGTAAACGAACCAATGAAAAGGAGAATTGAAATGAAAACCCCGTGCAGTATGTTCTTAACGGCTATGATCGCTGTGATGCTTGTCGGCAGCGAGAGGATCCACGCTCAAATGCCGGAAAATACACGGACGGAATCTGTGGCTGTTGAAGCGGCCCGAAAGCCGGAATTTAACTGGTTCCCGATCGTATTTTGGACGCCGGAAACCAAGTTTCTGGGCGGCATGGTATTGAATTATGCGATACCCCGAAAAGTCCACGGAGTTGACGCGCATCCCACGGAGTTCACATTGCCATTTATCTATACGCAGGAAGATCAGGTCATGAGCGCGCTGGAAGCGGATCACTATTGGGATGATGAGACCAGCCGTCTGAAGATCAGCGCGGAATTCGTCCGGTTTTTCGAGGATTATTACGGGATAGGTCATAATACAAAGCGATCGGCTAAAGAGGAATATACGCCGCAGAACCTCTCGATCCAGGTGAATTATTTCAAAGAAGTGCTTAGCCGTGTGTATATAGGGCCGCAGTATGAATTCAGCAAATATCGTATCGTATCTGCGAGGAGAAGCGGGCTTATTGGCGCGCTGCCCAACAAAGGCGCATCGCTTGTATCGGGTCTCGGAGTTGCAGGTTATTATGATACGCGCAGCAGCGAAGTTTATCCAAGATCTGGAAGCTACCACCAGGTTTCCGTCGTGTCCTTCGGCGAATTGACCGGCAGCGAAAAGACGTTTACACGCACGGTCATTGATGTTCGCCGCTATTTCAAAGTGACCGATCGTCATGTGCTTGCCGTGCAGGTGTACGGAAGTTCAGTCGGCGGACATGCGCCGATCCATAAGCTGGCTTTGTTCGGAGGGCAGAATCTGATGAGGGGATACTACGGTGGGCGTTATCGGGATAACCATATGGCGGCCGTGCAAGCGGAATATAGAATGCCGCTGGTGTGGCGATTTGGCATGACAGCGTTTGGCGGCTGGGGAGATGTGGCGCATGATATCGGTGATTTTAAAGCGTCCGATCTGAAGTATTCCGCCGGTGTTGGGATCCGGTTTGCGATCGATAAGAAAAATAACCGCAATATTCGTTTCGATCTTGCATTTGGAAAACATTCGGCGCAGCCGGCGATCGGTATTGGCGAAGCATTTTGACAAACGAACGCATTTATTTAAAAAAATATTTTTATAAGGAGTAATTCACATGGCAACCATTAACAATAAAGTAAAAGCAACAGTCGGCGATTTCGATCCGAATAATTATAAACCTGGACGTATTATACAATCTCTGACCGAACTGCTGACGGAGCGTAAGGAAATTTCGCTGGACGATCTGTACCGTATCGGCCTGATCATGCTGAGATTGAAAAAGAAGGACATGACCCTGACTGCGTTATTTATCAATAAATGGGACATGCTCTCCATGTGCGGGCAGGATGAGGATATGATCCAATGCGTGGCCGATCTGGCCGACGAACTCGTTCGCCAGCTGCTCATGGTCAATAATGCCGGTCAAAAGCAGACCGAATATGTCTGGCTGAGATTACCTCATCTCGTCACGGATGTGTTCACGTACCGCGAGCCGGCTGCGACGGCGGCGTGATTCCGGCGTATTCTATCATTTACCAAACGGAGCACAATGAGATCGTTCAAAGGTATTGTAGCATCAATTATTTTCT
This sequence comes from uncultured Bacteroidota bacterium, assembly GCA_964535295.1. GTDB lineage: Bacteria > CLD3 > CLD3 > SB21 > SB21 > SB21. The sequence goes on from CAZHUW010000007.1 coordinate 19,712, forward strand.
TAACGTTGCTTCCTATTGCCGTCTTGTATCAGATGTTATTTGACAAAGGGATCGAAGCGGTTACGCACGGGTGGCTGGCGTCAGGCTCGATATTAATTTCATTGGCCGTTTTCGACTTTAAGACGCCGCAGTGGATCCTATGGACGGGATTTGCATCGGCGGCCGGCTTGGGAATAATTTTCATATTGCAGGCAGTGAGTTTACTTATCCCGGATGAACGATTGATCTATCTGTCTTTCACCGTATTAGGTCAGAACGTGGAAAGATTATTGGTCGATCTTTATATCGTATGGTGCGCAGGGATGCTGTTAACTCACAGCAAGGGTAAGGAGAAACTGTTCGGATTTTTTGCAGTCGCTCTCATGATCTGCCTGGAGATCTATTTGTATGTTGTGTCTTTTTTCAACGGCATTCCTGAGGAAAGTCTGAAATTGCTGTACTTCCTTCTGTTTATCTGGCTATACTTGGAAAGCAAGAAAAGAACGGTCATTGCCGGTGCTGTTGTCGTCTGACATAGGCAGATAAATTTTTCAATCACATTTACCTCAGCGGGAAGTGGATGAGGTGAGAAAGTACTCCTCGTGCACTTCGCTCGATCCTCTTTGAAAGAAATTTCTAAAAAACAGTTGAAACCCGGCGTCCGCTGTTGTAGATTTCTCAATCATTGATTTTTAAAACATACTATTCAAAGGAGTTTACCATGACGCTGGCAACTCGGTTTGGACTGTCTCTTCTCTTTTTGCTGATTTTTGGAATACAAATCCTATCTACTGATTCCCTTAATGCGCAGGGGTTGACGAACAAGTTTCGCTCGGAAAGCGAGAAAGGTGCTTATACTTCATGGATCCATGCGTGGAGACTGGATGAACCTGGGAAAGGGACGTTCAAATTCACAGCCACCGCTTCCAGCGACATCCACATCGCCATTGCGGAACTGCCAAACGCCATGGATCCTATGTACGAGATCGTCATTGGCGGATGGAATAATCTCAAGTCAGTGGTTCGCCGCAAGTCCCAGGGTCCGGCCATCTACGAAACAGGAAAGAAGATACTGACCCCCGGAGCGGCGACGGATTTTTGGGTGTCGGTAGACAAAGATCGAGGAATGCTGTCGGTTGGAACCGGAACAGAGGTTGGCAAGAATGCATTCATCCAATGTGCGGATCCCAATTTTCTCGGTAATGTTTTTTATATTGCCCTGTCCAGCTGGGAGACGCCGATAGATTATATGATCGGAAAGACGGACACAAAAGTAAACCCGGTCGAATCCAAACCGGCGGGCGTCTTTGTGCGCACGCAAAACGCGGTCTACGGAAAGAACGATAAAGTAGTTGTGGAATATAAAGGTTTTCCTGAAGGATCGGGGGCGTGGATCAACGTTGTTCCCAAAGGAAGTCGCGAGGATGAGTGGGGGAACTACCAGTATACAAAAGGGGCTTCTGGCAAAATGGAGTTTGAATTCACGTGGGGCCTTGAACCCGGAGAATACGAAGTACGGGGCTATTTCAGCAGTTCGGATACTGACGTGAAAGCACGATACACGTTTACCGTGAAATGATCATTTGCGCCGTTCATTTGAAAATCTAAATTGCTCTTAACTTTCACCTAAAATTAAAGGAGACCGGACCATGGCAAAAAAATTAAAAAAGAAAACCGTAAAGAAAGTCAAGAAAGTTGCGAAAGCCAAGAAGGCGGCAAAAAAACCGAAGGCAACGAAAAAAATCTCCGCCAATCCGATGGCAGCTGTCCTCGGATGGTATCTGCAAGAATCAGCGTCTTCTGCGCGTATGATCGGAGCTATTCCAAACGAATTGTTAGGAAAGAAGCTACATCCGAAATTCCGTACGCCCGGTGAACTGGCTACACATTTAGGCGACGCGATGCTTGGACTGGCAGAAACGTTGAAGACTGGTAAACTGACGTGGGGTAACGTATCTACTTTCCATACGACCGCCGAGATTCTAGCGCACTATAATAAAGCGGTCGAAGAATTCACCGCTGTTGCAAGAAAAGTTCATATGGGAAATCTGATGAAAAAATATCCGTTTGAGATGAACGGTAAGGTCATGTGGAATCCGACGGGCCTCGAAATGTCGCAGGCGTGGGTTTGTCATGAGATCCATCATCGCGCGCAAATCGGGACATTGCTCCGAATCCTTGATGCGAAGGTTCCGGGTATGTATGGTCCGTCAAGCGACGAAATGTAGTTGTTAAAAAATATGCAGGAGCTGAGGGGAGTAAATCCCCTCAGCTTCGTGCGAACTAAAATGGGATAAAGGTACAAACTTCTTACCATCCTTCCTCGCCGGATACGGGTCAGAGCAGGACTCATACAGGTCCTTCAGTTTTTTTTGAACTTTGAGCCTAAACCCTCGTAGTATTCAGCCGAAGCCGATGCGGTCGGCGATATTATAAATACTGAGTCAATGATGAAAACGGTTCAGATCGCCGTCGTTGCGATGGCAGCTTGTCATTTAACAACCTGCTCATGGTTGGATTCGGATCACGATGGCGCCAGCGAGGATCTCTCAGAACGATTTTCTTTTATTCTCTATGACGGCCTGACGGAAGAGATAACCTTACCCATTCTTCAAAAGTTAGCGGATAACTACGACCGTGTTCTGTCCGATATGGACATCGAAAATATTTCTGATTCGATTAAAATCAGAATTTGGAATGATGGGGCGCATTATCTGCAAGCGCAACAGCGTGACATCGGAATGAGTTATCCGGGTTCCACCGGGTATATTTTTAACGATCATGATATCCGGGTGCTGTACACTTCAAACACCGCACAGACCGTATTGCATGAGTTCTGCCATACCGTTTCGATGCGCGTCAATCCCACGATTGTGAATAACCCTCGTTGGCTGTGGGAAGCGGTCGCTATCTATGAAGCACGCGAATTTGTCCATCCACAGTCACTATCTTATCTGGTAGGCGGTAATTTTCCCACGTTGGCACAGATGAATACGGGCTTCAGTGACGGGGATCAGATTATCTATCAGTTGGGTTACATTGTATCCGAATATATCATTCAGACTTACGGTAGAGAAAAATTCACAGAACTCATCAGCTCCAACGGCGATCTCGAAGCCACATTGAACATTACCGCTTCTCAGTTCGAATCCGGCTGGAAACAGTTTGTACAAAACAGATATTTGAATTAGAGCGGCGAATGTTTCTTAATTTACTTTTCAGTTTATTCACAAGAGAATGTCCGACGAGGTTGTCGTTTGTTGATGCACGGGTTTCTATTTGATCACATACACAACGCCGGACGTGTCGCCATATACTTTATGAAATGGCGGAAAAGCGAGTTCCGGGAATCCCGCTTCCCGCCGGGTTCGGAGCACCAGAACACGTGACTGAAATATTTCTGCCATTCGCTTTCCGTCCAGCAACAGCTTGTGACTGCGGAATTGTTCCAACAGGCCAGCCTTTTCCTTATCTTCACGAATCGAATATGTGGGATCAAGACCCCAGAGATATGTCTGACGCGCGCCGTCGTAATAGAGTTCCGGAAAATCGTCCCAGAAAAGATTAATCACCGTTTCACCAGGCTTGAGATTCTTCTCCATCCAGTGCGATGTCCCGGTAAAGCGTCGCGGAGGCGCAGCCTGGGTTTGATAATAGGTGTAAAAGGTCATCGATCGGAGATGCAGGCCAAGCAGAATCACGACGGCCGTGATGCCCAATATCAGCCGTATATCTTTCTTGAGTGAAAAGATCTTTCCAAGCCCGAAATCCACTTTTCGCGTATCCCTTAGAGCCAATGCGTAAGCGAGCGTAAGCAGCAGAACGGAGTACTCTACAAACCGCGCGGAAGCGGCCGTCATGGCAACCCAAAATAGTGTGCTGAACAGTACACCCACGGCTGACGCCGTAAGTTGTTTCCACTGCCATACCGCAAAAATAATAAGTGCAGGGACGAGAACTACTACCAGCGGGTAGATATTGGAGAATACAGGTAATGCGTAAGGATAAATTTCGTTGCCCAATTCAAATCCCGATGTTCCTTTTCCCTGCATACCGATACTGAAAACCTGCAGATAGGTAAGAAAGGACTCCAGCGTTTCAGGCGAATAAGGATGAATAGCCAGACCGAGCGCGGAAGCAATGCCGGCTGCTGCGGGCAGTTTCCAATTCAATCCTTCTCCTTTGATCCACACACCGGCTACAAAAGGAATCGCCGTCATAAGCAGAATGAACGGCATGGTATAACTCCACGCATAAATAAATCCCAGCAAGAAAAGCGTCCGCCATTTTCCTTTGAGAAGGAGGTGCATGCCTAACATAAGAAGTGCCATACTCAGGACGTGTGAACGAATCATGCCGAGCCGCGCTATAAAAAGCCCGCCGGCGGCAAACGGAAGCGCAGTGAAAAATACCGGCCAGGGAGCGGCATGGGCGCGGAGGACCAGATAAAGTCCCGCCATCACGGTGACCGAAAGTAAAACGGCGAACAACTTCGCACCGAAGATCGGTTCATCGCCAATCTGTGCGAACGGCATCATGGCGAGGTGATAAAGAAACTCTTTATCGCAGAAACGTTCGCGCCAGGTGCTGAGTTGTGTCCATTGGAACTCACGATCCAATCCGCGGTCCGGCATCATTTCTGCAAACCTCGCGTGATAATATCCGTCTCTTTCAAACAACCCGTCCTGCATCACAGCTGTCGCGCCGTATAGCGCAGCGACGTAAAGCAAAAAAAGAAGAGGTAATATACGTGCGAGTTTTTCGTTGACGGTGCGGTTGCTCCGAATGGGGGGTTCCATAAAAGCCGGGTTTTGATCCGAATGTTTTCAAAAACATTCGAAAAATAGTTTTTTAACTTGTGAAACGCAAGACGCTGACAAAGCTTTGTCAAAATAATAGTCGGTTGAAGAAGATCACGGTAAACAGAACATTGATGTGACAAAGGAAGAATCGTATCTTTTGAAGCTTAATAGCGGTAGACCGATAGTCTCGGCCAGACCTCGCTCAGAGAGGATCTTGGGATGCGCGAAACGCTTATTAAGACCGAGTCCTCACGCGCAAATGGATCGACGGCCCATGCCGCAGGACAAACTTCCTCAAAGAACTGTCCAGCATCCGCTGTATCCACGCCGACAAGTAAAGCCGTTTGTCCGGTATAGTCTCCGGGACCCCAGATATAATAACTGCCGTTCGGTGAGATCGATTTTGGCAGCCCGTATTTTTCTGAGTAATAATCGACAGCTCCCGCTAAGCCGTAATTGGATGCGATCACGACGCATTCCAATCTTTCTTGATCGGACAATTCATGATACACTTTTGCCGCCGTTTGCACCACACCTTCCCAGCCAAGCATGTCCGCATAGTCCTGGGGAAGTTTATGCATATGCCCGGTCTCCCACCTTAACGGTCCGTCTAAGCCGCGGTGCTCCGCCATATAGAGACAGTAATCCTGCATTTTTTTCACAGAATAAATGGGTATCCCGTAAGGAAGGAATGGAATATGCATGATCGCAATCATAAACACCGCCGCAGCTTGCAACCATTTTCTTCCATTGATCCATGTCCAGCTTGAGATCAAAACGCATCCACCTGCAAGCAGCATCGGGTAGGCAGGGAGCAAATAGTAATCTTTTCCGCTGAAGATCAGCAAGAGTACAAGAACCGTGAGATACATCCATCCGAGCGCCCGATACTCCCGCCCGCGGGAGGCAAATAAAAAGAAATAAATGCCGCTCAGCCACAGGATGCTTGTCAGAGCATTCATCCAAATTTGTCCTGCCAGGAATCCGGCGGGCGAAACGTGGATCAACTGCGTTTCGGAGAGTTTTTTCATGTGGTCAAATATCGGCCATCCATAAGCGTTTTGCCAAAGCAGGTTTGGCAGGAAGATCAGCAGGGCAATCATACCGCCGATCCACGGCCATCGCGTCAGAAACATCTTACGGTCAGAGGTGAACAGAATACCTATCGTTAATCCAAAACCAAAAAGAAGCATCGAATACTTATTCATAAGTCCGATGCCGGATATCAAACCGATGGCAATCCACCATCGCGGGTTATGATTTTTCACCAGAATTACAAATGCATAGGCAAGCAGGGTCACGTAAAGTTGTTCAAAGACCACCGGCTGTAAGAGCATTGACGATCGCAGATAGGACGGCGACACGGCAACGGATACGGCGGCAAGGAGTTGTGCGAACCGGTTACCGCCCATCACGCGTGCAATGCAACCCGCAAAGAAAACGGTGAACGAACCTGCCAATGCCGGGAAGATGTGAAAAGAAAAAAAGGATGCGCCAAAAAAGGCTTTTGAAAGGAACGCAATGAGGGCAATACCCGGGGGTACTTCAAGATAACCCCAGTCCAAATGATCGCCCATCGCTACATATAAAAATTCGTCGCGCTGGAAACCGAATTCAGGATGGATGAAGAAATGAAGGACCAACGGAATAAGAGAGAGATATCCGAGAATGGCCGTATCGGCGGTAAAGGCTTTGCGAATTTGTGCCTGTGAAATCATGAGTTTCCTGCTTTTGGCCATGTATAAAAAAAATCAGCCGGAAAGCAATTTGAAAATACCGGCTGACTTGCAGACTTGTTCAACAATAATGCGATATAGCTATTTCAAGTTTTCCATCAAGAATGCCTTCATATCTGCCCATGATGCAGAATCCGCCGCCGCATTATATGCAATCGCCATATCAAATTTCTTTCCGAGAGAATCCGCCGCCGGATTGGAAAAGCCGTGAAGTGCGCCTTCATAGGATTTGAATGTATAGGTCACGCCGGCATCTTCCATTTCCTTTTTGAAAGCGTCTATGTCGGATTGCGGAATGAATTTATCCGCTCCGCCGTTGCAAACCAAAACTTTAGCTTTCACTTCGCCTTTCTTCGCAGGAGTGCCCGTTCCAAGTCCGCCGTGGAAACTTGCCACCGCTTTAAGATCCAGTCCTTGGCGCGCCATATTCAAAACGGTCGAGCCACCGAAGCAATAACCGATCGCGGCTATATTATTTCCATCCACATTCGGATTGGCTTTGAGAATCTCCATCGCTTTCATGAAGCGCGCCGTCGCGCCGGGTCCGCGTTTCATTACTTCTCCGGCAAACATGCCCGCATCTTTCGGGTGATCGGCCGTTTTACCATCGCCGTACATATCGACAGCAAGCGCCACGTAACCGAGTTGTGCCAACATATCCGCACGATGGCGGGCGTAGGGATTATGTCCCCACCATTCGTGCACCACGAGAATGCCGGGGCGTTTGCCTTGCTTGGATGCATCGTAAGCGATATAGCCTTTCATATTCACGCTGTCTGCGGAATAGGTGACCTGTTCGCCGGTAATTTTGGATTTCGGCGCTTCGGCCTTTTTCGGCTGGCATGCGTTGAATACGGCTAATGCCATGACGATCAGAAGAATTGATCTCATTTTGACCTCCGGTTTTTTGGTTTTTGGGATTGGGATAATATGGAACTTTGTATGAAAGATTCAAGCAGAATTATGTAAGGACATAAGTAAGCAAATACTTGAAACCATGGTCCGCTTCTGCACAATGCAACTTAATGAAAATGCCTGCGTAGTGTATCGTTACTATTCCCGTGTGATTCAAGTAATTCGGACTTTTGCGGACAATCCCTTTTTTAGTCAATAACCTAAAAGGGTCATTAAGATGAAAAAATTCTTTTCTACATCCGACGACGGAATGTTAACTTTTCTTCGGATCACGGCCGGCTTTATTGTTCTTGCCCACGGCGTACAGAAATTATTCGGCTGGTTCGGAGGGCACGGAGTTACAGAAACAATGGATTCTTTTGAGCAATGGTTCGGCTTGCCCGGATTCGTTACTTTTCTCGTGATCATGTCGGATTCCGCAGGCGCGGCGTGTCTGATTATGGGATTTGGAACGCGCTTTATGGCCTCAGCTATATCGCTTGTCATGATCGGCGCCATCGCGCTGGTTCACGGCCGCTGGGGATTTTATATGAATTGGTACGCTGAAAGGCGCGGAGAAGGTTTCGAATTTCATCTGCTTATTCTGGCGATCATGGTGGTGCTGATCGTACGGGGAGGAGGTAAAGCATCCGTTGATCGATGGATATCGGGTCGATTAGAAGGCTGCGTGGCTGCCGATTAATCCATAAAGTATTGATCGGGGAGTTTGGAAGATTCTTAGATCTACATCCGACGGCTTATTATCAGCTTACTGTTAGTTAATTCGCGAAAAGAAAGGATAATTATGAAAAGTTTGATTTTACAACGCACGGTATATGGTCTAAATATTATGATCCTCAGTATTACATTGTCTTGCCTTTCCTGCGTTGATGACAAAGACGTTGTAAAAGAGATTTATTCCGCTGAAGAACTGAGACAAGATTTTGACGTTTTCAGAGCTTCATTAGAAGAAGCGTATCCGGGCATTTATGAATATAAATCAAAATCGTTTATGGACTCGGTATTCACCGCATCAAAATCTTCCATTACCGGACAAATGACAGACAGGCAATTCATGATCTTGCTGTGTAAAACGGTTTCCCAAATTGGCGGCGGGCATCTTAAAGTTGTTCCTCCTAAAATCCGCTTAGATTCACTGGATTTGGGCGCCACGGCTATTCCATTCCAGGTTTTTTTCAGTGATGATGGCTTATATGTTATGAAAAACTTTTCAACTCTGAGCGATAAGGATTTTCTTGGCGGACGTATTATATCTATTAATGGGTACTCGGTTTCAGATCTATTACAAGAGTTCTTTCAAATTGTTCCGTCTGACGGAAATAATATGACACACAAATACCGATTGCTTTCAAGTCCTCGTTATTTTACTAGATACTTTTACATCATGAACGGTTATGCAAGCTCCTATCGTGTAGAATACATTGTGCCAGGTGAAAATGATTCAAGGACGGTCACATTGCCGGGGATGTATTTTGATGAGCTGGTCGCGGAGCGTACAGCCCGATATCCAAAATTCGCAGCACAACTTCCTGCAGAATTCAGGATTGAGCCTACCGGTCACTATGCTTATTTGAGAATCAGCACATTTGACAAAGAACGGCTCGAGGATAAGGATATTGATTTCGAAAAATTTCTATCGACATCGTTCAACGAAATAGAATCCAATCGAATTAATGATTTGATTCTTGACCTGCGGAATAACGGCGGAGGCACCGATGAATTCGGCAAATTATTATTTTCTTACTTTACGAGCGACGCATTTGATTACTATGAATCATTGCGAATGAATAAAGACACGTACGATTTTTTTAAATACACGAACCGGCCCGGCATGAAAGCGCCAAAAGGAATGCTAAAAGCAAACACCTACGGAAGTTTTGATAACATTGAGCACCCCAATGTCGGTAAACAAAAACATTCCACGCCAACCTACCGCGGCCATATTTATGTTCTGATCAATGGAGGAAGTTTTTCAACAACGAGTGAATTTCTATCCATGCTTCACTTTCACACCAAAGCTACCTTTATAGGTGAAGAAAGCGGTGGCGGATATTATGGCAACTGCTCAGGTCCAACGCCAGACCTCAAGCTGCCTCATTCAAAGGTCAGGGTTGAAATTCCATTGATGAACTACAGAATGGCCGTTAAAGGCTATCCGAACGCAGATCGCGGATTGATACCTGATTACCAAATTGCTCCTTCAATCAGGGAAATAATCGAAGATAAGGACGTAGAATTAGAATTCGCCAAAGATCTGATCAAGAAAGTAAATTGAATGTCGATGATTCGGAACCAAAGCTTTCAATGGCGACTTAAAGGAGAAGAAATGATCGGTTTGTGTTTAATGTGTCTATTTACAGGTTGCTCATGGGATTTGCCGAAAGAGGCGCTCCAAATTAAGCCGTACGAGATCAAGGTAGATGAGAATTTTTCAATCAAAGCAGAGTTAGGTGAATTAGAAGTCTCTGAAAACCGGTCGAAACCGAGCGGCAATAAAATCACGATTCATTTTGTCAGGCTAAAGTCTACTTCAGCTAATCCCGGACCGCCTATCATTTATTTAGCAGGCGGGCCCGGCGTGTCGGGCATCAGTATGCTGAAAACGGAAAGGCTGATCATTTTTGAGGCGCTGCGCGCGTACGGCGATGTGATCATTCCCGATCAAAGAGGAACCGGCATAACACAGCCCGTCATGAGTTCGAAAAGCCCGCTTGATTTGCCGCTGGACAAACCGATCGATGCGAAAGAGAGTCTCGATTCATTCTGCGCACGCATGGAGAAAATGAAAGCGGAGTTGAAAAAGCAGAACATTGATATTGGCTCATACAATACGAAAGAGAACGCAGCGGATATCGACGCTATTCGTCAGGCACTGGGCGCAGAAAAAATGATCCTGTGGGGACACAGTTACGGCTCGCACCTCGGGTTAGCGGTGATCAAGGACTTTGGTCCTTTTGTAGATAAGGCCATACTCAGCGGCGTCAACGGGCTCGACCAGCGTTTTCGGATGCCCACGGATGTGAATGAAGTATTCATAGAAATGGACCGGCTGATTGATGCTTCTCCGAAACTGAGGAAACGGATCCCGTCATTCCCGGCGCTCGTCAGGCAGGAACTCGAGAAACTCGACCTGCGGCCGGTTATAAAAGAGATTAATGTTGACAACAAGAAGATTACCGTAACGATCGGACGCACGGATGTGGAAGTTTTCACGGCGATCAACCTGGCATCCACCAGTTTTATACGGGAACTGCCGCAGATGTTCTACAATATGTCCCAAGGCGATTATTATACCGCCGCGGAGTATGCATACAAAACGCTCAAGGCGCGCGCCGAAGGAACGCCGATGAGCTACAGCATGCATTATGCCTCGGGCTGTTCACCTGAAAGAGAGAAAGAAATTCTTGCCGCTTCCGATCAGGGCATGTTGCGTAATGCGATCAATTATCCTTTCATGACGGAAAAAGTTAAAGCGGCCTGGCCCGTGCCTGACCTTGGCGAGGAATTCCGTAGACCTTTTCAATCTTCGGTACCGGTGCTTCTGATCAGCGGTAACCTTGACGGGCGTACGTCGATCAGCGATGCGCGGGAAGTAAAAAAGAATTTTTCCAATAGCGTACATGTGGTATTCAAAAATGCATCACACGACCTTTTGGCGCCGCAATTACCGAATCTGATGGAGAATTTTATGAAAGGGAATTCGATGCGGGATACGGTAATGGAAGTTCCTGATTTCGATTTTTATTCACTCAATTCCCATGCCCTCACGGTGAAATTTACGACGATGCTGATGCTCGACGGCGCGGAAAAGTTCAAATCGTTCTTCACAAAACTCAATGCGCCTGAATCGGATACGTATGTCAACAGCACGTTGATCCTGCCGGCAGCCTATCAGCTGATCAAGCAGGAAAAGCCGGAACTCGCCATCGAAGCGCTGAAGATCAATCAATCTGTTTTTCCTAAAGATCACTGGCAGATTTTCGCGGCGTTGAGCGATGCGTATCGGGAGGCCGGCGATAAGAAACAGGCGGAGTATTTTTATAAAAAATCGCTCGAACTCAACCCGATGAGTTTTGCGGCGTACAAGTATATGCATCGGGATTAAAAATCAATTAACGGGAAGGGTTATGCCCCATAGCTGCTCGCTCGATCAACTTTAAGAAAGGTTTTTGAGCCGAGCCTTCAAAATGAAAGGAATAGATCATGTATTCGAAACTCGCCATACTATTGTCTATTTTTCTTGCGGCGGCCACATGGACTCCTGCAGCCGCGCAGATGTATGAACCAACTGTTGCCAGTAAAAAAGCTTCAGTCTCCGAGTTCATAGGTCTTACCAAAGTTAACATTGAATATTACAGGCCGGCGGTTAAAGGCAGGGGCAGCGAATTATGGGGCACCGTTGTCCAATACGGATTTGCAGACCTCGGTTTTGGAACAACCAAAGAAGCTCCCTGGAGAGCCGGAGCAAATGAGAATACGACCATTGAGTTCAGTACTGATGTTGCTATAGAAGGAAAAAATATCCCGGCCGGGAAATACGGATTTTTTATTGCGATGGGCGAAACCAAAGCCACGTTAATCTTCTCTAAATACAATACGGCATGGGGAAGTTTTTATTATGATCCAAAAGATGATGCGCTCCGCGTAGAAGTACCGGTATTGCGTGTGAATGAAAGCGTGGAGCGACTCAAGTATGAATTTAGCGACCAGGCCGACGCAAGTGCGATAGTTTCGCTTCTGTGGGAAAAAGTAAAGATCCCATTTACCGTTTCGGTTGATCTGAAAAAAGGACAAATAGAGGCCTACCGCAAATTAGTTAATAATGCAATGTTTTATGTGTACTGGCAGAATATGCGGCATGCGGCGAATTATTGTTTAGTAAACAATATCAATCTTGAAGAAGGACTTGGTTGGGCAGAACGATCGATCTATGATTTTTTCGGAGAGTCTAATTTTTCCACACTCTCAACCTATGCAGGCCTGCTCGAAAAGAATAACCAGCAGAAGAAAGCGGACTCGGTGATGCAAAAAGCACTGGCAATACCAAACGTGACTGCCACAGAGTTATACACCTATGGCCGCAGCCTGTTAAAAATGAAGGAAAACAAAAAAGCGTTTGATGTATTTAAAACCGGGTATGGCAAATACCCGGAAGATGGGAATGCAATTATAGGAATGGTCCGTGGGTATGCGGGAATTGGTAACACAAAGGAAGCGATAAAATTTGCTGAAAAGGCCTTAGTTGTCTTTACAGATGCGACCTCGAAAGCATTTATTAATAATCTGATCAGCGAGTTGAAAGCCGGAAAAGATATTAACCGATAGCGGGTTGATTGAAATGATCCATAATGATGCATAAGCCATTTGTAATCATTTGCCCGGTGCCCTATATTAATATTCGATATTTAAAATACCGAAGGGTATCCCATGTTGCGCCTTGTTGACCATTTTCCTGATCCAAAAGATCATCGATTCGACAAAAGCGAATGGATCGATTGTCACGGGAAATCAAGTGTTATCATTCATTGTGAATCAACTGCGGTTTCTTTCCCAAAACACTGGGGACCGTTATCGTTGAAAACCACTTTGAAAGGGAGCGAATTTTATGTGACCGACCGTGGAAAGTACAAAGTCAGCCCTGATAATTTTCTGATCCTCAACGAGGATACGCAGTATGCCAGTTTTATTCCCGAGAATTCGCAGGCCGAATCCCTTACATTCAATTTCGGATCCGTGTTTCTGAATTCATTCAACCAATTATGGGAGAAAGAAGAGTCCAAATGGATGGATGATCCTTCGATGGGTATTACTTATCGCTGCAAATTTCCTGAACATCTGAACAAGCACCATACGTTGGTCTATCCGCACCTGCGTAAGATCGCCCGATTCATCTCCGATTTTAAACTCCATGCCGGCAGGATCGAAGAGGAGATGTCATTTCTTTTCGAGGGGCTGCTGAGATCGGGCATTGAGACGTATCGCCGTATCGACCGTATCGCGGCAAAAAAGCGCGCAACCCGTGAAGAGATCTATCAAAGGATCCATATTGCCCGCGATTACATGGATGCCTGTTTTAACGAGGACATCAGCATGAAAAAATTAAGCGAGCTTTCCTGTCTGTCCTCACATCATTTTCTGCGTCATTTCAAATCGTACTTTCGGATCACACCGCGCCAATATCTTATCAAGAGAAGGTTAGAAGCCGCAAAAGAACTTCTTGGGCGTAAAGATCTGACGGTCTCGGAGGTATGCAGGCGTGTCGGGTTCGAGGACCGAAGTTCATTTACCAGGCTTTACACTTCGCATTTTAATAATTCGCCATCGCATTTTCGGCGCTGAAGTCAAATCAAAAAAAGCCGTTTTCACCACATCTTTTTGTTTTAAGAAATGTTAGATTACGCTTAATCGATGATCAGATTAATTATCTAACAAACAAACTAGCTAAAGGGAGGAAATTATGAGATGGCTAATGATAGGGGCATGCATACTGATAGGTAACCTTGAGGCGAAAGGACAAACAACAGTGGATTCTTCAACCTACGACTTTTGGGTCGGTGAATGGAGTGCGACATGGGATAATGGCAACGGAACCATCGGAAAAGGCACGAATAAAATCGTGAAGATCCTGGACGACAAAGTGATCCAGGAGAACTTTGCGGACGATGCAGGGTTCAAAGGCACCAGCATTTCTGTTTTCAATCCCGCGCAAAAAAAATGGCACCAGGCCTGGGCGGACAATCAGGGCGGCTACTTTGATTTTGAAGGAGAGGTGATCGGCGACAAGAAAATATTCAAAACCAAGATCAGGGAAGTGAACGATAAGAAATATACGCAGCGCATGGTTTTCTACGATATCAAACCGAAATCCTTCACGTGGGACTGGGAAAAATCCGAAGACGGAGGGAAAACCTGGGCGCTGCAGTGGCGGATAAACTACGTGAGAATAAAATGATGCGTCTTTCCCCACCCATGCATAAAAAGCCTTAAATATCCAAGTCGCATATTTTGAACAATAAAAAGTCGGGGCATGATGGAAGGCATTAAAAAACGCCAGTTTCTTTACCAAGGGTTTCAGTTTGTTTATGCTTATAAGAGATGAGGTTGTCCACAAGAATAAAGTGGCAACAGAGCCAATGAATTTCAATATGAATCCAGGAAAGATTGTTATGCTAAAATTTATTTTTTGTCTTACTTTTTGTCTGTCAGGTACGGCCCTTTTTGCGCAATCTGTTCAGGATACTGTCAGTAACATTACTCAATTTGAATATGCTTACCCTTTCTGGTCACCTGATGCAACGGAAATAGTTTTTCAGTCAAATCTTACCGGAAATTGGCAGTTGTATAAACTCAATGTTGCAACAAAAGAAGTCAAACGGCTTACAGAAAACAAATTTAATGATGTTACGCCATCCTGGTCACCCGATGGAAGTAGGATCTTATTTGCATCCGATAGGGATGGAGATGATGAAATATTTGTATTGGACATCAATAGTAATGAGGTAAGACAATTAACTCATAATTCATCTCGTGATATACACCCAAACTGGTCCCCTGACAGTAAAAAGATCATTTTTACGGCTGATCGAACTGAAGACACCAAAAAAAAATTATTTATTAAAACAATGAATGAAAACGGAGGAGATAGTAAGGTCCTCAAAGAGGATGAATATACAAATTCCTATGCTTCGTACTCCCCGGACGGTAAACACATCGCATTCCTTAAATGGATGGATAAAGGGAAAAACGGAGAAATATTCTGCATGAAGTCCGATGGGACCAATGAAGTGAGATTAACCACTAACAATGTCTGGGATGGGTGGCCAGCGTGGTCAGCAAAAGGAGATCAGGTTATATATTCTTCGCCGGTTGACGACAAATTCAAATTATGGGCGGTAGATATTTCAACAAAAACAGCGAGGCAATTGACGTTTGGGGACGAGGATGATGCCCGGGCAAATTGCTGTACAAACACGGAGAGTATTGTCTTTAACAGGGGAAAAAGCGGAAAAATTGATATCTTAATACTTCACCCAAAGCCTTAAAAAATCATCCTTCACTTTTCCGTAATTTCCACCAGCCCGGTTTCCAGATTATAATAAGCGCCGACGATCAGGAGTTTACCGGTTTTCACGGCATTGACCAAAATGGGCGAGTGTTTTAGTTTTTTTACAAGTAAACTGATCTGCGCGCGAACGGCTCCATCCCAAGGATCGCCGCCGGTCTTTTTCCCTGCCTCAACGGCCGGCACCAGGGCTTCCACCAGAAATTCGATATCCGCTTTTGCAACACCATGTCTTGCGAGGACGTCCATCGCTGCTTTCACCGCTCCGCAACGTTCATGTCCAAGCACCATGATGATGGGTATATGCAATTCCGCTACGCCGAATTCGAGGCTTCCCAGCACCGCTTTATCAAGGACCTGACCCGCCGTTCGGATCACAAATAGGTCCCCGAGACCCTGATCGAAAACCAATTCCGGCGCCACGCGCGAATCCACGCAGCTCAATATTGCGGCAAAAGGCTTTTGCCCGGCGGCCACTTCGATGCGCCGTTGTTCCGATTCGTCCAGCGTCGGTTTATTTGCCGCATAACGCCGGTTACCGTCCAAAAGCCGTTTCAATGATTTCTTAAGCATAGCTGAACCTTTTCCTGTGCCGTATTACTGAAAATATAACTGCCACAGAGATTAATAAACATTCAAATTTTGTGAACCTCGGTAATAATAAAGAAACATAACCAACGTCATTGACAAACTTGTCTTTCAAAGTTACATTAATCGTGTTCTGTCACGCGTATGTCAACATCAACGACGACACGGAGGTGTATAATGAATCAGCCGGCTTCACTCATTGCCATTGCGTTCCTGTCGTTAATTTCACTTGCACAACTCGTACGTTTTCTTCTGGGACTGGATGTAATTGTGGAAAACGTAGCCGTCCCTGTCTGGCTCAGTTTACCGGCGTTTTTATTTACCGGGGGGCTTGCTTATTGGCTTTGGACGGAAAGAAAAAAAATCTAAGACCAAAAGGATCGAATTTGTAGCTTTGCTGCAGCCCGGTATCCTGATAACGGCGCAGTTGAGTTATTACTGCTTTCAATTCATCGAAGGAAATCATGAAGAATCGTTTTTTGTTGCTTCTTTTATTGATCGCCTGCGCGCCAAAAAAAGAAGCGGGCGTTTCCTTGATAACTGGGAACGGCAAGTTGTTGCTGCCGATGGAATTCAGTTCACTGACCGGCCAACGCGAGGGGTATGCAGCGAATGCC
>CAZHUW010000008.1:0-35786 GCA_964535295.1 uncultured Bacteroidota bacterium
CGTCTTTTTCCAGGAGTGCGCCTCCGCGAATACAGCCGCGGAAGGAAATGATCGGCAGCCCCGGCGCCGGTTTTGCAAGCAGAACCAACCCGTTGTCTAATTCATAACGGGAAATATTTTTGTAATTATCGGCCGAGCGAACCTGCATCAGGGCTGTTTTCCGGTGGTCATGAATTTCAACGATTTGTAATCCTGGCCTATGATGACCGTGACATCGAGATAGAGTTGAGGATTTTTCTGCTGCAACACACCGGCTTCTCCGATGCCTAATGCGCCCGCGATCGAACGGGCCTTGTCAATATCGCCTATCCGGTCCTGCACCACTGACTTCTTAAAATTTCCGTGCGGCGCATTATCCGTTTTTACCACATCGAACCCTTTGGCACGAAGATAATCGGCGGCTTTCGAAGCCAGTTTGGGAACACCGGCGCCATTTAGGATCTCCACACGAATCGCCTTACTTTTTACCTGAACATTCTCTTCCACCTGGTTGCCCGATTCATCCGTCGATGTTACTTCGGCTTGCTCCGCATCACGACCTTCTGGCCCGCCGGGAGAACTGTTGAGGCGAATGATCAGGGAGATCACGAGCGCGATCACGATCAACCCGAGGCCACCAATGAGTATGTTCAGAAGTTTATCGGTCCCGGTTCTTGCAGGCAGAGGTTGAAAGGTCTTCTGACCCGTATTATCTAAGCCGGTTGATGAGGTGGTTTCGGATGACTTTTCTTCACCCGGTCTGACTTTTCTAAGCATTGCGGTTGACTCCTTCAAAAAAATAACCCCGGCATTGCGGGGTTACATTATTGCTCATTTGCCGATATTACTATTGCAATATTACGGTTTGCGCATAAACGCAGAATCATCGTACATCCCGTTATTACCGAACGGATTCTGATACATACCGAAGCCGTTATTATAATAAGGGGTCGTGCTATATCCTACCTGCATCTGGAAATTCTTATTGGGTTTATAGATCAATTCGGCTCCATGCATGAATTGAGCTTTTTGTTCAACGCCTTTCGGGCCGCCGAAAGGCTGATGCATCATACCGAGATCCACACGTAGAAATAACGGGTTAGACAATCTGAAATTGAGCGAATTGGTGTACATACCCACTGATCCGCTTTGCCCGCCGCCGGTATAGTAGGTCAATCCGTAACTCTGATTCATATAGAACCTGTCCGGGTTAAGGAAATCCGCGAGCGTGCCCGGTACGGAAGTTGTAATGCCGCTTTTGACGTCTACTCGGTTGACCGTCTGCGTTCTGAACTGAGCCTGTAGAGAAAACGCACTCAAAACAGCTATGCAGAGCACCATGATAATGTTTTTCATAAGATACCTTTTTGGATTACAACTAATTTTACAGAAAACCGCAAACAAAGTCAAGTAACTATATGACCGCTCTCATATCTCCGTTCCGCAAAGCGCAATGTTTCTGTCATTTCAGTCTTACCCTTGGATCGGCGGCGGCGTACAAAACATCCGCCAACAAATTACCGCCGATGACCATAATTCCCGCAACAAACGTATTGGCAATGATCAGCGGATAGTCCCTCGAAAAAATAGCATCGATGGTTACGCGTCCCATCCCGGGCCAGGCAAAGACCACTTCGGTGATCACCGCACCGCTGAGCAAAAAAGGGAATGAAAGTCCGATGATCGTGATCAGTGGCAGAAGTGCATTGCGTAAGGCATGCTTCCAGATCACCTTGCGTTCACTCAAGCCTTTGGCACGGGCAGTACGAATATAATCCTGACGAATAACTTCGAGCATACTGCTGCGCATGTATCTTACCGTGGACGCTGCCGAAGCAATACCCAGAACAAAAACCGGCATGACCATATGTTTTAAGAGATCCAGAAAATATTCTGCAGCTGACAAACCTGTCGCATTGACGGAATGCATTTGGGATGCTGGAAGCCAGCCGAGTCCTAAGGAAAAAATGAGTATCAGCATGAGCGCCAACCAGAAATGCGGCATAGAATAAATAAACAAACTCCCCATCGTGAGAACATGATCCATTTTTTCTCCACGCCTTAAAGCGGAAAAAACCCCCAACGGCACACCTATTAAAATATCCAGAATTAATGCAAGCGCCGTCAATAACAGTGTATTGGCCATCGCTTCGGAAATGATCTCAAAAACGGGCCGCTGTTTACTGAAAGAAACTCCAAACTCTCCCTCCAATACCCCTCGGAATGGCGGAAGTACCCCGAGCCATTTACCGTACTGTACCGGAAGCGGTTCATTGAGTCCAAAATTCTCACGTAACTGCTCCGCAGTTCTTGGATCGATATTGGGATCGATGAACATCGACGTCGGATCCCCGGGTGCGAGACGAACGATAAAAAAAGTGATCGTCAGCAATCCGAATATCAGGGGAATAGCGCCGAGTGTGCGTCGGAAAATATAGGCTGCCATGTTGGTTAACGGGTTGAATCCAATATGTACCAATCGTAGTATCGATGATACGGCGAGAGTATATCCACATTAGTTCCTTTTACGCGTTCATTAATACCTACGATATTGTCATACCAATACAAATAGGTCACCGGTTGATCCTCGTAGATCATCCGGTGCAAGGTCTTAAAAACAGGCCCTGCCAAATGCACATCGGACGAGGATGCGGCAACTATTATCAAACTATCTACGATTTTGTTTTGATATGATGCGGCATTGAATGTATTCCGTTCAAGATCCGACCCGTATTGAGGAAGCAGGTCAATGGTCATATTAACATTGTGCCCGGTAATAAAAGCTTCATATTCCTTATTCTTCAACCCGCTATGGAATACATTATTTTCAACTAATTGGGAATGACAAACAATTCCGATCTTTTTCAGATCGGATTGTATCTTCTGCAACGCAAACGCCCGCCTTGGATTACCTGAATTCGTTGTGATCGTAAATTCAAATTTTTTTCCATCCTTATCCAAGATGCCATCTCCGTCATGATCTTTCCAGCCTTCCTCTGCCAGTAATGACTTGGCCGATTCCGGATCATAAAGGATGGGGTTGACGGAGTCATTATACGCCCATTTGAAGGCCGGAGATATCGGCCCGGTGCTGATCTGTCCGTATATTCCAAGCCAGGTCTCGACAAGTTCGTCCCGCCGGATGGCCATGGTCAACGCCATACGAATTTTCTTGTTCCCAAAAATGGGATGGAGTCGCACGATCTTGTGTTTGCTCTTCTTGTAAATCTCACCGTCAATATGGTTCCATCCAAGATATTCAAAACGACGGTACGGCTGAGTTTCAATTCGCACGTGATCAACATTTTTTTCAATATCGGCCGCATCTTCAGGTGAAAGGCCTTCAACGATATCCACGGTCCCGGTCTTCAATTCGACAACGCGTGTGGACATTTCAGGTATGATTCTAAATACGATACGATCAATGTATGCAGTGTGCGGAACGGTCCAATACGGGTTTTTCTCAAGAATCATTTCCTGCTTAGGGACCCATTTCGATAAGTAAAAATGTTTTGCCGTAACCGGCTCCCGATTGAACACCGAAGTTCGAACCTCTTCCGGGCTGATCTTTTGAAAAATGTGCGCCGGAACAAAATTGAGCTGCGTATGAAGCAGCTGCTGGATCCGTGGATAAGCGGATGAGAAATTAAAAACGACTGTGGAATCATCCGGCATTTGTATGGCACGATCGAGATCGATTTGTCCTTCTTTGTTTTTGATCAATGTATTAAGATAATTCCTTCGCGGGCTTGCCACCACTGGATGAGCATACCATGTATAAGAAAATTTTATATCCTCCGCAGTGATAGGCGTACTATCATTCCAAAGCATGCCGGATCGCAGGTGATAGATTAGCGAAAGATCCCCGTTTTTCCATTCCCATGATTTCGCAAAAGAAGGTCTAAAACGCAGTGTGCCTTCAGTTGAATCAAAGTCTTGCTCGGCAAGATCAGGAAAAAGGAATTGAAGAACCGCGCCGGAATTCGAACCCGTTCCCAGTAAAGGATTAAGCATATCCGGATCGGAAGACAATGCAATGATGACTGTCCCGCCGCTTGGTTTCTCGTCACCGACATCGCACGATTTTCCGCATGCAACAAAAAAAAACAAGGTGAGCAGAAAAGCGCCGACAACCGCTCGTTTCATATGACAAAAAGGGCTATATAGATATACGTCGCGGGTCCGACGAACATCATACTGTCAAAACGATCCAATACTCCGCCGTGTCCGGGTATGAGAGAACTCGAATCCTTGATCTGTGCGTCGCGCTTAATCAGTGATTCGGCAAGGTCTCCGATTTGTCCGAGAGTTCCGGCAAAAACACCTACGACCAGCGTTTGAATCAGTGTAAGCGAAAAGGCTATACCTGACGATTCATACAGGATCTTTACCAACCATACACCCAATAAGGCGCCAAAAAAACCCGCGATCGCTCCTTCCCATGTCTTTTTCGGACTCACACGTTCGAAGAATTTTCTCCTCCCAACGAATCTTCCGCCATAATAGGCAAACGTATCGCAAGCCCATATTCCGGCAAACACCAGGAAAACAAGCTGCGCACCGGCATAATCTCCGAGTTCGCTGATATTGCGCAGCAATATCATGCTTCCGATCATCATAGTGACGTAAGCGACTGAGAAAATCGTTGCTGAAATGTTCAAAAAAGCCGATCCTTGATTTCGGAACAGCTCGATCGTCATCACCGTCATGATAAAAAGCATGAGGAGCGGGATGAAAAAGTCAAACATGTCGTGATAAAATATGAATCCGCCGGCCAGGCAGAAGAGAAAAGATGATAAAGTTTGCGGCAATACATTTTTTTTCAGGCTGATATCCAAGGCCTCACGTAATCCGAGCCCCATGATCGCAATTACCAGAATAAAAAAATACCATCCGCCGTAGATCGTTGCCAGTATAAAGAAAGGAATGGCGATCACCGCCACAATAAACCGTAAGGTTCCGGAACTCAATGGCCACCTCTGTTGTTAGAACTTGATTAGGAGATATGATAAAGTTACGCAAAATATAGAATGCGATGTAACGATATACAAGAAAAATGTAATGCGGGTCTTAGTGGAATCAGAAAGGAAGGTACGTGGATCAGGAAACGGCTTTTTGGTGGTCGGTCTCACTCAAAACTTCAGAACCGTCAATAAGCATGACCGGGATATTATCTTTCACAGGATACTGTCGCCGGCATTGAACATTTGTACAAACAAGAGAAAAAGCAGCTTCTTTTACCGGGGATTTACAGGCAGGGCAAACCAATATCTTAAGCAGATCTTTTTTGATCATGGCTTAACTGACGACGGCGCCGCAGTTACCGCAAAGTTTTACTTTTCTTTCCAGAAATTTCCACGCGCCGCTTTTTTCCGATATTTTGGAATCGACAAATTTGGCGTAGGTCACGACGGTTTCCTGTTTGCAGGCGGCACATTTGACTTTTTCAGAATGCGCCTCCACTTTGCTCATTTTATCGACGAACGTTTGCTTCTTTGCCATGGATGGCTTCCTCTCAGCTTAAAAAATTAACGGGTTTCTTTATGCAGTGTGTGTTTGCGCTCGACGCGGCAATATTTTTTTACTTCCAACCGGTCGGTCGTATTTTTCTTATTCTTCTCGGTCGTATAACGCGATACACCCGGAAGGCCGCTGTTCTTGCATTCAGTGCATTCCAGCGTTACTACGATGCGATTGCCTTTACCTTTTGCCATTTTCTATCTCCTCCCGATGCGGGATAATTAAAAGATTTATTATTGTTCTGCGTATTCTTAAAATGGGCACAAATATATGTGAATTACAGGCGAATGTCAAGAATTTTTACCGTTTTTTCCGGCGTCCTTATTTTATCTAAACTTGTTTTTTATTTGATATTATTCATCACCCTGTATAAGTTTCTTCAACATCGTATGGAAAAACCATATAAATGATCAATCCTTTTATAAACAGAAGCTTACCCGAACAAAGCATGCCATTCAGGGTTCAGTTGCGGGATCCTGTTCCATCGGATGCCGAACGGATATTCAAGTGGCGAAGCGAGTCGGCACTTCAGGCCCACCAGCCTCTGATCTACCTGAGTGAGGATCATATCCGGTCGGATATCGACAAGACCTTCAACAACGACCTCCCAAATTACTCGCGTGACCGTTTCCAATGGATCATTGAAAGAATATCCGATGCTGAGCCCTTGGGTTGGATCACACTCAGTATACGAACCTGGGAACATCTGATCGGTGAGATCGGCTATAGCATTTCGGAGAAGTATCACGGGCAGGGGTACGGATATGAGGCGCTGCAAATCATGCTGCGTAAGGCGTTTTACGAAGCGCATCTCTACCGCATCGAAGCCAAATGTTCCGTCGAAAACCCTGCGTCGTTCAAGCTTCTTGAGAAAGCCGGATTCAAACAGGAAGGCGTTTTGCGGGAATATTTCAATATCCGCGGAAAACGTTTCGATCATTATATCTACAGCATTTTGCGGTCTGAATATATCAAACGTTAAAAAATATTTGCGTTTGAAATTCGAATCGTATACATTTGCCCGTTAAGCATGGGGCTGTAGCTCAGTTTGGGAGAGCGCTTCGTTCGCAATGAAGAGGTCGTCAGTTCGATCCTGATCAGCTCCACAATCTATTTCGTATACATCCTGCCTGGGTAAAAATCCTATACGTATTGATTATTCATAGTAAGACTCTTCATCTCCTTCCTGAACCCTGTACCGGTCACAGTCCAAGAAAACCTAATTTAAATATTCGATACGGATAATTATCATTTCGTCTGTGTTGAATGTCTTGTGTCGACTGTTGATCGACACGCAAGATTAAACTTGCTCAGTATATTAAATCAACAAGCGTAGCAATGATGTTTATTTCAAGTTATTGTTTTTTTGATTGAAATTATTTGGCATGTGATTTGGTGAAGTAAATAGGCAGAACAGATGATGTCCCTCGTTCGGTTCCTGTGCTATATTTGGACAAGCTTAGTTTGTTGACAGGATGCCTAATTTAGCAGAACTAAAAATATCTTTACATTAACCAAAATGAGGAGGTCTAATGCTTAACAAATTATTGACTTGGCTCCTGCTCGCGAACATTGTTTGCGCCGGCTCTGCATTTTGTCAATTAGATTCAAATAAAAGACCACCGCTGAAACCCGGGATGATCCTTGGTGAGCTTGTTGCAGGCACCGCTGTGGGCATTCTCGGTTTTTTTACTACCTATGTTGTTTACAGTAAAATTATTAAAGCCCATGATCAAAAATCTTGGCCTTATCAAGTTGGATATGGGCTTGGCGTCACATACGGAGTCATAGGGGTTGGGAATCGCGGCGGAGAGACCGGATCTTTCCTAGCCACAGCCGCCGGTAGCGCATTGGGAACGTACCTGATAACAGCTGATGGTTATGTTAGCTTCGACTCGGTGAGTTTGTTCGTAGTTCCTGTATTTGCAGTGATCGGTTATAACCTAACCCGCAAATACAGCCCTGTCGCAGTAATACCCATTTACGACCTGAAGAACAAAAAGCTGGCTTTTTCGGCAAGCGTACGTTTTTAATAGTAACAAGTTAATAATAAATGTCAAATACTATCCGAGAATATCATGAAGTTCAAATGTCTAACCATAATGATCCAATCCGAGCCTATTTTGTAAAAATTTCAAACTTCAGGAGACTTTATGGTAAAATTATGTCTTATGTTATCATGCACATCCGTGTTGTCTTCCTTCGAGGCTTACACACAAACCTATCCTACACACACTTACTGGATTGATTGGAATGTAGGATATCAAAGAACGAATGGTGAAGTATACTCTGCGAAAGGAATCAATCTCAACTACGGTTACAAGCTGCATTTCTTCTCACTTCAATTGATGAAATCCAGCCATAACTTTTTGTCGGCAAAGGATAGCAGCCACACTGTCTTCACTGCTTCCTCGAAAACCATCAGATTGAACTATGGTGTTTCTACGATCTCAAGACACGGCTTCTTCACAGCTTCGTTGGGGGTTTCTATTTCACAAGGTACAAAAGCTATCTATTCTTATTCCATTTCAAGTTATTATAATGAGTAATATGGTTGGTCAACATTTAAGTATTACCGTAAAAAACATTTCCGATCCTTTTCGTTACCATTGTCTTTTCAGCTGTCTGGAGCATGTCCAAATACGTGGGGCTGAGTCTCGGATATACGTATTTTTACAACAAGCATAATTCTTCCAATTATATAAAACTTAGTTTGTTAACAGGATACCTAAGATAACATGACGGAAGGATATCAATACATTAACCAAAATGAGTAGACAAGTTCAAGTTGTTGGTTTTAATATTAAATTCGGCAACTAAATCCTTGTTTTGAAAACCGAAAGGGTTTATACTGCTTCCAGAAAAGCGTATGTCCAATTCTTTTTTATTTCTCTGTATAAATTCATGAGCATCGAAATCCCAGAAGTATTTATCCAATATCTCGATTCCGTTTTAGGCGCCGAAAAAGAAAAATTCCTGTCCGGTTTGAATTTTTCCAAACGAACCACTTTCCGTGCCAATACGCTCAAAATTCCAAAAGAAGAATTGATACGGCGGCTCACTCAAAGCGGATTCCATATCCAGGATATTAGATTTGCAGATGCTGTCGTTTTAGAGAGCGAGACCACGCTTCTCAGCAAAACGATCGAACATTTCCTGGGGCTTGTTTACATCCAAAGCATCGCATCGATGATCCCGCCTTTGGTTCTTGACCCAAAAGAAAATGAAATGATCCTCGATATTTCTGCAGCACCGGGCTCCAAAACCACACAGATCGGACAGATGATGAAAAACCGGGGCGTGTTGGTTGCCAACGACTGGGACGGAAAACGGATCAAGACCTTGTCTCACAATCTCGACCGCATGGGCCTGATCAACGCGGCCATGGTCAATATGGGCGGAGAACGTATCGGGAATCTCCTTCCGGAGACATTTGATAAAATTTTGGTCGATGCACCTTGTTCCGCTCTTGGCGTGATCCACAAAGCGCCTCAGGCTGTTGCAAACCTGAATTATCTGCAGAAATTCGCTTTTATCCAGGAACAGCTGCTCGTTAGTGCGATCAAGGCGGCTAAGGTCGGCGGAACCATCGTGTATTCTACATGCACAGTGGCTCCTGAGGAAAATGAAAAATTGATCAATGGTATCCTTTCGCGTTATCCCTTTGAGCTCGAAGATATAGCTTTGCCCGCGCAACTGGAGTTCATGCCTGGGATCACCGGTTATAACGGCGAAACTTATCACGCTTCATTATCAAAGACCGTGAGAATCCTGCCATCAGAAATCAATCCGGAAGGGTTTTTCATAGCAAAATTGAACAAAACAGGAAGCGTGGGCACACCAGAGGGAAAAGAACCTTTCAATAATAAGAAGATCCGGTTTGAATTCTCGTCCGCACAGGATAAGGCGATACGGCCATTAGCAAATTATTTTGAAAGAACATTCGGAATAGACCCGGCTTTCTGGGATTCATTTTTATTTGTTATCAAAGACGACGAGATCCTGATTACCTCGAAAGAATGGCAAGGAAAAGAAGGCCTTCTGAATCGGATTTATACCCATCGTGTCGGAACGCGCCTGGCTCGGACGAGACGCGCCGAGGAGTGGAAATTATCAACCAACGCCGCCCAGCTTTTTTCAACCGCCATTACCAGGAATAAAATCAACCTCACTGATACAAAAGAGATCGAAACGTTCGTAGGCGCCGGCACTATTCGCCGCGCTTTTGAGATCGACAAAGGCGGGGTTGTCGTTTCCGCTAACGGGTATACGCTCGGCTGCGGCGTGATCCATCAGGGAAATCTTAAAAGCCAAATGCCCAAGAGCAGGACCGTTATTTCGGTGGATATTATTTAAATGAATTTCCCGCAAATCATGCAGACTTTACAATTCGCATCATTTGCGGGAATATAATTTCGTATAGTGTTTTCCTTATCTTTTCTCACCGATCATGTTTACGGTTTTAAGTTTGATCGTCCGGTAGACCAAATTGTCAAAATCAGCGAACGCTTCGTTGTTTGTCCTATACTTCGTGTCGAGTCCGTCTAAGATGTTTTTAACTTCGCTCAGTTCCCTGTTCTTTGCCCAATAACTTTCCCGCATGATCTCAGAATACAAAACGACCGCTGAAATAAACTGAAAGTTCGATGTCTCCGGTAGAGAACCTGGCGAAGTCATGCGGATCGATTCCTCGATCTCCGAAACGTCTTTTCCGTCCGGTGATTTATAACGAATATTGATCTTTCCGATGTTTTCCGGGTTCGGATCCTTCAATTTTACTTCACACAAAGCGGTTACGGTGTGGCCCGAACCGACCTCGCCGCCGTCAACTTTATCATTTCGAAAATCCTCATCCTTCACATCCCGTTTCTCATACCCGATCAAACGGTATCGGCTGACCATATCTTTATCAAATGTAACCTGAATTTTGACATCTCTCGCGATCACTTGAAGTGTGCCGGTAAGTTGTTCTACAAATACCCGCTTGGCTTCATTCAGATCATCAATATAATAATAGGTCCCGTCGCCTTTCGTAGCTAGCTGTTCGATCAGGACGTCGTTGTAATTTCCCATCCCAAATCCGCATGCCGAAAGCGTAATACCTTTGTCCTTATAT
Source organism: uncultured Bacteroidota bacterium (assembly GCA_964535295.1). Classification (GTDB taxonomy): domain Bacteria; phylum CLD3; class CLD3; order SB21; family SB21; genus SB21. Next base: position 10,616 of record CAZHUW010000008.1, read on the forward strand.
TTTTCGATCTGTTTCAGCAGTCCTTCGGACGATGTCTCGCCATTATTGGCCACGCCGTCCGTACACAGAATGACACGGTTAATGGATTGCGGCTGAAAATGTTTTGCCGCGAGCTGATATCCCTGCCACAATCCGGCTTCTGCATTGGTCGACCCTTCGCTGTACAGCCCGTTTACAGCATCTGCGATTTTCTCTTTATCCGATGTGGGTTCCAACATGGTCTGCGCGTCCGTGCCGTAAGTTACGATACCAACACGATCGCCGTTTTTGAGTTCACGCGTCAACAGAAGAAGTGTTTTTTTCACCAGGCCCAAACGGTTTTCAATATTCATAGAGCCGGATACATCGATCACAAAAGTAAGATTGGCTGGTTTTCTGTCCTCAACCTTGATCTCTTTCCCTTTGATCCCAATTTTGACCAGCTGATAATTCTTACTGATCACCGAAGGGGCTGACTGAACTGAGACCGCAAAAATTTTGCTCTCGGGAGCCGCATACAACGGCTTGAAATAATTCACGAACTCCTCAACTCGAACCGCATCCTTTGGCGGAAGCTCTCCGTTCATAATATAGTTCCTCACAAGCGAATATGATGCGGTACTCACATCGGCGCCAAAAGTTGAAAGATTGTCATCTTCCGTATCAATGAAAGGATTGGCGCCATAATCATGATGATACATGTCCCAAAATTTTTGCCCGTTAGGCGGATTTAAATAACTTATTCCGGCAGGAGCAACTCCTCCGGATCCCCCAGCCACACTAAGGATACCGCGCCCTGCCATAGCTTTGGACGATATGGTATGCTTGTCTTTCTCGATCTTTTTTTCAGGCATAACCTGTGATTCGTCGGCAAGAGCTTCCTCCAATTGCAGGTCCGACGCTCCCCCTTTTTGAATTTGAATATTCAGTTCCTCCGCAGGGATCGTTTTAGCAGTTGATATTTTTGAAATATCCTCTTTCAGGAAAAGCTGCAGATGATGATCCATAAAAGCCGTAATGTCGATGCCCTCCACTTTTACACTTTGAAAATTCTCAGTGCTTATCATAAGATCATAAGTCCCGGACGAAATACCTTCTATATTGAAATAACCTGAAGAATCTGTTCTCACCGTTATACCCGAACCGATCAGCTTTACAGTAACATTTGGAATCGGAGTTCCGGTGTCTTTACTCCGGATAATACCGCTCAGAGTCCCGGATCCTCCTGCGGCTAAAAAAGCTACTATACTTGCCATACCAAACAATACTCCTAACAACACAGTCAATTTATTCAAATTACTCCTGTTCATACACCCTCCTTATTTTTTTAATGATCATGTCACTACTTTCCCAAAGCGTGTAAATCTGACACATAGTCGCTTAACGATAAATAAAGAGGATCCGTTTAGTGTAAATCTTAACTATTATCGCCAGAGGACTGAACCGGTTTTAGTCTTGTGGGATATGGAGTTTTTATTTATATTGGGCAGAATTCCTAAAGGTACGCACATCGGTCATTTTGCTGTTATCCAAATAACTAAGGAGCATTCTTTATGGTCATGCGAGGGAAACAGGGTCTTATCTGCGGCGTCGCTAATAAACGCAGTATTGCGCATTCGATCGCCAAAAGCCTGCATCGCGAAGGCGCCAAGCTGGCATTCACTTACCAGGGCGATGCGGTCAAGAAGAACGTGGTCGAGATCGCGGACGAATTGGACAGCGATTTTGTCTACAAATGCGATGTGACAAAGGATCAGGATGTACAGACGATGTTCCACGACCTCAGAAAAGACATGCACCACATCGATTTTCTGGTACATTCACTCGCGTTTACGAATAAAGAAGATTTGAAAAAGGATTTCCACAAGACCAGTCGCGAGGGATTTGCCCTGGCGCACGATATCAGCGCATATTCCCTGATTTTACTTTCTCATGGCGCCTTACCTTTAATGCATGATCACGGCGGCTCGATCCTCACCTTATCCTATTACGGCGCGGAAAAAGTTATACCCGGCTACAATGTAATGGGCGTCGCCAAAGCTTCTCTGGAGGCCAGTGTAAGATATCTTGCCGCAGACCTTGGCGGTCGCAAGATACGCGTCAACGCGATATCCGCCGGCCCGGTCAATACGCTGGCCGCGCGCGGCATTGCCGGTTTTACCAAGATCCTCGACATCGTACCTGAACGCGCCCCGCTGAAGAGAAATGTTGAAGTGGATGAAGTAGGCGATGCGGGTCTTTTCCTGTGTTCTTCTTGGGCCAGCGGCATTACAGGAGAAACTCTTTACGTGGATTGCGGGTATCATGTGGTGGGTATGTGATCTAACAGGAATAGACAATTAAACTGTAACCATGAATCTTTTCAATGAATTGCTGGCGGTCATTGAGCGAATTAAGGAGCAGCGTTATTTACTCATCGGAGGACTCGCTTATTCGGTTTATGCCCAACCCAGATTTACGCAAGATATAGACTTTCTGATATCTGAAAAAGAATTTGAAGTGATTTTCGCCTCGCTTGTAAAGGCCGGTTTTATAGACAAACGTAACATCCTGAAATTTAAGAATGCGACTATTGCCCGTTGTGTGAAGATGCAAGAACCTGATACCGTGATCGTAGATTTTTTACTGGAGGAAGAAGATTCGTTCAATGCAGTATACAATAAAAGAAATGTAATTGATTATCAGGGTATTGAAATAAATGTAATCGATCCTCAATCGCTGATTACTATCAAACTAAAAAGAAACAGCAAGCAAGATCAACTGGATGTCGAAGAATTAAAAAAACTGAATCTGTAACCGTGAAAATCAATTCAAAAGAAGCCGTTGCCAAGCTTAAAACAACGGCCGCTTTACATGAACTTTATTTTGAACTTTCAAAGTTTGAATTCAAAGATCCTGCACGTCAAAATGCCGCTAAAACCTATTATTCAAAGATCAACGAGTCATTAAAATTCTATAATGAACCCGTAACAACTCAACCCGATTAGCTCTAATTCGCCTCTTCAAGAATCATATTCTTCTTTTCCATCAGCGTTTCAAAATCACTTTGAACCACTTGCGATTTCATGGCTACTTCCGGCATCGCGTATTCCAAGAAATATTTAAGGACATCTTTCTTCCGTTCTGATTTAGTCGCATCGCGGAGCATGAGATAACCGATCAAAACTTTGCTCGCCATTTCTACAATGCGGCGCGAATGATAGGTCTGATAGTCGGTGCTCTTTTTTTCTTTTACAAAATGCAGCGCCTTATTCAGCAACCCATGCATCTCTTTTACGGTTTTATGATAGGCTTCGACCGATGCGAAATCAAACGAGGTTTCATATTCCTGAATAAGTTCATCAAACGTCCCTTTGATAATGCCGCCGACCGCCGCGACGACCTGAAGTTGTGTCGTGCCTTCGTAGATGTTTGTAATGCGCGCATCACGGTAAAAACGTTCCGCGTCAAATTCATGCATGTAACCCACGCCGCCGTGGATCTGCAGCCCGTCATTGGCAACTTCGTTGGCCATTTCCGTGTTATAGGCTTTGCACATCGGGGTCAGCATTCCCGCATAAGCCGAGTATTTCTTCGTTTCATCCCTCAGTTCCTTTGCCGGCTCGGTTTGTTTGTCGAATAATCTCTCAAGCCCGTCTTTAACATCTACCATGCGCGTAGTCTCATACAACAGCGTACGCCCGGCTTCAATTTTGACCTTCATGTTCAAAAGCATTTCTGTTACGGGGATCATGTTCTTGATCGCAGTCTTGAACTGAACGCGTATCTCGGAGTGTTTTTTCGCCGCGCGGTAAGCCGCTTCCGCGATCCCCACGGCCTGCGCGGAAACGCCGACGCGGGCTTCATTCATCAACGCCATCACGTATTTGATCAACCCCATTCTTCTTTGACCGATGAGGATCGCCGGCGCATCGTCAAACTGCAGTTCGCATGTCGGCGAACCGTGAATACCCATTTTGTGTTCAATACGTCGGATGATCATGTGTTTATCGCGCTCGTAGAGGAACATGGACAGGCCGCGTCCGTCGGACGTATTCTCTTCGCTGCGCGCCAGGACCAGCGAGATCTCGCCGCAGCCGTTGGTAATAAAATGTTTGACGCCGCTCAGCAGCCACTGGCCTTTTTCATCCTGACGTGCTTTGACCATGACCGACTGTAGATCGCTGCCCGCATCCGGTTCTGTCAACGCCATTGAGGATGTCACTTCACCCGAACATAAACGCGGCAGGTACTTCATTTTGATCTCTTCATCGGCGAACTTGTTGATCGTTCCGGCAATATCATCCTGCAGGCCGTATATATTCATAAATGAAGCGTCCGCGCGGGAGATCATTTCGATGGCCATCGTATAGATGGTAATGGGGCAATTCAATCCGCCGTATTTACGCGGTATGGTGAAACCAAATAATTGAGCCTCTTTGCAGACCTTCAACTCCTCGTACGTCGCCTTGGCATAGGTTACTTCGCCGTCTTTGAAATGAGCACCCTCGGCATCCACTTCTGCTGCCTTAGGCGCGATGGTATTGCCGGCGATATCACCGACGATCTCCAGAACGCCGTCGTACGTTTCGATCGCTTCTTCCACTGAACCGGGCGCAATGTCGTACGCATCCTTGTCCGCAAAATTGTCTTCCTTTAGTTCAACCACCCGCTTCATATCCATATGTTTCATATGAAACTGAATGTCCTGATTGTCACGATAAAAATTCGGCATTGGATCTCTCCTCTTTAGAATAAAGTCATTCGCTGTTTATTTGCGGTTTCAGTTATCCGCCGGTTAGCGGATTTTTTAACTGAGCTTAAGGCCTATTGGCCCAATTGGACAGCAAATTAATTTTTTAAACTATATAAGTCAATGCTTATATGTGAATCTCTTCGCAAACAGTCCGCGCCTATTTTCTTGTCTTTTTCAGAACGTTTCTTATCTTTGTATAAATCAATTTATTTTAAATGTTATTGAACCCATGAACGCGGATATCTTCGTTATCGCCCTGCTCATGTTCATTGCAGCCGTTTTATATTCCTCGGTCGGCCACGCAGGCGCCTCCAGTTATCTAGCGATCATGGCGTTATTCAATTTTGCACCGGCCGAAATGAAACCGACGGCGCTGGCATTGAATATCGTCGTAGCGTGTATCGGAACCTACCGTTTTTACCGTGCCGGTTTTTTTTCGTGGAACCTGTTCTGGCCTTTTGCAGTTACTTCCGTGCCTTTAGCCTACCTGGGCGGATCGATCAATTTATCCGTAGGTGTGTACAAAACGATCGTAGGGACCGTGCTGTTGTTCGCCGCAGTCCGGTTGATCCTTTCGACTGTACAAAGAAAACCGGAAGAGATCCGTCAGCCGCCGAGGGGCGTAGCTCTATCGGTTGGCGCGGTACTCGGGTTCATTTCAGGGCTCACCGGGGTTGGAGGAGGAATTTTCCTGACGCCCCTGCTGCTTCTGATGAAGTGGTCGGAAACAAAAATTGCGGCAGGCGTTTCTGCCACATTTATCCTGGTCAATTCGATCTCGGGAATTATCGGAAATCGGCAAAACGCCCATTTGATCTCCGACTCGATCCTTCCGTTTACGATCGCCGTGATTTGCGGCGGGCTGATCGGCACATACTTAGGAACTAAGAAATTCGATACGACCACGCTGCGCCGCGTCCTTGCTGTTGTACTTATCGTGGCCGGAACTAAACTGATCTTAACCTGATGATGGAGTTAAAATTATGGCTCTTACTGCCGAGGAGATCATACGCATCCTGAAATTGCAGCCGCATCCGGAAGGCGGGGCTTTCAGGGAAACCTACCGGTCGCCGGTCCTGGCGCAAACAGACGCTCTTCGTTCTGTCTGCACCGCTATTTATTTTCTCATCCGAAAAGGCAAGGTCACTGCGTGGCAACGTGTGAAGACCGATGAGATCTATCATTTTTATTTTGGCGCACCGGTCGAACTTTCACTTATCGATTCGAAAGGAAAATTATCGAAACATATTTTGGGTACGGACGTTAAAAACGGCGAGAGACCGCAGATCATCATTCCGGCCAACGACTGGCAATCGGCGCGTTCGCTGGGCGAGTACTCGCTTTTTGGCTGTACCGTTTCACCCGGTTTTGATTTCAGCGATTTTGAGTTGATCGAAACGACCAAACTGCAACACATGTATCCGGAACTTGAACTAACCTAATTAGGAGAGGCCATGACAACACAGCAAATTTTTATTAATGAGAAACGTCAGCTTCGCGCCGGCTGGCGTATCGGAACGTACATTATTTCTTTTTTTATTCTCACTATTCCGTTCGCTTTTGTCGCTGATTTTACATCTAAAACGTTCAAAGAAATGCCGCTCGTTAAAGATGGCTTTGTAACGGCCGAAGCCGCCTTCATTGCCGGTTTAACTGCATTCTTGTTGTTGAGATTCCTTGATAAAAGAAGATTTATATCCATGGGCCTTCTTGTAAATAAACGCGCTTTCCAAGAATTGGGGTGGGGCCTTTTGATCGGCTTTGCCATGCTTACAACCGCGGTCGGCCTCATGTGGGCATTCGGATTCGAAGAGATCAGCCTTTCGCCAAACGATGCAAGTTATCTCCTGTTAGGTTTTCTTGGAAATATTCTTTTGTATATCGCAGTGGGCTTCAATGAGGAAATATTGTTCCGCGGTTATATTTTTCAGGCGTTCATCGAGGGAACCAATAAGTGGATTCCGCTCATAACGCTTTCCGTGCTTTTCGGGTTCGCGCATTTTTTTAATCCGAATTTCACCTGGTTCGGTTTTGCCAATATCGTTCTTGCCGGCGTATTGCTGTCGCTTGCCTATATTCAAACTAAGTCGCTTTGGCTTCCGATAGGAATTCATATCGCATGGAATTTTACCCAAGGTTATATCTGGGGATTACCTGTGAGCGGAACCACGGTCGTCATGCCGCTGACGATATCTCAGGAAACGGGACCTGACATGATCACGGGCGGAACGTTCGGCCCGGAAGGCGGCGCGATGTGTACTTTGGTTTGCACAGCAGCTTGCGTTTTTGTATGGAAATTCTTTAAACCAAGCGATGAGATGGTGAGGATCGTGGACGAAGCGGTGGCGACGGCTTCATTCAAGCCGGCGGAACCGGCGGTTGAAGCGCCTCCGGCGTCATAGGAAAAGCAAACCAAAAAAAAAAGTCCGATATAAATTCGGACTTTTTTTTTCAATTCGACACGAATACGCTGTAACAATCCGGCTGAAGTTCGATAGTTTTAATGATCGTATTCGTGGCAACCTCGATCACCGTGAGGAGCCCGGGCCCGCCGGTACCTCCGTGATGAGGAGGTACGGCGCCGTTCTTATTACGATTTGCAATATACACGTACTTTCCGTCTTTACTGAATGCCACGCCGTTGGGTTGAGAAAGGCGGTGTTCACTGCCGTCACGCGGATCGATCTGTTTGGTGATATCGGCCATCCATGAAAAATCATTGCCGGTCTTTTGTATCACGGTCACGCTGCTGTCATTGGAATTGGCCACATAAATAAACTGCCCGTTGGGAGATACGTCCAGCTGAATCGGTTTAGAATTTGTATTGGCGCCCACCAGAACGCTGTCGACGAATGTGAACGTGTGTTGAGAGGCGGTTGAATTCCTTTGAAATATACGAACCTGGCCCTTGTTACGGCATGTGATAAAGATATAATCCTCATATCCGTTATTTCCGCTCGGGCTCATCCCCACATGATAAGGCTCGTACACCGGCGAAGGGCCCACATCGGGCGCTATGTCAAAAAAGCTTATCAAAGTATCCGCGTGCGCATCGATGAAGTAAATTCGATCCGAATAGACCGCCGTCACATATAATAATTTTCCGTCCCGTGAAAGATTGATCCCGTGCGGACTGATACCGACGGAGATCGGTTTGATCAGCGTCATGTCGGAAGTTTGAATAACCGAGATCGTGCCGTTCTGTCCGGTGTTGTTAACCTGGAAATTGGTCGTAACGTAGAGTTTCGAACCGTCATGTGACAATTTGATCAATGCGACAGGATCGGTCAGGCTTAGTTTATCCAATTGCTCACCCGTGACGGCGTCGTATTTAAAAATATCGCCCGTGGCGATCATGGAAACATAGAAATATTTTCCATCACCGCTCACTTCCACGCCGTGAGGGCTTTCATTCTCCGGACGGTCGCCAACTTCAAATACCCGCATTTCAAGTAAAGCATGCTCATCGATCACGGACACCACGTCTTCAACCTGATTCGTCGTGAATATTTTTTTGGAGGAACTTTCGAACGCCACATCGCCGTTGATGTTCGGCGCGCCGTCGTTGATCCAGGCTGTCAATTCATTCACCTGCGATTGCGTCAACGTATCGCGGAAATAGGGAAAGTCGTTTGGAGGCATTCTTGGTTCGCGCTGGCCGGAAACATGGTCGATCAGGTGGCTGACTTCGGCGTTGAACGGGATTACAACCGCGCCGTTATGAGATCCCTCAAAGAGTCCTGTCCATGACGACAGATCCAATTCACTAGGAAGATGCATGCTTTTTGATAACTTGGCGGTATGTTCATCCGGCAAATGACAACCTACGGTCGCGCAGGATTTTAGAAATATCGAATCAATTCCTGCCGGAAATGGACTAGCTGCATGTTCGTGTTTCTTATCTTCTGAACACGCCGCAAAAAAGATGGTGAAGGCTAATAAAAAGATCGAACTTTTCATACGCAACTATTTTAAATTGCCTCAACAATCACTGCTGCACCTTGTCCCCCGCCGATGCAAGCGGAAGCGAGACCGTATTTTTTCTTACGGCGGCGCAGTTCGTACAACGTGGTCAGGGTCAAACGCGTTCCTGAAGCCGCCAACGGATGGCCTAAGGCGATCGCGCCGCCGTTGACATTGGTCAATTCGCGATTCAAGCCCAGCTCCTTCTCAACAGCCAGATACTGCGGCGCAAAAGCTTCGTTGACCTCGACAATATCCATCTGCGGAACCGACATCCCAATATTCTGCAGCGCTTTACGTGCGGCGGGAACCGGCCCGATGCCCATGATGCGGGGTTCTACTCCGGCGATACCCCAGGTCAATAAACGGCCGATAGGTTTCCAGCCTTTCGCTTTGGCTGTTTCCATCGTGGTAACGATCACTGCCGCGCCCCCGTCACAAATTCCGCTGGCATTGCCGGCCGTGATCGTGCCGTCTTTTTTAAAATAAGGCGCCAGGGTGCTCAATTGCTCCATCGTCGTTTCCGGGCGCGGATGTTCATCCGTATCGAATAATTTAACGCCTTTCCGGCTTTTGATCTCAACCGGAGCGATCTCCTCTTTCAGTCGACCCCCCAGTATCGCGTCCTTGGCGCGCATCTGGCTGAGGTAGGCATACAAATCACAATCTGTGCGCGAAATTTTGAGATCGTCCGCAAGATTTTCAGCAGTCTGCGCCATTGAGAAACCGCAATGCGGATCGGTCAACGCTTCCCACAGGGAATCTTCGAACTTCATCGGCTGGCCCAAATTAACGCCAAATCGCGTACCGCGCACTACGAACGGGGCCTGGCTCATACTCTCACTCCCTCCGGCGAGAACGACTTCCGACTCGCCAATCAGTATCTGACGTGCGCCTTCGATAATCGCCTCAAAGCCTGAACCGCACAAACGATTCAGTGTGAGCGCGGGCGTCGTCACAGGCAATCCCGCTTTGAGCGCCACGTGACGGGCAAGATAAATCGCGTCCGCGCTGGTCTGTTCCGCATTGCCGAAGACCACATGGTCGATCTCTTCCGGCTTGACGCCCGATCGTTTGATAGCTTCCTGAGCGGCAATAACGCCTAGCTGCGTCGCCGAAAAATCTTTTAAAGTGCCTCCGATTTTCCCGAACGCCGTGCGCGCGCCGTTCACAATAACAATGTCTTTGTTCAGTTTCATGATGCCTCCATATGTAAATTATTACCGCTTTTTATTTCTGGTCGGAAATGAGGTTACTAATATTAGGAACGAATTTCCACATTTTAATAAAAAACCCGTACGCTACTAAGGTACGGGTTTAATAATGACGTCAAAATCAACGCTTAAATCAGTTCTCCGGATTTTGTTCCTCAATCGATTCCACAGGCTCAACCGGTTTCTTGTCCTTTGCATCCAGAATGGTCACATAATCTCCGATGATGCTTCGGTAATTCTTGCGCATTTCTTTTACGGGAATAAAATTCTGACTGCGTTTTTGAATTTCCTGCTCCGAATACAGGATGCCTTCGACTTCTTTTTTACGCCGTACGGATTGTTCTAAGACCACTTCCTCTTTTACTCTCGACCTCGGCGATTCGGCCCTCGGCATGAGAGGAAATGTCAACCCGCTGAAAATACGCCAGGACGGATAATCTGATTTCGAGATGGTCAGGTCGTCAATACCAAGTAAATCATTGCCGACAGTTTTATCCGTTCCTTTGAGAACCTGGAATTCAGCGCCGATATGAACGCCCATCCAGTCAAACCATTGATACTTGGCACCCAATGCCAAATAGGCATAATTCTGCCGGCTGTATGCCGCCGGAGGAGGTTTTTGCAGGAATAATTGTCCGTAGACATCGCCGGTTATAGACAAATATTTGCCTGAAATATCGATCGGATACGATACGCCTAAGCCAAACCGTATACTGGAAGAGTTTGACGTTGCGACGGCTGTGTCGGCAAGAGAATTGGAGAAATCAGTTGGAGCCGTATTTCTTAACGTTTTTTCATCTAAAAAACCAATATATGCGCCGTTATCCAGATGATTCCAATACTGTATGTTAAGATGCATTGCAAATCCAGATTCGATAAAATCGGGACGAGCAAAATAGGAGGTGATCAAAGCAACGCCGGCTTCTGTATTACCGCCGGAATAAGGACGCAACGGAGTATTGTAAAACCCGCTCCCCTGGAACCTTCCGGTTACCATGAATCCGAGATTGATCTTGTTCTGAGCAAAGGTATAAGGAACCAAACGGAAATTGAGAAAGAGTTCGTCTGGAACGTCCAGTGATTTAAAGATTGTAACAATCTTACTGTTAGGGATTGCAGGGGCAAGATTCGTAGTTTGAACAAAGTTTCCACTGAAAATAATATCAAACGTTGGCATGACGCCTACCTGGATTCCCACCTGCGTTCCAAAATCTTTGACACTTGACGTTCCACCTACGCGCGCGCCGTTTCCTTTGAAAAAATGCGTATTCTGGAAAATATAAAAACTTGGAAATGGCAATGTCTTGGCCGAATAAGCGTAGAACGAGCCGTAACGATCAGTTACCGCCGATGAGCTCCCAAGTTGGGCTTTTGCTTCATTTACACCCAGCATCGTCAACATGAACAAACACGTCAACACCCACGAAGTAGATCGCATAATCAGAGCTCCAAAAATAGATGGCTTATGATTTAATTAGAATTCTTTGGAAGTTAAAGCAATGTCTTTATAAATGCAAGATTTTTTTGACTCGTTTTCTCTGCAAATCCATATTAATCAATTCCAAAATGACTCATCCAATGCTATTTTATATATTGACTCTTTTTGAACCATTACCTATCTTTGGCCGTTTCACAAAACCCTAACAATCAAAGTTCCATGAGCCTGGAAATAAAGCAAATCGGCCCGTCCGGCCTTAAGGATTTCATTCTATTTGAATGGAAGGTAAACCAAAACGATCCTAATTGGGTTCCGCACCTCCTGATCGAAAGAAAAGAATTCCTCGATCCAAAAAAAAATCCGTTTTTTGAACACAGTGAAGTTGCGTATTTCATAGCCTATAAGAACGGTGAGGCCGCTGGACGAATTGCGGCTATTGTTAACCGGGGCCACAATTCCTTTCATGAGGACAAAGTAGGATTCTTCGGACTATTCGAATGTGTGAATGATCAGGAAGTTGCAGATTCCCTGATCGCGCAGGCAAGAAAATTCGTCGCCTCCAAGGGCATGACCTCCCTACGCGGGCCCGTTAATCTTTCGACCAACGACGAATGCGGCTTGCTGATCGAAGGATTGAATCAGCCTCCGCAGATCATGATGACGTACAATCCGGAATACTACATCACGCTGCTTGAGAAAGCCGGCTTGAAAAAAGCCAAGGACCTTTTAGCTTATTACGTCGATGTGCCGGCCGAAGTGCCGGAGCGCCTTCGCCGCGGGGTCGAACTCATCATGAAACGCAACGCTTTCACTATTCGCACGGTCAATGTCAAAGATTTCAAGAACGAAGTTCAGCGCATTAAAAAAATTTATAATGCTGCATGGGAACGTAACTGGGGCTTTGTGCCGATGACCGATAAGGAATTTGATCATCTGGGTGTGCAGATGAAACAGATACTGGATCCTAAATTCCTTTTTATCGCGGAATACCAAGGCGAGCCGATCGGGTTTTCACTGACCATCCCGAATATCAATGAAGCACTGATCAGGATCCGTGACGGACGGCTATTGCCGTTCGGCCTTCCCAAGCTGCTATGGCATACGCGCAAGGGCCAGCTCAAGTCGGTTCGCGTGATCACGCTGGGTATAACGCCGGATCATCGTAATTCCGGCATCGATATTGTTTTTTATTACAAATCGTTCGAAGAAGCGATCAGGCAAAAACTGGAATGGGCGGAAATGTCCTGGATCCTCGAAGACAATATTCCGATGAACCGCGCGCTGGAACGCATGGGTGCAACGGTATACAAAACGTACCGTTTGTACGAAATGCCGGTATAAAGGACGACTCATTGAAAGCACTCATCACAGGCGCCACCGGTTTTATCGGAAGTCATTTAGCGGAGACCCTTATTGCCAAAGGGTATGCCGTTACTTGCACGGTTCGCAAGACGAGCGATCTGACCTGGCTCAAAGGCCTGAATGTAAAAATTGTTGAAGGCGACATCACCGACCGTGAATCCCTGATCGAACCCGTCCGAAATGCCGAATATGTTTTTCATGCAGGCGGCATCACCAAAGCAAAAAATGAGTCCGCATATTACAAGATCAACGCCGACGGTTCGCGGATCTTATACGAGGTATGTCAAGAACATAAGACGCATATCAAAAAGATCGTTCACGTCAGCAGTTTAGCCGCCGGAGGCCCGGCGCAACCTGGCCGGCCGCGTGTCGAAAGCGATCCGGACGAGCCGCTTACTTATTACGGCAAGAGTAAACTCGAAGGTGAGAAATACGCCGCACAGTACTCCAGAGAACTCCCTGTCACGATCATCCGTCCGCCCGCCGTTTACGGGCCGCGCGAAAAGGATATTTTTTTTTACTTTCAATTGATTTCCATGCATCTGCGCCCCGTTCTGGGGTGGAATAAAAAGTATCTCAGCCTGATTTATGTCAAAGACCTTGTCGATGCGATCATACTTGCGGCGGAATCACCGAAAAGTTCCGGTCAAACGTATTATGTTGATGACGGGAACACTTATTCCTGGCAGGAACTGAGCGGCCAAATACAAAAGGCATTGGGGACGCATGCCCTGCCGGTCTTCGTTCCGGAATGGCTGATCACCGCAGCGGCTTATGTCAGTGAAGGTTTGGGGATTTTTTCGACAGAACCGGCGCTGCTGAACCGCCAGAAGGTCATCGAACTTAAACAGATGTCGTGGGCAACTTCCTCCGATAAAATTCGTAATGAACTTGGCTTTGCCGCAACATACGATCTGGTTGAAGGATGTGAAGAGACCGTACAATGGTACCGGAAAAACGGCTGGCTAAAATAATAAGACAAAAACCATTATCAAAAAAAGTGAATATGTTCGAATTGTCAAGTTTTAAGATCCCACGGGCAAAACCCGACAACCATGAACCTGCCGCGCAAAAAAGCCTGTCGGATATTTTGAACCCAAATGATTGGGCCTTTTTGTCCTACATTTTTGTGGTCGGCCTGATCGTGCTGATATTTCATAACCGCGTTCCCGGATGGCCGTTGTACATAGCGGCGCAGGCCATTATTATTATTGCTACCTTGCTTGTCATCCGTTTCTTTCATCAGCATACGTCCAATGTCTTGCAGATGATCCGTCATTGGTATCCGATCTTTTCTTTCACTTTCCTGTATATGCAGGCCGGCTTGTTCAATCAAATCGTATTCCAGGGTTACGTCGACGATTTTTTTTACAAAATCGATATTTGGTTGTTCGGCACTAATCCGAATATCTGGCTGTACGACCGACTGAATAATTTTTATTTCAACGAACTGATCCATTTGTGTTATTTCTCATACTATGTATTGCCGGCTGCTTTCGGCGTGATCCTGTACGTTACGAAAGACAAGGAATTTTACCGTACTTTATTCGGTATTTCCATCACCTTCTACTTTTGTTACTTCCTGTATATCCTGATCCCGGCGGCAGGGCCCTTAGATCTGCGTCAGGGAAGGTTTGTGGATGGAGGCATAATGGTTCAGATCATGGATTGGATCTACTCCGAAGTAGAGAAACCCGGCGCTGCCTTCCCGAGTTCTCACGTGGCGATAGCGTTGATCACGCTGATGTACGCGTACCGCCTCCATCGTACGGTATTCTGGGTGTTTCTTCCCTTCATCATCGGCCTGATCTTCTCAACGGTTTACGGATTTTATCACTACGTGATAGATGTTATCGCCGGAGCCGGCATTGCGGTGGGTTCGTACTATCTGTGCAACTATCTATTCGATAAATACGCTAAAGCGAAGTTCCCGAATCATTTTCCGTAGCGAAGCCCTATTGATGCCGGTTCGCATCAATTCTTTTGAATCCGAAATTAGTATTCGTTAACTTGATGCGGAACAAATCAATTTCATACTGAACTAAAAATGAAAACCTACATCATTTCCGGCGGCGGGAGCGGTATCGGCCGCGCAATAGCGCTAAGACTCTCTAAAGAACATAACGTCATCCTCTGCGGACGAAATGCAAAGAACCTTGAAGAAACGTTGACTCTCTTGGACAACCGAACACAGCATCATGCTCTAGCAATGGACGTCCGTTTTCTCCCGAGCGTACAGGAAGCGGCGAAGAAATGCCCCTTACCTTCATTGGACGGGATCATTGCAAATGCGGGTATCGGCGGCGCTAATTTTTTTGGATCCGAAGACCGCTGGGAGGATATCGTACAGACCAACCTCTCAGGAACCTACTATTTCGTCAATTCCTTTTTACCCTACCTTTGTAAAAGCCCGTCCCAATTCAAACACGTCACGATAGTCTCTTCGATTCTTGCCAGGCTTGGCGTTTCCAAATATTCCGCCTATTGCGCAAGCAAAGCGGGACTGCTCGGCCTCATGCGCAGCTGGGCCGTGGAAATGGCGCCGGAAAACATACTTGTTAACGCCATTTGCCCGGGCTGGGTCAATACGCAGATGTCGCAGGACGGCCTCGAGGAAATCGCGAATGGGCTGAACATCACGAAAGATCAATTCTATCAGATTGCGATGCAGTCCGTTCCCCTTGGCAAAATGTCCGAACCCGATGAGATCGCAGAACTGATAGCTTACCTGCTGAACCAAACGAGCATCACCGGACAGACCTTCGACATCAATAACGGCGCGATCATGAATAGTTGAAAATTTGTTCAACTCGAAGACGCTGAGACGAAGGTTTCTTACTTTACCCATTGCGACTTGGCGTCTTCAAACGTTTATTCTACTTCAATATTCTGCTAAATATATTTTGAATTTATGCGTTGGATGTATTAGCTTGACGTATTCCTTGAATCCCAAATACATGGTCTATGAAATACAAAGTCTCGAACGAGACCAAAGAATACGATATTGAAATCCTGGAAGAAGGCAACCGGTTAAAGGTCCGTTTAGGGCAAGAGAATAGTCGCGAACTGGACGTGGATTTCAAAACCGTGGGTAAAGGCACGGTCCATTCCATGCTGGTGGACAACGATTCCTTTCGGGTTATCATTGACAAAAAGGGCATTACGCACAGGGTTTATACCCGCGGTCATCGTTTCGAATACACGGTTGAAGATGAGCGCACGCATCTCATGCGCTCCCTGATAGGACAGCACAAGCCTAAGTCCGGAGGTGAGGTCAAAGCGCCGATCCCGGGGCTTGTCACGAAGATCCTGCTCAGCGAAGGAGACACCGTAACACACGGGCAAGGCGTCATGATCCTTGAGGCAATGAAGATGGAAAACGAGATCAAATCGCCGATCGACGGAAAGATCAAAAAACTGAACGTCAAACCCGGCCAGAATGTCGAAAAAGGACAACCCTTATTCGTAATCGAAACGTGATACAACACGATCATTTATATCGTTTTTATATAATTTATCTGCAACCGGAAGATCCATGCATAATGCAGGACCGGTGGCGGCATGAAAGTTGATTCTATGAGCAAAAAATACGTCATACCTCTTTGTCACAACTGTGAATCAAAGTTTGATTCCATATTCTCGGCACTCAAGCCCGGTGAACTTGAAAAGGTTGCCCAGAACAAATGCGGCAATATTTATAAAAAAGATCAGGTCATTTTCTATGAAGGTCATATCGCTACCGGATTATATTGCATCAATAAAGGCCGAGTGAAAATTTACAAAGCCAATCATGAAGGTAAGCAGCAGATCATCCGCCTCGCCAAAGACGGCGACGTTATCGGTTACGCTTCCATGATAACGGGTGAAGCGTATTCCTGTTCCGCCGAAGCGCTGGAAGATGCGATGGTCTGCTTTATCCCGAAAAATGTTTTTCTCGGCGTCATCCAATCGAGCTCCGATCTTTTTATGAAACTGATCCAACTCCTGTCGCGCGATATGAAAGAAACCGAGAATCGCTTCATTACCATGGCTCAGAATACCGTGCGTGAAAGATTAGCGGAAGCTTTACTGATGCTGAAAGAATTCTGCGGACATGACGATATGCAGGGATTGAATATAGCATTGTCAAGGCAGGATATCGCAAACATCGTCGGCACATCGACGGAAACAACGATACGGCTTCTGGCAGATTTTAAGGACGAGAAACTGATCGATTTTATCGGAAAGAAAATAAAAATTCTAGATCAACGCGCATTGATCAAAGCGGCAAATTTATCGGATTAATTTCAGAGATCAGCAGAATTCGTCCAGAATTTTTCGGTTTGTCCGCCTGCATTTTAATTAAAAAAACAGTCTGAGTCCCACCAGGAATAGTAATTTAATTAGCCACTTCTTCCGCTATTTTTACTTCAGCTTTTTCAACTTCGTCATGATCCGGCGGTAATTCTTTTTTGATCATGGCGTAAATGGACGGGATTACGGCCAGGGTAAGCGCCAGAGAGAAAAGCAGTCCGCCAATCACTACGATACCCATTGATACGCGGCTCTTTGCGCCGGCACCTAATGCTAATGCGATGGGTAATGCGCCGAGTACGGTGGCAAGGCTTGTCATTACGATCGGGCGGAAACGCAGTTTTGCCGCTTCAAATGCGGCTTCGAATACGGCCATACCTTGTTCGCGGAGCTGGTTAGCAAACTCGATTATCAGAATGCCGTTTTTTGTAACCAAGCCGATCAACATGATGATACCGATCTGACTGAAAATATTCAGCGTCTGATCGAAGTACCAAAGAGACAGAAGCGCTCCGGCCAGAGCCAGAGGAACGGTAAGCATGATAATGAACGGATCGATAAAACTTTCGAACTGTGCCGACAAAACCAAATAAATGATGATCAGCGCCAGAATAAAAGCAAAAAGGATATTGGAAGAACTCTCCGCGTAATCGCGCGAAGGTCCGCTGAGCGTGGTAGCAAACGATTCATCCAAAACCTTATCGGCAATCCTGTCCATCGCGGCAATACCGTCGCCCATCGCCATTCCGGGATTGAGGCCCGCTGAGACCGTTGCCGAAACGTAACGATTAAAATGATATATTTGCGGCGGCGCCACGCGCTCCTTTATTGATACAATATTGTCCAGCTGAATCAGGTCGCCTTTATTATTTCGTACAAAAAGGGACTTTAGATCCAGCGGTTTGTCGCGGAATTCGCGGTTCATCTGGCCGACGATCTGATACTGCTTTCCGTTCATTATAAAATATCCGAACCGCTGTCCGCTGTACGACAGACGCAATATCTGCCCGACATCTGCAGCCGATACGCCTAGCGCCCGTGCACGATCGCGGTCGATGCTGATATGCAGTTCCGGTTTGTTGAATTTAAGATTCACATCCACGACCTGAAAAGTCGGATCCTTCCGCGCTTCTTCAAGAAATTTTGGGACAACCTCGCGCAACTTTTCAAAATTCGGCGCCTGGATCACATACTGCACCGGCAGACCGCCGCGCCCGCCGCCTACGGCAATCGTTTGATCCTGGATCACAAAAGTTCTGGCCTCCGGGAAACGGCGTAAATTTGCTGAAATATAATTAGCGATCTGTTGCTGGGTGCGTTTCCTTTCTTCCGGCGGTACCAACACCACACGCGCAAACCCTGTATTGACCGCTCCTGAACCTGAAAACCCCGGAGCCGTAACGGTGAGGAATATTTTTTTCTCAGGAATGGAATCATTGGCAAATTCCACCAACTGGTTCATAAACTGATTAGTATAATCGTACGAGGCGCCTTCGGGCCCCGTTGCCGAAATGCGCAAGATACTGCGGTCTTCCAGCGGGGCGAGCTCGGATTGGAGCTGCGATCCTATCAGGAAGATCAATCCAAATGAACCGGCGATGATTGCAATCGATGTCCATTTCTTTTTCATAAATCGGTGCAGAAAATTTCCGTAAACGTTGACCATACCAACAAAGAAAGGCTCCGTTATGTCGTAAAAACGGGTATGCTTCTGTTTACGGCGAAGCAGTTTGGCATTCAACATCGGCGTCAGAGACAAAGACACAAAAGCGGAAATAAGAACCGCACCCGCGAGCACTACGCCGAATTCACGGAACAGCCGTCCGACAAATCCTTGAAGGAAAATGATCGGCATAAATACGGCCGCCAATGTAATCGACGTAGAGATCACGACAAAGAATATTTCCTGAGAACCTTTAAACGCCGCCTGCATCGGCGACATGCCGGCTTCCACTTTCTTGAAGATATTTTCCGTAACCACAATACCGTCATCGACCACAAGACCCGTCGCCAACACAATCGCCAACAAGGTCAACACATTGACTGAAAAACCGGAAAGGTACATAATAAAAAAAGCCCCGATCAGAGAAACGGGAATATCGATGAGCGGGCGCACGGCGATGATCCAATCCCTGAAAAAAAGAAAAATGATCAGGATAACAAGACTGATCGCAATGAACAGCGTTTCCTGAACTTCAGAAACGGATTGTTTGATAAACCGCGTGTTATCCAGCGCAAAATTGAGGCGGTAATCTTTCGGCAGGTCCTTTTTGATTTGTTCTGCACGTTTATAGAATTCTTCGGAAATATCGAGGTAGTTACTGCCTGGCTGCGGCACGATACCAAGCCCGATCATGGGCACACCGGATTCCTTCAGAATAGTCTCTTCATTCTCTGGACCAAGGATCGCATAACCGATGTCCTGCAACCGGATGGTTCTCTCGCCGTCGGATAATATAATAAGATTATTAAAATCGCTTTCCGTTACCAGTTTGCCCAAAGTTCTGACGGTCAGTTCGGTCATATTGCCGGCGATCTTTCCACCGGGTAATTCTACATTCTCACGATCAAGCGCATTTCGCACATCCAACGGCGTAAGATGATACGAAGCTAATTTCGCAGGATCCATCCAGATGCGCATGGCGTATTTTTTTTGTCCCCAGATCTGTACCGTGCTGACACCGGGTATCGTCTGAAGCCGCTCGGCGATCACGTTCTCCGCATAGTCGCTGACCTGCAACTGATTTTTTGTATCGCTCTGCAGGGTCAAAGTGAGGATCGCATCCGAATTCGCATCGGCTTTGGTTACGACAGGCGGCGCATCGATATCCTGCGGAAGCTGGCGCGTGGCCTGCGATACTTTGTCCCGCACATCATTGGCTGCTGTCTCGAGGTCTACGTCCAGATTGAATTCCACCGAAATATTACTGGTACCCTGGCTGCTTGATGAGGAAATGACACGAATGCCCGCAATACCATTGATCGCTTTCTCGAGAGGTTCCGTGATCTGCGACTCCATCACATCTGAATTCGCACCGGTATAACTCGTTCGTACCGTGATGATCGGAGGATCGATCGACGGGTATTCGCGCACACCAAGAAAACTAAATCCGATGACGCCGAATAGAATAATGACCAGATTCAGAACGATCGCCAGTACCGGCCGGCGAATACATATAGCTGATAAACTCATGATGAGCCTTTTTAAAATTGGGTCATTTGGTCATTGAGTGATTTATTCATTTACCCCGGGTTTTCCAGTTTCAATGATTTTTGCAATAACGCTTTTTAACTGATTGGTTATTCCAGATCCGTAATCGTCACCGGACTACCTTGCCGTAACAAGAGCACGCCGGTCGTGATCAGTGTGTCCCCGGCTTGAAGACCTTTGGTAATCTGAATTTTTGTTTCCGTTCGTAAGCCGGTTTCCACTGTCAGCGGCTGAGCCTGTCCGCTCTTATACACAAAGACTTTTTGGCTCTTTAATTCCGGAATGATCGCCTCGGTCGGAACCATCAATGAATGCTTGATTTCCTTTAGTACCACTTCGATGTTGGCAAAAGCGCCCGGAAAAATCTTATCATCGGTATTGGTGCATATCGCCCGCATAGTGACGGTCCGCGTTGCCGGATCGATCTTCGGTTCGATCGCGAAAATCCGGCCCTTATAGTTTTTCTGCGAGCCCGGAACGGTAAATGTGATCTCGGCTTCCCGAAGAATATCGTTCACATATTTTTCCGGGATCGAAAAATCAATTTTGACCGCCAGGATATTCTGCAACGTGGCAATATTGGTTGTTGGAGAAATATAACTTCCCTCGCTGACGTATTTCAAACCGATCACGCCGTCGAACGGTGCGCGTATCTCCGTTTTGGCGATCTGGGCGCGGAGCAGCGCAATATCCGCCATGACGGCATTCAATTCGTTTACGGTGGCGTCGTATACCTCTTTGGCAAGGAGTTCTTTTTCAAATAACATGCGCTGACGAACCTCATTGCTCTCTGCCAACTTCTTACGTGATTCCGATTTCTCCAGTTGAGCCTGTAGTTCCGCATCGTTGAGTTTGATAAGGAGATCTCCTTTACTTACACGTCCGCCTTCCTTGAAATGGATCTGCACCACGCGGCCGGAAATCTCACTTTTCACATCGACCTCTTCATTCGCAATGACAGTGCCCGTAGTCAGTACTTTATTTGTAAGGGTTTCTTCATTTACGATGCACGCTTTGACACCGATCGGACTATTGGCCCCGCCGCCGCTTGCGGCGCGGTTGGAAGCTGATTTTTTATCTATTGCGATCCATTTGTTAACGGACAGCCCGACAATGGCAACCACGACAATGCCCCACAATATAATACTTTTCATATTTTTGCTCATTCAAAGGTATCTTTCCCGTTGTTACATCTAACGAATATGATCTTCGACTATTTCTTATTCTCAATTTCATCCAGAAATGCCACGGCGCGGCGAAGATGCGGGATCACGATCGAACCGCCGACCACCAGGCCGACGCTGAACACTTCGAACATCTCTTCCCTCGAAACACCGGCTTCTTTACATTTATTGATATGGTAGGATACGCAATCGTCGCAGCGCAGGACCATCGATGCGACCAATCCGAGCATTTCTTTTGTCTTGATGTCCAGCGCGCCGTCTTGGTACGTCAGTGTGTCGATCGAAAAAAAACGCTTAATGACCTTGTTGTCCGCCTCCAGGATCCGTTCATTCATTTTCTGACGGAATTCGGTAAAATCTTTGAAACGATCTGACATCTCATATTCCTCTCAAAAAAGTTCTGTTAAATATAACGGACGGCAACAATAAATTCCATGCCTTTCGAAACTCATACGCTTTTGCTAAAAAACTTGCGAGAACAAGATATATAAGCCCGTTCCTCCTTCTGCGTACCCGTAATCCACACGAATGATGGTGCTGTGCCAGTAAAAACGCAGGCCCGCGCCGCCGCCGCCATGCCAATTGTTTGTCAGCGACAACCCTTCTTTTCGTTTGAATATTTGTCCGGCATCGCCGAAGACCAGCATCCCGAGATACATATTCCGTCGATCCGAAAGCCGCACGCCTTGCCAGCGGAATTCAGAATTGAAAAGAAAACGACCTTGACCCCGGACACGTGCGGCGGGCATCCCACGCACGCTGTTGTCGCCGCCAAGTTTCAATTCATCAAAAAAGGCAATTTCCCCAAAGGTCTGATCAGCCTGCATACGATAACCGAATACAAAAGGTTCGCTAATGGGAACAAAATGACGGTGTTCGTAACTCAGAAGCCAACCATTGAAGTCGCCACCTCCGCCGAATTTATATTCCACCAGGAACTCCTCAAATAACCCTTTGGAACTATTCAGATAATTATCCCGTGTATCGTACCGTAAGGATGTATTCATCTTCACAAGCAAACCGCCGTCGAAACCAACCGGACGTATCGTATCCAGAATATTACCGGATCGGGCATTGGGAGTAATGGAGGTATATTTGATGCCGGCGCCAATTCGGTGCTGCCACGGAGATTTGAGACTGCGGATCCATTTCACATCAAGATTTGGAGATAAAGTTCTGAATGTTCTCTGGCTTTTTGTCAAATGAAGCGAGTCCACTTGCCGGTTGGTCAATTCTCCATAATAATTAGCAAACTCATGTTTATCCAATGCCGCTTCAACTTCCACGCGTTGCCCCGGAAAAAAATTGGGAACATCCATGGATAACAGGTGGGCCCATTTCCCTTCAGTGGTCATGAATACTTGCGCTTTGTAAGACCGTTTGTAAGGCACGGTTTTGCCGTCATATTCGTAGATCCCGAGGCGCATACCGTAACCCAGCCCGTCGTCGGAAGTATAGTTCACCAGCGGGATCGGGGTATACCGCCAGCCGGCAGTTTTTTTCGCGATATCTTCGCGGCCTGCATTCCCGTCGCCCCCTCCCTGATACAGATGCTGGGCTCTTAAGGGGAAAAATGAAAACAGTAACAGGATGACTGTTTTTTTCATAAAGCGCCTCCTCTGACTGTTATTCAAAAACCTATGTTCTCTGCTGTAATAATTGAAAGGTCAATTCCCACAGTCCGTACAACCCGGGCAGGGTTTCGTTGAGTACAGCCGATAGAGATTCCCAGTCAATCCTGAGATTGACGTGCGTGAATAATCCCATGACCGCCACAAAAGGTTCCGGCGCATTAGTGACGTTATGCGCCAACGACAGGCTTTCGGTATAATGCACCACTCGATCCCCTTCACTGTGGCCGATTAGAAGTTTTGATTGTATCTGATCGGAATAATGATAGAGCGATAGCGTATCGATCCAGGTCTTAAAAGACGGCGGGATCTGCTCATATAACTCGTCGAACCGCTCGGGATCCTCATTACCAATGAAAGCAATGACGTTATATTGTTCCGGCGTCAGCCACATCGCGTCCTGCACAATGTCATAATCCATATCGTCGATCTTCTTTTTGATCAGATATTCAAAAGTTCCGTCCGATTTGACCAGTGACGCATTCCCAAACAGAAATTCCCAACGGTCGCTCTTGTCCAGAACCTCCTCCTGGCCGTAGTACCCTTCGGCATCGTAAGCACCCGTCAGCGTATATTTCAGGGTTCGTTTAAGATCATAATATCCGCCGAATACAACTCCAAATCTGATCCGCTCTTTTATTTCCGGCCGCGTCATGGAAATAAGCACCGGCCCCGCCCCAAAGCTGAAAGCCATCATGCCGATCTTATTGGAATCCACCGATCTGAGGTTTTTGAAATGATCAAAACATACGGACAGTTCTTCCGAATCCCGAAAACTCAATTTGAAATGTTTCATCTGCACCAGATCGGGGACCATGATGACAAAACCCGCCCGGGCCAGTCTTTTAGCCATACTTTGGAGACGTTTGTCTTCCTTGCCTTTTTCAGTGAACCCGTGCGTTATGATCATGCCGGCTCTCGGCGTTGATTCATCAGCGCTGTAGAGATCAAAATGCAAGTAGGTACCGTCATCAGTGCGGATCGAATCGCTTCTTACAGAAGGTTCATCGGTCAGCTTTTTATATAAGGACGGATGGTCTTTCGCAGTCATGTCCATGATCAGCAGGGCTGACAGAACGCCATCGCGCGGGGTTTTGAACATCAGCATGACAAGGCATGAGAAAATAAAGGACAAACCGATCCGAATGATAAACCACAGAAATTTGTTCATAGATCTCGACGCTTAGAAAACAGTTATGATTAAACAAATGTAGTCAAGGACTTTTAAAATATCACTATTTTTTAAATAAAAAAGGCAGATGAGCCGGTCATCTGCCTTTGGTCAAACACATTTAATTCCGATTAAAAATTGTACATGACTCCGACGGATATAACCTCTTTTAATTGCCATTTGGCTTTACCGTCGGTGTCTTTGATGTCATAATCGTAAAGTATATTCGTCGATACACTCGATGTGATATATTTATTCACTTTCATCAGGAGCATGTTTTCCCAATTAACGTCGATATGTTTGAGATCTTCATAACTGGAAAACAAATTCAGTTTGGACTGAAAATCGGTATTTTCCATCAGCTTCTTTTTATATACGCTATTGATATTCCATCCTAATTCACTGCGGACGGTCTTCCCGGGATCAACGCCGTAGGCGCCGTAATGAGAGAGTGTGTCATCCAGAACGAATGTCATTTTCCCCGTAACCGGAGAGATCAGGGCAAAAAAATTCTCATTCGGCTTGTACTCCGCACCGAGCGATAAGGTCAAATAACCGGGCGACATGAATTCCGAGATCTTTTTCTTGGGGGTGGTCTTGTAATCAAAGCCGCTCGCAAATTGTGTCCTTAAATCCAGTAATCCAGAATAGCTCCAATGTTCTATGGCTTCACGCCCGATCTTCGAAGTTAAAACGATCTTATCGTCGCTTTTGCGAACGCCCAGATCGCCCTGTTTTACGAGACCATATCCTAGTTCAAGCGTGTTATCCCATGCGATCTTGTCTTTTTTCATATTGGCAAAGAGATTGACTAATCCGTTTACCGCGAGAGAATTCTCGCCGCCACCTGACCAGTTCTTTAATCCGACCTGATTAAAATTAAGTCCGACCGCGCCGCCGGTTTTCCACGCTTTGGGAGCTTCCTGTGCATAGATCGAAATCATAGATGCCAGTAGCAGAATAGGAAAGAATAATAACTTTTTATTCATA
>CAZHUW010000009.1:0-33393 GCA_964535295.1 uncultured Bacteroidota bacterium
GTACTCGCGCACGATCGGCACGGTAAGCAATTTAGTGCTGAATCCGCTAGGGTAGCCCGCTTCTTTCAGAAGTTCTTTGGATCTTTCGGGATTGTATGGAGTGAAGCGGATCTCTTCGTTGTAACCAAGCAGCACGGGCGGGATGGGATTTTTTGCAGCGCGGCCCAAAGGCCCGAAAACCTGTTTGACCAATTCCTCACGGTTGATCGCATACACGATCGCCTGTCGCACACGCACATCGGTAAAAGGTTTCTTGCTCATGTTCATCGCAAGATACGCAACATTGATTCCGTGCTGCTTAGCGGATTTGATGCCCGGCGTATTATCAATTTCTGAAAGATCGGCTTGTCCCGGCGTCGCCATCATATTCACATTCCCGGCTTTGAGATCCAGCCAGCGCTGATGCCCGTCGGGGATCGGTTTGAAGATCAGCGTATCCACATAAGGTCTTCCGTTCATGAAATCCTCATTGGCAAGGCAGACAACCGAACCGTCATCGTTCCAACTAAGGAACTTGAATGCGCCCGTTCCTACCGGGTTTTTGTAAAAATCGTTTTTATATTTTCGGACTGCCGTAGGGCTTACGATCGCGGCGAAATTGATGGTCATTAAATTAAGGAACGTCGCGTCGGGTCTGGTCAACTTGAATTCGACCGTAGAATCATTGACCGCCACTATGGTTCGTACCACCTTATCCATATCGAAATTCTTCCAGTATTCGAAGGGATCACGTGTCGTGTGGCCCGGGTGTTTAGGATCTTTCTGGCGGTTGAAACTGAATAATACGGCTTCCGCATTAAAGGGCGTACCATCATGAAATCGCACACCGGTGCGTAAATAAAAAGTATACGTCAAACCGTCTTTTGAAATATCCCATGATTTAGCCAGAGCCGGATTGATCGCGGCTTTACCGGCCTGTTGTTCCACAAGCCCGTCAAAGATACTTGCTACGATGACCGAGGATTCGGTCTCTTTGGTTGCGGCGGGATCGAGCGAGATCGGCGGACCGTTCTTTGCATAGATCAGCGTACCCCCATACTCCGGTTTAAGTTCGCCCGGCGCGGCATCCTTTTTTGCTTCAGGCCCGCAGCCGATCAGCCATATGCCGATCAGACAGGCCAAACCCCGTCTAAGAAATGTTTTTTGATTCAAGATACTTCTCCTTTCATAGTGAGATCGAGCTTCCTGACAAAATTGCCACGGATTCGCAGATTGTCAATCAGATATTTTAAAAAGTTTGCTTGCGACAACTAACTTCTGTAATGCGTGTTATTCGTGGCAAAACTTTCCTGTTATTTCTTGAGCCAGACTTTATCGAATTTTCTGACCGAACTGGCATGCATGAGATAATTCATCACGTTATCCCGCATCGGTACGATCGCAACGGCATGCGCAATCGTAAACCACGGCAGGTCGCGATTGAATACTTCGCATGCTTTCTTGTACACATTGCTCCGTTCGACAGGATCGAAAGTTTCTTTGCCTTTGACGATCAGGTCATGCATTTCCTGGCTTTTATAGAACGCGGCATTGTTCGACGGCCTCTGTTCCGCGCTCTCTTTATCAAGGAGCGGATAGAAGAAGAAATGCGGGTCCGGTACGTCGCCGACCCATCCCGAAATGATCAGTTCATGTTCCCCGACGCCGCGCCGGGAAAGATATTCCTGAAATTCCGGCATCAGGATCTCGGTTTCGATTCCAATCGCCTTCAGATCGGCTTGAACCAGTTCGGCGGCCAGTTTTCCGTTGGGCATGTACTCACGCGTAACGGGCAGGGTCCAGAGTGAACATTTGAATCCATTCGGGAAACCGGCTTCGGCCAAAAGTTGTTTTGCCTTTGCAGGATCGAACGGGGTGAAACGGATCTCTTCGTTGTAACCGAGCAGATTAGGCGGGATAGGGTTTTTTGCAGGGCGGCCAAGCTGGGAAAGAACGGCCTTCACCAGTTTTTCACGATCGATCGCGTAGACAATAGCCTGTCGTACTTTCAGATCAGTAAAAGGCTTCTTATTCATATTCATTGCAAGATAAGCGATATTGACCCCGGGCTGCTGGGATGTTTTAACGCCTTCGGTATTCTGGATCTCGGTAAGATCGGCCTGATCCGGAACGCTCATCATGTTGACGGCGCCCGATTTCAACGCCTGCCACCTCTGCCTGGCATCCGGGATCGGTTTGAAAATAAGTTTGTCCAGATACGGTTTGCCGTTCCAATAATTCTCATTGGCCACTGTGGTGACCGTACCGTCGCTTTCCCAGCTGACAAATTTGAACGCGCCCGTTCCCACGGGGTTCTTATACGCATCGGCGCCGAATTTCTTCATCGCTTCCGGGCTGACGATCTGAAGAAAATTCATCGATAGGATATTAAGAAATGTTGCATCCGGGCTTGTCAAAGTGAATACCACCGTGGAATCATCGGCGGCTTTGATACCCTTTATGATGTTATCCATATTAAAACTGCGCCAAAAATCAAAATCGGCTTTGCCATGAAAAGGATGTTTAGGGTCGCCCTGACGTTGAAAGGAGAATAGTACAGCGGCGGCATTGAAGGGCGTGCCGTCATGAAACTTGACACCGCTTCGCAAATGGAAAGTATACGTTTTCCCGTCCTTTGAGATATCCCAGGATTTCGCAAGGCACGGATCGATAGCGATCTTGCCGGCGCGCTGTTGTACCAGGCCGTCAAATATATTATCCGCGATGACCGTCGATTCCGTTTCTTTGGTTTGCGCGGGGTCAAGGGTAATTGGCGGTCCATTCTTTGCGTAGATAAATGTTCCGCCATACTCGGGTTTAGCATCTCCCGTGGAGGTTTCTGTTTTTTTCTCCGGCCCGCAGGACCATGTCCATACGGCCAAGCATGCTGCGATGAAGAGAGAGCAGTTTCTTGAATTCATGATCAGATCTCCGGTTAGTGAGAACCTTAGAACCTTGTTTTAGTAATTATCCGGGTTCAGCTATTTATTCAGCCAAACGGTGTTGAACTTACGCGCATAGCTGGCATAGGGCTGAAAATTCATCACACGCGACTGCATCGGAATGATCACCACCGAATGGGCGATCGTGAACCACGGCAGGTCGCGGTTAAAAATGGTGCACGCATCTTTGTATATCTTACCGCGTGTCACGAGATCGGTCGTGGTCTTACCGCTGAGCAGAAGCTGATGCATGTCATCGCCTTTATAAAAAGCGATATTATTGGACGGGACGATCTCCGCCACCGTTTTGTCGAGCAAGGGGTAGAAAAAATTATCCGGATCCGGAATATCGGCGATCCAACCCATGATCGCCATCTCATGCTCGCCGCGATACAGTTTTTCCAGATATTCATGCCATGGATACGTTGCGAGCTCGGCATCGATTCCAACCGCCTTCAGGTCGTTTTGAATGAGTTCCGCCGTCATCTTTCCATCGGGCATATATTCGCGCGCAATAGGCATATACCAGAGTTTGGTCTTGAATCCGTCGGGGAAACCGGCATCCGTGAGCAATTGCTTTGCTTTTTCGGGATCGTACGGCGTAAAACGGATCTCCTCATTATATCCTAAAAGCATCGGCGGAATAGGGTTCTTCGCCGGACGGCCGAATTCGCCGTATACTTTTTCAACAAGCTTCTCCCTATTGATCGCATAAACAATGGCTTTGCGCACGCGTTCGTCCGAAAAAAGTTTCTTATTCATGTTCATGGCCATGTAAGCGATGTTCACGCCGGGCTGTTTAAACAACTTGAAATCCTTATTGCCTTCAAGTTCCCCGATCTTGTCTGCAGTCGGAGATTCGATCATATCGTAAGCACCGGAAACCAGACCGGCAACGCGTTCTTCGGAGCGGTTGATCGCTTTAAAAATTAACGTGTCAAGATACGGGCGTCCGTCCCAGTAGTCGGAATTGGCCTCGAGGATCAGATTGTCATCGGTTTCCCACGAAACAAAACGGAACGCGCCGGTTCCGATCGGGCGTTTATAAAAAAGCGGGCCGTATTTTTTCATGCCGTCGGGACTGACGATGGCGGTGAACTGCATGCTGAGGATATACAAGAAAGTCGCATTGGCGCTGGAGAGCGTGAATTGCACCGTAGAATCATTGACCGCCTTGATGTCGCGGATCATTCCGTCCATGGAGAAATTCTTCCAATACTCGAATTTATCTCCGCCCTGATGGAAAGGATGTTTTGGGTCGCGCTGGCGGTTGAAGCTGAAAAGAACGGCTTTGGCGTTGAAGGGCGTGCCGTCATGGAATTTGACACCGGTACGTAAATGAAATGTGTACACCAGCCCGTCCTTGGAAATATCCCACGACTTGGCGAGCGCCGGCGCAATGCCGGTTTTGCCGAGTTTGAGTTGTACCAGCGGATCGAAGATATTATCGCAGGGGATCGTGGACTCCGTTTCCGTTGTGAGTGCCGGATCGAGCGTGACCGGAGGGTTATTCTTGGTATAGATGAGCGTGCCGCCGAATTTGGGTTTGGATTCGTCCACGGCGGTTTTTTGTTCGGATTTTCCGCAGGAAATTAACAGCTGAAAGCCAAAAAGGGTTGCTATAAAGACTTGGCGATAAAGTATGGGCATCATAAACGATTCCTTCGTCTGGTCGGTTCATAAAAAGATTGCATTACGATTTCTAAAGTTTCAATGATCGCTCACTTGTCATCTTCATACAATTCCGGATACAATTTCTTTGCACAGTTCGGGCATATGGAGTGGGTCGTCACAGCCGTCGTGTGTTTCTGAAGATATTGTTCGATCTCATTCCAATAACCTGAAACGTCGCGAATACTTTTACAGTTGGCGCACATCGGTAAAAAACCCGTCAGTGTCCGAACATCGTCTAAAGCGTTCTTCAGCTCCTGCTCGAGCCGCTGAGCATTTGCCGTAACGAGACCGAGAAAGATAAGAATAGTCCCGCTGTTAAAAACCAAAAGGGTCATACTTTGAAAAAAACCAGAAGTCATATAGTCATTAATGTCACGTTCATACATCAACGTAAAAAAAGCGCGCATGAGGTCCCAAAATGCGAGGAACACAAAGACATTGAACAACAGCCGGTTTCTTTCCAACAATATCAAACGCAGCTTCATATAGACATGGGCGGACAGCCGAAAACAATATAAAGAAACAAAAAGAGAAACGATAGCGATACGGATACTGACCTGAGGATCATAGAACGTAAAATAGACAAAGGACGTAAGAATCAAAACGACCGTTACAACATGGAACGTCCAGGTTGGTCTTGAACCCGTGAAGACCCTTAATCCCCGGTCGATCATCACGAACGCCAGAATAAAACAGGTGTTGGCGATCACGACTGAAAAGGCGTCATGAATGATTCCCCGCAGTCCTATCAACGCCATTGCTGCAAAGAACAAGAAAGCCGACAGCGTCCAATAATGAAATCCCGGATAGGTTTTTCTTGACAAGGATATACCCAGCAGCCATATAAATAAAATAAGAGAAGTTACCGAAGCAACGAATGCGAGCGTTCTCAGATCTAAATTCATGGGAGCCTTTGTGCGATTCAAAATTTAAAAATACATGTTAAGGATCGCACGAAAACGAAAGTTTTTATTGAAAGGTCCGCAATACCCATAACCACAGATCCTTTACCGCAGGGCGACGCTGATCAGTCTCCATAAGGATTACGCCACATTCTGCCGTATTTCGAACGGCGCCAATTGATTGGCCATTTCCATTTTAATGCGCGCGTATTCGAGTATCTCGTGATTTTCCAGCGCCTGTTCCTTCAGGCCGTCCGCGGCGACCACATATTTGTTCTTTGCCAAAGCTTCACGGATGAAGGTCAGCGAAGTGAAGGTCTCGCTGATAATGCTCTGCAGGGTAAACGAATAGAACGTTTTATACAACTGGTTCTTATCCATACGCTCGATCTCTTCACGCGCCGGAACGAGATAGTCGGGAAATTTCTCCGGCGTGATCGTATAGGTCTTCTCGGCTTCCTCGCCGGTTTCCGGATCGATCATCGGTTTACCGGTCTTGTCTTTTTTGATGACCTTGACGTCGATCTTTCCGTATTGGCCTGCGAAAGCGTTATTGAGAATGGTCGAGAGCGCCAGCGGTTCACGCGATGCCTGGTAACCGAGATCGGCTTTGAGCCTTTCCACCAGCTGTTTAACCCCGAGCTCGACCTTGAGTTCATTCGAGCGAAGCTTGGTCGAGGAATAGCTCAAAAGCGCGATCGCTTCATCGGAAAGCCCGTTGAGTCTCTGGATATTCCGCGCCTCTTCTCTTACCGAAGCGTTGATAAAACCGAGTAATTGTTCGCGCGCTTCGGCTTGTTTACTGAGCGTATTGACGTCGATATTCTCGCGCGCTTCTTTGTATTCGTACTGCTCGAGCACGCGGTTGACGTCGATATTTTTAATGCTGCGCAGAAGTTCCGTCTGTGTCATTCTGATCAGCGGCTTCTTTCCTTTGCGTTTGAGTTCGTACACTTCCACGTCCCACGTGGAGGCGAGGAACTGCGCGATGAGGAGGCTGCGCACTTTCTCGTATTTCCCGTAATAGGCGACAGGGAATTCGCCTTTCGATTCGGCGACGCGCTTATCGTGATCTTCTTCGTTGCTGATGAGGTCGAGGAATTTATCATCGAGGATCTTATACACTTTTCCGCGCAGTTCCATCCGCGCTTCGTTGAGTTCGTCCGCGGTATGATTCGGATTAGAATAGATATAATCGAATAAAACCTGTTCGTCGATCAGGCGCAGCGACTGCTGGAGTTCTTTGTTGTTGATGAAATGGTACATGATGATCCACTGTTCGTCGAACGGCCGGTCTTTGAGCGGCGTATGTTTTTCTTTTTCCGGGATCTCTACGTGCTGTTTGTCAAAGCCGTTGTAATACAGCGTTTCTTTGTCGCCGTGTGACCCGTCGAATTCATACCTCAGTTTTTTGATCTCCAAAAACAAATTGATGCGGCGCGTGAAACTGTAGGTCAACGAGAGGCGTCCGGCGAGAACTTTGATCAGCTGTTCTGGAAACACATCGCCGATATCGTGCGCCAGCCAGGCCAGGATATAAAAGGACATCAGAGCGGAGGCGTGGCGTTTTTCGGCAGCGCGTTCGATATACATTTCGTGGATCAGAGGAAAATCCTGCTGATTGGTCAGATAATCGCGGAATTGTTTCTGCAGTTCCTCGAACCGGTCGAGCGTGACGGTATTCGTCATCATGCGGTTCATGAGGAACCGCACTTCCAGATCCGGCACGCGCTGGCGGTACTGCGCAGGCAGATTATTCATCACCGCATCGCTGTTGATCGTTTCAAGGCAAAGCTTGGTCTCTTTGCAAAACATCTTAAG
Organism: uncultured Bacteroidota bacterium; assembly: GCA_964535295.1. Lineage (GTDB taxonomy): Bacteria > CLD3 > CLD3 > SB21 > SB21 > SB21. Next base: position 7,319 of record CAZHUW010000009.1, read on the forward strand.
CAAAGCTTCGTCCATTTTTACTTTGGAGTCCGGCGCGAGAAGGAGTTTGCCGAGCGCATACATGACAAAGTGTTTGATCTTCGGCGTATAATCCTTCATGATCGCCAGCGCCTTCGGGTACAAGGCGTCGGTCTTGGTATCTCTCATAGCCTTGTTCAGTCTGCGGTCGTCAAAGAAGAAATAAATAAAGCCTTCCAGTTTTTCATAGGCAGTCAGTTCTTTGATGACGGCATTTCGGGCCGAGGCGCCGAGTGTCTCGCCTTTTTGTTCCTGCACAAGCTGGATCGTTTTGGCGATCTCTTTTTCCAGCGTGGTGTCCGCAGTTTTGACCGCATCCCGGAGCGCGGCGTCGTTCTGCAGGGATTTGGAGAATTCGTATAAATCCGGCAGAACCGTCTCCGCCTCGCCAACTTCCTTTAGCCGGTCATAGAGGAACTCGGTCACGTATTCAGAAAAACCGTAAGGTTCAACTTCATCTCGGATGATCTGTTTGAAGAAAACGGGATACACATCTGAATCCAGGTCGAGCTTACCGCCCCAACCGTCGTTGGTCTTCTTATAACCCGCCATGTAGATTTTATCGGCAAATCCTGAGAACTGATGGATCAGAGTGACCATTGCGCTAACGTCGTTTTGGCTCTTTAGGAATTTTGTATACAGGCCGATCACTTTACCGAACCGCTCCGCATCATCATCCGCATCGAGAAACGGCTGAAGAATAGCGAACACATCGCAGATCGTTTTATTGCAGAAAGTAAGGAATTCCTCATTAGACGGCAGCGCCAAGGTTTTGTCGTTGAACAAAAAATTATCGATATCATCCGTGGAAAATTTTTTCTCCGTAAGATAATCGAATAATTTCATGTATATCATGCGGTGCGTAATAAAGAACGACGGGAGAGAATCGTATCCTTTTCGGATGTTACGGTTCTCTTCCAGTGAGATCAGAATATTCATCAGGCCCTTGAAAGCCGCCTTGGCGTTCGCAGGAGAGATGGTAACCTTTTCGTTTATTTGGCCGATATAATCGTCGTAGATGGCCTTGGTGTCGTCATCAACCCCGACCGTAAGAATATGTTTAGTGTCGATCATGATCTTTCAGTGGTTAATTGGTGCTGTCTTTTTCGTTGAGTTTTTCGGTTTCTTTATTATAGATCGATTCGATGATGTTGATAAAATTGGCCGTGATCACATTACGTTTGATCTTCAGGGTCGGGGTCAATTCTCCGCTTTCAATGGAGAAAGCTTTCGGAAGGAAGGCGAATTTGCGCACTTGCTCATACCGTGCGACTCCGGCATGATCCTGAGCCTCTTGGATCAGTTTTTCCACCATTTTATAGATGTCCTGATTGGCGATCAATTGTTCATCGCTGTTGTAATGGATGTTATGATCTTTAGCGTATTTTCTGAGTTGGTCGAGGTTAGGAACTACCAGGGCGCTGATGAAATTGCGTTTATCGCCGAGAACCATGGCTTGTTCGATATAAGGAATAGTAACCAAAAGCGTCTCAATCGGCTGCGGGGCAACATTCTTACCTCCGGAGGTGACGATCAGGTTCTTTTTGCGATCGGTAATGACAAGGTAATTATCGTCGTCAAAATAGCCGATATCGCCGGTATGAAGCCATCCGTCCGGATCGATCATTTCTTTGGTTGCTTCTTCATTCTTATAATATCCTAACATGACGTGAGGGCCCCGGGTGAGAATTTCACCGTCCGGCGCGATCCTGGCCTCAACCCCGTCGATCACAGGGCCGACGGTACCGAGTTTAAAGAGTTCCGGACGGTTGACCGTGATGACGGGAGATGTTTCAGTCAACCCGTATCCTTCAAGGATCATCATGCCCATATTTGCAAAGAACTCGCCGATCTCCTTGGAGAGCGGGGCGCCGCCGGAAACGAAGAACTTCAATCGTCCGCCGAAACGCGCATGTAATTTGGAATAAACGAGTTTATGCGCCAGTTTGTAACTGAATCCTTTTTTCTTGGTTCTGCGCGCTTCTTCGCCAACCCGGATCGCCCAAGCAAAAATTTTCTTTCGCAGCGCCGGCGCCGTCTGAAGGCCTTCCTGGACGCGGTTATAAATTTTTTCATACAAACGTGGAACCGCACACATGATCGTCGGTTTGACCTCATCCATGTTCTGCGGAACTTTTTCGATACTCTCCGCATAAGCGATGGCACAGCCCTGCGAGATCGGCATAAAATGTCCCGCCATACGCTCGAAACTATGCGCAAGAGGAAGGAAGGACAAGAGTGTATCCTCAGGACCGATCCTTGCGACCTGCACCGCCGCGAGTGAATTACTCAGAATATTATTATGTGACAACATCACGCCTTTGGGCATGCCCGTCGTTCCGGATGTGTAAATGATCGTGGCCAGGTCTTTCGGAGAGATTTTGCTGAGCGCGTCTTCGATATAATTGGGATGGGAGGCGCCGAACTTTTTTCCCGTTTCCTGCAGTTCGCTGAAATGGATCACATAATCTTTTTTCTTATCGTCCGCCGTGACCAAAACGGCATGGGTCAGCGTGGGACAGTTATTTTTTACTTCGATGACTTTGGCCAATTGTTCCTGATCAGAAACGAAGATCACTTTGGAATCTGAGTTCTGTACGATGTATTCAACCTGTTTCGAGGGCAGATTCGGATAGATCGGAACGGTCACAGCGCCCAGCGACAGTATTGCGAAATCGGTCATCGCCCATTCTTCCTGCGTTGGACAAAGAATGGAAACTTTATCGTCTTTCTTCACACCGAATGATGCAAGGCCCAGAGCCAGGTTACGAATGATCACGCCGACCTGCTGATAGGTCAAACCCCGGTAAACGTCATTACGTTTACTCATATACATGGTATGAGGACCGTAATTTGCTTCACTTCGGTAAAAAAGGTGCGCCAAAGAAGGCACTGCCGGTTGCTTGGTGGCATTCATCGCGTAACTCCTGTTAAAGGATTCAGGGCTCAGTTAATGATTTATTTAATTGTAGTAAGGAAATGCCGACGGAATAAGAATCTTATAATTCAAAGAATAGTAACAGATAGGAACTGAACAAAAGGTATATAAAACCAAAAAAAAATGCAAAGGTTTTAGTTTTGTTTTATAAATCAATGACCTGATGGCCATCGCCGGAAACGTCCATTTTTTCATAGACAGTATCGAGAAATGCGGGTCCATACTTATTCAGATAATACAGCGCATTGATCTCCCGTTCCTGGAATTGGTCATTGGGAAAAATGTGGCGTACGGCTTTGCCAAGCTGGCTGTACGTGAGTTCGTTCTTCCGCTTTTCAGCCTCGGCGGTTTTGTCTTTCAAAACTTTCACCGCTTTATCGATCTTGTCCCATGCTGTTTCAGCCGCGCCTTTGAGGCTGGCGTCAACCGACACAAGATTTTTTTCGATCTCCTCAAAGTGCTGACGGAATTTTATGCTGAAAAGGCCAATTTCGCTGGCAACCGATTTTTCGGAACCCGCTGATGCTATTTCGTCGACTACACCGCCTTTTTTGCTAAAAACATGTTCCATAGTCAGGCCGTATTTGTCCACAGCCTTTTTGATCTTCTTTTCGAGGATAGTGATGAAAGGGCGCGGGACGATCAGTGGTTCGGTTATTCCAAAAAATTCGTAGACCTTCCTGAATTGTCCGAAGTAAGCGATCTCCGAGGGCCCTCCCACGTATGCAAAGGTCGGGAGCAGATGATCCTGAACGATCGGACGTAGAATAACGTTGGGTATGAAGCGTTCCGGAGCAGTTTCAAGCAGTCGCATTAATTCATCATGATGAGCGGCAAGATCCTCCGCTTTGATCTTGAACTTGTCATACCCGTTCTTGTTAAGTGCATGTTTAGAATGGCCGCTGTCCCTGAGGAACAGGTTAGTCGGTTCGTTCTCCACCTGAACACCGTAACCGCCCGCTTTCAGGGCGGAGCTTTGTTCCATCAGCAAGTTGTGAATGTCAGCCGTATTTTCCAATTCTTTTTTGAATACCGGCGCGGTCAATTTCTTGAACGCGGCGTCTGACGGGTCCATGAGGATGAGTCCGAATTTTCCAAGCAAAGAGGCCATCCATTGCCCAAACGCATCCGAGATACTTTTGCCTTGTTGATACGAGGCTTCCAAAGGTGCGATCCATTGCGCGGAGAAGTCAGTTGTGTTCAGCGCAGCTTTCACTTCTTCTAAAACACGTTGAATATCCTCATTGAGTGTGATCGAATTGATGGGGCTTTTCGATTTGTTCTCGCCATCCGGTCCGTTGTAAGAAATAACCCGGATATCGTTTTCTATATTGAATAGTTGCATCGAACGTATCTCTTCGAAATCATGGTCCTCCAGTTCCATCCAGAAAACCGGTACAAACTGAAACTGCGGGAACTGTTCCTGATACATCTCGCACAGTTTGACCGTTCCCAACGCTTTATATATGGTATAAAGCGGCCCGCCGAAAAGCCCCATCTGTTGACCCGTTACGACAGCAACTGAATTTGCATTTTCCAAAAGCCGGATATTCTGCAAAGCCTTTTCAGAATTTCCGAATCGCGTATTCTGATGCAGAAGCGTTGCGGCCAGGGTTTTGCGGTGCTCCGGATTTTTTGAGCTGACTTTGGGTAACAAGGTTTTCCACGTTTCGGCGTTCTTGAAATCGTATGGATAGAATGTCTCCGTTCTTGAAAAATCGTACAAATAATCAAGGAACAATTTCGCGGACATATCCGGGATCTCTTTGAAAGATATCAGCATGATGGTTTCCGTTATACGTTAAGTTTTTCGGGTTTGAGGGCCTGAATATCATCGGAACATTTATTCAAATATCCAAATTGTACTTTCGGGAATTCGGAGCGTATCTTATCCATCAGCGTCCGAACGCCGATCGCTTTTGAATGGTAGTCATAACAAACGTCGCTGAGATACCATTCCGGATCGATATTAAAATTGCGCCATTGGATCAAGTGCACCTGCGTTTTACCGATCAGATCCAGCAACGCATCCGTCTCTCTTTCGCTGTCGGTAATGCCCGGGAAGACGAAATAATTAATTGAAGCGAATTTATTCATTCTCCGGGCAGCCATCAGGGATGCGACGATGTCCTGAAATCGATAATTATTCGGTTTGTAATAACGGTGATATAGATCCTCCTGCGCGCTGTTGGTGCTGACGCGAATGCTGTCCAGGCCGGCGTCAAAAAGGCGTTCGATCAGATCCGGACGGCTGCCGTTTGTGTTAATATGCAAGACGCCGCGGGAGGTGGTCTTGCGGATCTCACGGACAGACTTTTCGATCAGTGCGCCCTGAAGCAGAGGCTCGCCTTCGCACCCCTGTCCGAAACTCACGATTGCCCGTTCGGCTGTTTCAAGATGCGGGACCGCCATTTCCACGATCTCTTCCACGGTTGGAAGAAAATCCAGTCGCTGCTGCGGAGAGGAAACGGATTCCTTCGGCTGGAATGAAATACAGCCGACGCAATTCGCATTGCATGCAGAAGCAACAGCCAATGGGGCTTCCCATCGGTTCAGGAAAAAATTCTTGGCATTTGGGCAGCCGTACTGCATTGCACAAATGCGTCCGTGATGAGTGATAAGGCGGTTGCGTGGAAATTGTTGGATCTTTTCTGCGACGCGCGCTGTCACATCTTCATCGTCAAAGGAGGTAGGGAGTTGCTTGATGTCTTTATCGATGTGAACGGCAGGGACGTAAAATTTTCCGTTGAGCCAGCCGACGGCTGTGTAGGAGTGGAGTGGCAGTCGAGGGGCTTCCGCCGTCATTTCGTAAGCCGCCATCAGATAGTGGGTATATGAAGGAGGTATGAATGCCGCAACGGCAAAATGATCATTGATCACGGTTTTACGGCCGGTCTTGGCATTAAATCCTATGGCTTTCCGTTTTGGGAGAAAGAATAATTGCGATCCCTCCGGAAGTTCGATCAAATCCTTAGGATCGATGCGAACCGTATCACGGGCGCTTCGGCCGGCCATGAGGAAATTCGGCAGATCAAAAATGTTTCCCTGGGCATCGCTGACCAGGAGACGGGGAGTTTTCATCATGGGGGAAATTGCGGGGAATAGTTGATCAAGATTTTTTATTCAGCTTTGCGAGTTCTATCTGTAAGCGTTTGAGTTCTTCCATCGTCTGTGTGAGGCGGCTCGCTACTTCGCGGTTGCGTTCGATCAGATGTTTGTTCTCGTCTACAAGTTTGCGATGCGCCATGGTCTCTTTGTGTTTATCAACAGCTAGCTTCAGCGTGTTGAGAAGTTCCTGGAATTCCCAGGGTTTGTTGATGTAGCGGAAAATCTCACCCTGATTGACGGAGCTGATCAGTGCATTCATATCGGAATACCCGGACATGATGATGCGTACGATCTGCGGATATTTTTCACGTACGATTCGGAAGAACTCCGATCCGCTCATTTCAGGCATACGCTGATCCGACAGGATGACCTGGAACGATTCGTCGATCAATGCGAGCGCCTCTTTGGCGCGAACGCACGTTACGACCTCAAAATCGTCTTCCAGCGTCTTTTCCAAAACACGTAATATTTCAGCTTCATCGTCAACGATGAGAATTTTTGGTTTGTCCATGCCAGAGAGTTCCGTAAAATTCAGATACTTTGAGATATTATACAGGTGTACCGTATCTGTGGGTATAGTATTTATATTTTTATTTAAAATCAATTTATAAAATGACCTGTAAATTGCACTTTCATCGTAAACGGGTCGTCCTTGAAGGAAGCATGTCACCAAATTTTACACCCGTTCTCAAATCCCAAAAAGAAATTGACTTTCAAGAGTTCAATCTCTATATTTTTCAATGTCATTTCAAAAACTCTTATCCTTTTGTTAACTGCATTGAAAACCCGCCACGGGGGTCATTCCAGTAAATAAAAGATTTCATGTCGAACAACTACAACATATAATAATAATTGAAGGAGATGGTCATGTCTGACAGTAAATCATCCGGCGGACAAGGAGGCAAGTTTGTACCGTTTGTGGCCGCGGAAACCTCGATGGCAGAATTCACCCTGCGAGCATTGATCATAGGTCTCGTGATGAGCGTTGTACTCGGCGCGGCTAATGCCTATCTCGGCCTCAAAGCCGGTATGACCATAGCAGCTACGTATCCTGCCGCCGTTATCGGTATGGCGCTTCTGCGCATCATGAAAGGAACGATCCTGGAAGAAAATTTTGCCCGTACTGTAGGTTCCATCGGCGAGTCGATTGCGGCGGGAGCTATCTTTACCATTCCGGCGTTCTTTATTGCCGGTATCTGGCTGAAATTTGACACGCTGGAAAATTATCTGATCGCATCGGCAGTCATGTTTGCCGGCGGTATACTGGGTATCATGTTCGTTGCACTTTTGCGCCGCGTTATGGTCGAGGATGTCGAACTGCCTTTTCCTGAGTCGGTTGCCGCTGCAGAAATTCACAAAGCCGGACGCAGCGGAGGCACAGGCGCTAAATTTCTTTTCGGTGCGATGGGTATCGGCGCACTCATCCAAGCGTTGGGGCAATTCAAATTCTTTGCGGCTTCCTGGGAACATTTTGTAACGTTCACCAAAACGGCCATTCCCCTTCGCGGCAGCGGCAACGCTACGGCCGAGGGCGGTATGGTGCTTAGTTCTCCCGGCGTCAGCCCTGCTTACATCGGTGTGGGATACATTATCGGGCCTAAACTGGCCTCGCTTAACTTTAGCGGCGGCTTATTGGCATGGGGCCTTTTGGTTCCGATTATTACTTATTTCCTGGCTCCTTCTCTTATGCCGGCCCTTTTCCAGAACGGACAAACGCCGGATGAAGCTTCCTGGATCACGATGTCCACCAATGTTTGGAAATTCATCGTGCGTCCGATCGCGATCGGCGGAATGTTGGTTGGCGCAGGTTTTACACTTTTCAGAATGCGTAACAGCCTGATCACCGGCATCAAACGTTCTATCGGCGACGTTAAAAAGGCGGCCACGGGCGAACATACGGCGATCCGCACTGAGGAGGATATCAAATTTAATTGGATCATCGTCGGCATATTAGGCGCTGCGATCGCAACGTTTTTTATCTACAATTATTTTGCACAGGATGTGGTTGCCGCGTTGGTGGCAACGGTTGTAATGATCGTGGCAGGGTTCTTTTTTGCCGCCGTGTCCGGTTACCTTGTCGGTATCATTGGTTCCAGCAATAATCCTATCAGCGGTTTGACCTTGTCGACATTGCTGGTTGCAGCCATTCTGATGGTCGCTCTCGGTATGAAAGGTATGACGGGCGTAGCGGCTGTTTTAGGTGTTGCCGCCGTCGTCTGCGTCTCAGCCGCTGTTGCAGGCGAAATGCTTCAGGACCTAAAGGTCGGACATATTCTCGGTGGTACTCCATGGAAAATGCAGGTCGGGGATATACTCGGTGTTCTGTTGGCGTCGTTGGTCATGTTCCTTCCTTTGGTGGTATTGCAGCAAGGGGATATTAACGCAGGCAAAATGGCCGATCCTCCATATGAAGGCGGATTTGGCGGAGCAAAATTACCCGCGCCCCAGGCAAGTTTAATGGCGTTATTATCTCAAGGTATCGTTCGCGGTGAAATGGCCTGGCCGTTGATCATCGTCGGCATGCTGATGGGAGCGGCTTTCATTCTGATGCAGGTCAAAAGCCCGATGCTTGTAAGCGTAGGAATGTATCTGCCGCTGGAAACGACATTTGCGATCTTCATCGGCGGCTTGATCAAAGGCGGCGTAGAAAGAGTGAATGTAAAAAGAAATCATAACGATGCACAAAAAGCCCGTGTGGAAAATACAGGGGTCTTGCTTGCTGCGGGACTTATAGCCGGAGAAGCATTGGTCGGGTTGGTCTTTGCCACACTGGCCTTCCTGGAGATTCCGCTTTTTGCGATATTCCAGCAGCCTTCGTTTATAACCAGTTTGGCCGTATTTGCCGTTATTATTTTTATCCTGATCCAGGTGCCAATCAAGAATGCGGGAAAAGCAGATGAACCGGCTCCTCCGACGGCCGTGTTTTAACTTAATGTTTTCTAATAAGGCTCGATTTGAATAATTTTTGCTACGTGTTTGATCGAACGACCAAACACGTAGCAATTCTTTTTTATATTTATACATTATGACCGATACAGAAAAAAAGACAAATTTGCTGGAACTTACGCCGGTGCGTAACGTTTCAAGCGAAACAAATGAAGATCAAAAGGTCACTCTGTTGATCCCGAAATTCAAGAACCGTTTTGCCGTAAAATACTTCGAGCCGCTTCTGGCTAAGAAACATTTTCGGCTCAAACTCGATCCATACGGCAGTTTTGTCTGGAGCCGGATCGATGGGAATACATCCGTGATGGCCATAGCGGACGCAATGAAAGAATATTTCGGCGAATCTGTAGAGCCGGTGTATGATCGCGTTGGAAAGTTTATTCTGATGTTACAGCGTGAGAAATTTATTTCTCTAAATCATCCCAAATGAACATTTATTAACCACTAGTCTTTAAAGGAATACCTATATGTCATCAGCAATTGAAGGATTAAGACCGGAACTGGTCTGGAAATATTTCGCCGAGATATCCCGTATCCCACGCCCGTCGAAACACGAAGAGGCGATGACCAAATATGTTTTGGATACGGCCAAAAAACTGGGATTGGCCGCAAAAGCGGATTCATTTGGCAATGTTGTAGTTAAAAAACCTGCGACGTCTGGCCGTGAAAATTTTCGAAGCATTGCCTTACAAGGACACCTGGACATGGTGCCGGAAAAGAATTCCGATAAAGTTCATGATTTTCTTAAAGACCCGATCGAACTGGTTCGTAAAGGCAATATGCTGATGGCCAACGGTACCACCCTCGGCGCCGATAACGGTATTGCCGTTGCGACCAATCTGGCCATCATGGAAGACCGTTCGCTCGAACACGGTCCGCTGGAGTTCTTATTTACGGTGGATGAGGAAACTGGTTTAACCGGCGCAAACAACCTCGGTTCTGATTTTCTCGAAAGTAAAACCTTGATGAATCTCGATTCAGAAGAAGAAGGCGCGGTGTATGTTGGTTGTTCCGGTGGAAAGAATACCATCGGGACATGGAAAGTTGAGTTTGATAATGCTCCCGCGAGCATGCAGCTGTGTGAACTGAAAGTAAGAGGACTCAAAGGCGGACATTCGGGTCTTGAGATCGACAAAGGCAGAGGGAATTCACTTAAAATCATCGCGCGCGTATTGTCCGCTTTGACAGAGATCGGCGTAAGGATTTCTTCAGTAAACGGCGGCAATAAAAGCAATGCGATTCCGCGCGAGGCTGATGCGGTCATTGCCGTTCCTAAAAAGAGTCTGGACGACTCTAAAAAAATAGTAGGGCAATGCCTTGAAGTACTGAAAAAAGAAATTGAAACGGTTGATCCTGATCTTTCCATCACACTTTCTGAGATCAAGTCAAAAAAAGCAAAAGTGATGAAGAAAGGATCACAGAAAAGGATACTTCAAACGCTTTCGGCTCTGCCGCACGGCGTGACAAAAATGAGCGCAGACATTCCGGGGTTGGTTGAAACTTCGACCAACGTGGCGATCATCGAGACCAAAGGCAAGAAAGTAAACCTGATCACGAGCCAGAGAAGTTCTGTGGCGTCTGAGATCGAGGAGATCTGCGCGACGGTGAGGAATATCTTTGATATGGCCGGTGCGGAATATGAAACGGCCGACGGCTATCCGGGCTGGAAACCGGATATGAAATCTGAAATTCTGAAAGTTGCTAAAGCGACTTATCAATCTCTCTACGGCAAAGAGGTTTTGGTCAAAGCGATTCATGCGGGTCTCGAATGCGGTATCATCGGCGAGAAATACCCTGGCATGGATATGATCTCATTCGGCCCGACGCTGGAAGGCGTTCATTCGCCGGATGAAAAGATCCATATCGATACCGTTGAGAAGTTCTGGAACTTCCTGATCGCCATTTTGAAGAATGCCCGTTAACACAAGCAATTTGTAAAGGAAGACATGACCTCTGAACAAAAAGATCAACAAATAAAACCGTTGCCGCCGCGTCTGTTTCGCTGGGCCGTTCTGATATTCATTAGTCTCGCGATGTTCGGTAATTACTATGTGTATGACTGCATCAGCCCGCTTGCGGACCTTTTGAGCAGCCAGCTTGGTTTTTCCGATTCTGATATCGGCCTGCTCCAGGCCATTTACAGCATTCCCAATATTTTTATGGTGCTGATCGGCGGCGTGGTCATCGACCGCATCGGTACTCGAAAAGCCACGTTCCTTTTTGCCTTGCTTTGTCTGCTGGGGGCGGTGATCACGGCGGCGACCGGAGAACTTTGGGTCATGGCCGCGGGACGATTGGTTTTCGGGCTTGGCGCTGAATCGATGATCGTGGCCGTGACGACGGCGATCGCGAAATGGTTTAAAGGAAAAGAACTCAGTTTCGCGTTCGGCGTCAATCTGACGATCGCACGCCTGGGGTCGTTTGCCGCATTAAATTCACCAACGTGGGCATCGGATTTTTATAACGGCTGGCAGTGGCCGCTCATTATCTCCGTTTTCTTTGGGGTGATATGTGTTGCCGGTGCAATTTTGTATTGGATCATGGAGGTCAAATCGGAGAAAGACTATTCTTTGGGCGAGGCCGGGGCTACTGATAAAGTTGTTTTTGCTGATCTGTTTAAGTTCGGCACCTCTTATTGGTTCATCGTTGCGTTATGTATCACTTTTTATTCCGGGATTTTTCCTTTCCAAACATTTGCGGTCAAGTTCTTTATGGATGCGCACGGAACGACGAGGGAATTAGGCGGATTCTTGTCGAGCATGCTGACGCTCTTTGCTATGATTGCTACGCCGTTATTCGGCCTGCTCGTTGACAAGGTCGGAAAACGTGCGCTGTTCATGATGTTCGGTTCGCTCTTATTGATCCCGGTGTATCTGATCATGGCCTATACGCAAGTGTCGTTGTATGTTCCCATGGCCATGATGGGTATCGCGTTTTCGCTCATTCCTGCGGTGATGTGGCCTTCGGTAGCGTATATCGTTGATCAGTCCAAACTGGGTACTGCATACGGCCTCATGACGCTGATACAAAATATCGGGCTTGCAGGATTTAATCTGATGATAGGCTGGGCCAATGATTATTCCGGCGCCGGGGCGTCAAATCCGGGCGGGTATACCTTGGGCATGCTGATATTCTCATGTCTCGGTTTCTTCGGATTGTTGTTTGCATTTTTATTGCGGCGTAATGAGATGGGGCCGAATGCCCATGGGCTGGAAACGATCACGACAGGTCATAAGTAAAACTGAAACACAAAAATAAAAAAACCCGTTGTTCATTGTGAACAACGGGTTTTTCATTTAAAACAAAAAATCTTAATTGATGATAATATCGATGATCTTGTCGGTATTAAGATCGAAATGTTTTTCTTCTTTTTCACCGCTGGCATTGTCAAATTCCACGGCAAAGAGTTTATTGTATTCATCTTTCAGCGTGATCGCGCCTTTAACGGAAACGCCTTTCCCTTTGTAAGGGTCGTAATAGGAGACGGAGACCATGTCGCCGTGATCGAGCGCCTCGAGGAGTTCGATGATCGTTTCTACCGGCATGTAACTTTCGGTCTGGGTTTCGTCGATGTCGATGCTGATGGCAATACGTTTTATATGGGCGATGTCGCCGTCCTCGATTGAAAACTCCATTGACTCGCCGGATCCTTCATCTACGACGCCGAACCGGTCAAAATGATTGCTCACGAGACTGACGCGCCCGGACACCGTGCTGGTTGAACCGTCCCAATTGATACGGTCAACCGTGACGCCGTCATTGACAACCAGCGTCTTGATCGATTCCATAATGGAAACGTCATCCAAAGCGCCTTCTCTTCTTTTCTTTTTCTTTCCGAATAACATATCGTAAATCCCTTATCGTTGGTTACTTTACTTCATCCGGAGCAGGTTCGGGTGCAACTTCGCCAAATGTAAGTTCTTCGCCCTTCAGTTCAACGGAAATATGGCTACCGTCGCTGAAAACGCCTTTTAATAATTGCTCCGCAACCGGATCTTCCAGGTATTTCTGGATGGCTCTTCGAAGCGGGCGCGCGCCATACACCGGGTCAAATCCTTTTTCGGCTATGAATTCTTTAGCTTCCTTGCTCAACGTGATCTGCAGATTCCGTTCTTTGAGTTTCTGTTCTACTTCGCCCATGGATACGTCGATGATCTTCAATACGGCCTCTTTGTCGAGCGATTTGAAAACAATGATCTCGTCAATACGGTTAATGAATTCCGGATTGAACAATTTTTTGGCCGATTCTTCGACCTTAGATTTCATGCGCGTGTATTCGTCTTCCGCATCGTTCTTTGCGGAGAAACCGAAGGCGCCGGTCTTGTTCATGTCGCGTGCGCCGATATTGGACGTCATGATCACGACCACGTTCTTAAAACTGACCTTGCGGCCCAGGCTGTCGGTGAGAATGCCGTCATCCAGAACCTGAAGTAAAATATTGAATACATCCGGATGTGCTTTTTCGATTTCATCGAGTAATACCACGCTATACGGCTTACGGCGAATCTTCTCGGTAAGCTGGCCGCCTTCTTCATAACCTACATACCCCGGAGGAGGGCCGACCAGACGGCTCACTGAGAATTTCTCCATATATTCCGACATATCGATACGAACTAATGCGTCCGGACTTTCAAAGAGATAGTTGGCAAGTTCTTTAGCAAATTGGGTTTTTCCGACGCCGGTTGGACCGAGGAATATGAAAGAGCCGATCGGCCGATTCGGGTCCTTGAGACCGGCGCGGGTTCTGCGGATCGCACGCGTAACGGATTTAACCGCTTCATCCTGCGCAATGATACGCGTTTTCAGGACGTCTTCCATTTTCAGGAGTTTTTCTGATTCCGACTGCGCCACGCGGCTAACCGGAATACTGGTCATCATCGATACGACATGGGCGATCTGCTCTTCGCCTACTTCGACCACCTGATTTTCTTCGCGTTTTTCCCATTCCTCTTTAGCTGCGCGTAATTGTTCGTTCAGCCGTTTTTCGACGTCGCGCAATTCGGCCGCTTTTTCAAATTTCTGATTTTTGATGACCGCATCTTTTTCGGTTCTGACTTTTTCGATTTCGGCCTCGATATCCAGTACACGTTGCGGCACCACGATATTCATGATATGCGAGCGTGAACCCGATTCATCCATGACGTCAATCGCCTTATCCGGCAGATAACGATCGGTGATATAACGGTCTGAGAGTTTGACGGCCTGCACCAACGCATCGTCTGTATATTGAACCCTGTGATGCTCTTCGTATTTCGTTTTTATCTGGCGAAGGATCTCGATCGTCTCTTCAACCGAAGGCGGGTCGATGATCACTTTCTGGAAGCGTCGTTCCAAAGCGCCGTCTTTTTCGATATATTGGCGGTACTCATCAAGCGTCGTGGCTCCGATGCACTGCAATTCACCGCGCGACAGCGCAGGCTTGAACATATTCGACGCGTCCAGGGATCCGCTTGCGCCGCCGGCGCCCACAATCGTGTGTAATTCGTCGATAAAAAGTATCACGTCGTCCGTTTTTTCAAGTTCCGTCATGATCGCTTTGACGCGTTCTTCGAATTGGCCCCGGTATTTTGTTCCGGCGACAAGCGCGCCGACGTCGAGCGTCACTACGCGTTTTCCGTGCAGGACACGGGGAACTTTTTTCTGGATGATTCGAAGCGCTAGGCCTTCGGCAATGGCCGTTTTCCCGACGCCTGGCTCGCCGATCAGAACGGGGTTGTTTTTCTTGCGGCGTGAGAGGATCTGTGCAACACGTTCGATCTCGCTTTCGCGCCCGATGATCGGATCCAGCTTGCCTTCTTCCGCGTATTGCGTCAGATCGCGTCCGAAATGATCCAGCGCGGGAGTTTTACTTTTGCGCGGTTCGGTTTTCTTGTTGGTGGAACTACTCGGGGTAAATGTACCACTCATGATATTCGTCAACTCCCTTTTGATTATTTCATAATCAATATTGAACATGCTCAATACTTGTGCGGCAAGGCAGTCTTTTTCTTTGACCAGCGATAAAAGCAGGTGCTCGGTGCCGATCACATCGGATTTATAATTCTTTGCTTCGAGATACGTGGATTTCAATATTTTTTCGGCGCGCTTAGTAAGCGGGGGATTGCCGATGACGGTATTCTCCGTAGTGGGCTTTACCATATCTTCGATCGTGCGTTTTAGCTTTTCCAGTTCTACGCCCAGATTCTTCAGAACTTTCACTGCCACACCTTCGCCTTCGCGGATCAAACCCAATAACAAATGTTCCGTACCTATATAATCGTGACCTAAACGGATCGCTTCCTCCTGTGAGAGTTTTACGACCAGTTGAACACGGCTCGAAAAGTTATTTTTCATACACACTCCAAAAGATCACGGGAAAAATCCGGTTTGGTAATCAAAAGACCGGCTATTCCCAAAAAAAACAGTAAACAAAAACCCTAACTGGTTTAAAAAATATAGAGAATTAACCAACGATAGTCAAGATATTTCATACCCATAAAACCTATACTTACAATATTTAGCGGGCTTTTAAGGTCAACGCTATAAACGGTGAAAAAATCCGTAAAATATTATACGGAAAAAATAATTATCGGTTTAAGTTTATAAAAATTATTGCTTTTAAGAGGCTATCGTTTTACCTTTACATCCAGTTCGTCATGTACTCAGATTATTTGTATTAATTAATTTGGAGGAATTATGTGTAGACGTGTTTATGCGTTTGCTTTTGGAATGTTGTTTTTATTCGCTTTCACGCTCCATGCTCAGGGTTTTGGTGAGAATATGGGCGGGAACCAAGTGACGGTACCAATCGGTACTACAATTATCGGTGGAAAAACATACATCAGCATGCGGCTTCAGCCGGAATTGGCCTTTGGAAAATTCGGCGTGGGTTTGGATGTGCCTTTGATGTTCAGCACGGACGGCAAATTCCGTACAGATGAATACAAAGGGGGTATCGGCGCTTTGCGTGTCATTCGATATATACGATACGGCGTGAAACACGAAGATCCCGTGTATGTGCGCATCGGCGATATTACCGGAACATCCCTCGGATATGGCCTGATCATGTATAATTTTACGAATGCGGTGAGCTTCGACAAACGAAAAATTGGCGCAAACGTCGATTTGAATTATGATTTACGTTTTGGCTTGGAAGCCGTATACAGCGATTTCAATCGCTTTGCTGTTTTCGGCGTGCGCCCGTACGTTCGTCCGCTTAAGACCACCGATATGCCGATCCTGAAAACGACGGAATTCGGCGTTACCTATATCACCGATCGCGACAAAGATGCCTTGTATAATATCACGGAGCTCGGCGCGGACGTCGGCGTGAGCGTGGTTGAAACTTCCTTTCTTAAGATCACGCCGTACATGGAATATGCGGCTATTCTGAAGAACGATAAACTGACACAATACGCTGAAGATACGAGCGCATCTTATGGCGCCGGTAAAGGTTTTGCAGTAGGCGTTAATTTCAAGTTCAATTTTGTGGCCGACGTTTTTAATATGAATGTGAAGATCGAAAGACGTTTTTACAGCGATAATTTCCTGCCTCAGTATTTTGACGCTACGTATGAGATCGGTAAGTTGAATGGTTCACCCAAAGCACAAGCCCTCGTTTTTTCGAAAGGCGTTCAGGGAACTTATGGTGAACTTCTCGCCAACTTTATCGGCAAGATCCAGGTCATCGGCGGCATGTCGATTCCTGACAAACTCAAAAGCACTGACGGGGCGATGGTACACTTAGGTATGGCAGCTCCGGACCTGATCCCGAAAGTGGTCATCAGCGGAACGTATGATAAAGCCAATCTGGATAAATTAGGTGATGCGTTTAAATTAGATCAACGCTCAATTGCGCATATGATCCTGGCGTACCAGGCGTATCAGACGGGCCCGTTCGTTGTTCAGGCCGGCGTGGACTACAAGTGGACATTTGTGGAGAATAAGGATAAGGACGGGTTCAAGGCTAAACGTTATGTGACGCCTTTCGTCGGAATGACATTACAATTACCGACCGGTTCGAAATAGTTTGGAATCTAAATTTTGTTGCAAGGCTATTCCCGATCCGGGAATAGCCTTCTTTTTTGGATATAATGATGAAAAGAACTTTAAGCCAAAAGAAAGAGACTTTGCCCAAACCTGATAAGGATGAAATCCTGCGCTGGGTCGATCGAGGATGGTACCTGGTGTTAGAATTCGAATTAGTCCATTCTCCGAACTTTGAACTTGCATTAGAAATTGCCCGAAAGAACGCGCACTTCGCAGAACTTGTCGACGAGCGCGGCGTCACATTTTATCGGACGATCTACTTCAAAACAGATTTTCCGAAATTTAACGAGTTGTATGACGTTGTGGGAACATGGAAAAACACCAAGCTAAATTTCAAAGGCGACGAGATTTCAAAGAATGATTTTGAGATATGGTACGCATCGTACAAACAGTACTGGGGTCATCGAAAAACGCTGAACTCAGGCGACTACTGCGGCGTGAACAAGATGAGCCGATATCCGGACTTTCTTGGGTGTTACGACCGCTGCGTTGATCTGAGATGGCGCGACCCCTTGTTCACACATTACCAGTTCTCGTCCAAAGTCTGGTACGGTTTCGGCAAGCGCGTCGGGCAGGTCTACGTACTGGACAAACAAGCTATATTGAATCACTTGAATAAAGTGAATAAAGATTATCTTGCATGTCCGTGTTACGGTCACAGTACGATCGAGCTTTATGTCGGCAAATTCCCAAAAGAAATCGATCCCGCTCTCCACAAAGAATGGCAGTTCAAGGAAGATTACCTGAAGCTGAGTGCCAATAAATCGTTCTTCAATTATGACATCGCGCTTTCGACGATGACAGAGATATGTCCGGTCAATGAAAAAGCGTACTACAAATTCATGGATCGGATATTCAAAGATTGATGTCTATTTGCTGACCAGCGTCGTGTAGGCGCTGAAAGGGGACATATCGTATTCGACTTTGAGGAAATGAAACGGCTCTGCGGCGCCGATCCAGAAATAAAGCCGCGTAGCACTCGTGGCCACTCTGCGGGTAAGTATATCCGTATGCTTTCGCTTGAGTTCTTCTTTGACCGGCGTGAATTGAAAAGACACTTTGTGTGCTTCCCGAGCAACACCCGCAATGCTGACCGTTTCTCTGGCCATGACGGTCACAGTCACCTTCCAAGGTTCCGATTCCACATCGAGATTGAGAGTGAATCTTTGACCCGACTCTAATTTTCCGCGCCTTAAGAAATAGATCATCGAAAAAAGATTATGGGTATTTTCCTGGATCGATTTTTTCACTTGCGAAGAGAAACGGCCTCCTTCATAAATCGCAACCATATTGTTCTGGTCATAAGTAATCTCGCCGTGCTGATCCAAAGTGCTTTGATGAATATCTTTGGTAAATTTAACAGGCAATCCAGATTCCGCATCGATGTACGTGTGATATCGGTTCTCTAAAGTATAAAAAGGCGAGAAAAGGGCATTCGTTCGGGCTACGGCAAGAACATGGAATGTCCGTTTTTCGTCGATCGTCACGGTATCAGGAACGGAAAGATAGATGTTGACGGCAGGAATCCCCAGATACGTCAGCTTGTAGGCATTATCCTCTCCAATGAGCGTGGTTTGACCAAATACGGGAGAAAAAGATTTAAGAACAAAAAGTGTAACAATCGTATGCAAAAATTTCAATTCGCACCTTTCCTTTGCCGGTTTTTACGTTCATAAATTCCGTGACGTCCGCCGGTCTTCTTGATGAGATGGATTTCCGAAATTTCCATACTTTGATCAGCCGCTTTACACATGTCATACAATGTGAGAGCGGCAACGGTGACCGCCGTCAAGGCCTCCATTTCCACGCCGGTTTTACCGTTGAGTTCACATATGGCGATGATCTCGATACTTTGACTTCTTTTATCTAGTTTGAATTCGAGTGATACGTGTGAAATATTTAGCGGATGGCACAGCGGGATCAGGTCGCTTGTCTTTTTTGCTGCCAGTATGCCGGCAAGATTGGCCGTTCCAATAACATCGCCTTTTTTGTTTTTATCTTTTATGACTTGCTCAAATGAATGTTTATTCATGGAAATCCTTGCGTGTGCAACGGCCACACGCATCGAATCATTTTTTGTTGACACATTCACCATTCGAGCTTTGCCGGACGAATCCACATGCGAAAATGAATTTTTTTCTTTTTTCAAATCGATTCCTTGTTGAATTATTTCTCAATGAGATATTTGAGTTTATTTTGCAGACGGATCCGTGCGCGGTTGATACGTGAGCGGACAGTGCCGATCGGCAGCTTGGTCAACGCCGCGATCTCTTCGTAGGATAGATTCTCTATCTCGCGCATGCGAATCACGTCCTGATAATGATCCGGCAGGGTCATGATAGCCTTTTTGATCAGGTCCTTTTTCACGGAAGAGTCGGTCATTTCATCAGAGTTAATGCGTGTTTCAACCGCTTCGAATTCTTTATCGCCGTTATTCAAACTGGAGATCGGATACAACTGCTGCCGTTTTCGTTTGCGTAATTCGCTTTTTGCCAGATTTCCCGCAACGGTATAGATCCATGTTGAGAATTTTGCAATATTCTTATAGGATTGTCTGAACCGATAAATCTTCACGAACGTATCTTGAACGATATCTTCAGCATCCGATTTGTCGCCGACAAAAGTGTAGACATAATTGATCAGTTGTTCCTTGTATCGCGCTACCACTACATCGAACGCCACCAGATCGCCTTGCTGGAATTTCTTGATCACCTCTTCATCCGCCAGTTTTTCATAACTTTTAAGCGCCTGTTTGACCAGGTGCGGCGTGCGCACCAATTCCCTGAGATCTTCTTTCTTAATGACGCTTTTGGATTTTGACTCGTCCGAACTCATAAGGCATTTCCGCGGATCAGTTGGAAAATGAGTTTTTGCATGATCAGGTCGTTCTTAACGGAGCTGGATTTCAGCTGAGTATCGGCATCCAGAAGATAACCAAAACAATTTTGAATCTCGTGAACCGTATAATTCTGCGCTTGCGGCCAATAGTCATTTTGAAAATAAGTCGGGTAAATCCGGTATTGGGTCATCATGAAATTTTCGATCTCTTTTAACGGCCGTCCGGCTTCACGTTTATCGCAGATCTGCCACAGAAAGACGAACTGACGATGCAGCATGACGATCATACCTACGGGCTGTTCGCCGAAATAGTACATCTGGTTGAAAATGAAGATTGCCCGCGCGAGATCTTTTTTGCCGATCGCGTTGGATAATTCAAAGATATTGTATTGGCGCGAGATGCCGATGACCGATTCCACATCCTCTTCATTAATGGTACTGCGCGACCCTATAAAAGTACACAATTTTTCAATCTGGTTCGAAAGGTCCCGCATCGACACATCGCTTCGTGCGGCCATCAACATGGCGGCGCGCGGTTCGATCTCTTTCCCTTTCAGCGACGCGTGTGTTACGATCCAATCGGGTATGTCCCGGTCATTTAATTTTTTAAGTTCAACGCACACCGCTTTTTGTTCCAGGGTCTTGAAGGGGTTCTTCCGGAAGTCCGCCTTTCCGCTTACCGCAATGAAGACGGTCGATGTGTGCGGGTTCTTGAAATATTCGGTCAGTGACTCAACGCTGTTCTTATCGAGTTGCTCAACATCTTTGAGGATGACGATTTTTCTTTCAGCCATGATCGGGAAACTCATCGCCGCATTCAGGATGTCTTCGCCTTTTGATTCTTTGCCATAGAAAACATGAAGATTAAAATCGTCCTTTTCAGCATTGAAAGTCTTCAAAACGATGGTATCAATCAGTTCATCGGCTAAAAATAATTCTTCTCCATAGAACAAATAATTGAGCGCAATGTCGCCTTTTTTCAGATTCTTCAATACCGTGGAGTAAGGAACTCCTTTTTCCTGACGCGCCATTATTTAATATTCTCCTCGTATATGGCGCGCAAACGCAGCATGTCTTCCCACGCGGGTTGTTTCCAGTTCGGATTCCTCAGAAGCGCGGCGGGATGATACGTGACAAGCAAGGGTGTTCCGTGGTAATCGTATGTCTGGCCGCGCATCGCCCCCATGGATAAAGAGTTATTGAGAAGCGTGTTAGCCGCGGTAGCGCCAAGTGCGCATATGATCTTGGGCCTGATGTTTTCGATCTGTGCGATCAGATAAGGTTCACACTGTTCGATTTCGTCTGGCTGCGGCTTACGATTCTCCGGCGGGCGACATTTAAGGATATTGGCAATATACACTGCGCTGCGCGGAAGTCCGAGCGAACGCGGCTCCTCGATCATTTTGGTGAGCAATTGTCCTGCGCGGCCGACGAATGGCAGGCCTTGCGCATCTTCATCCGCGCCGGGCGCTTCTCCGATGAACATAATAACGGCTTTCGTATTGCCGGAACCGAAAACGGTTTGAGTGCGGGTTTTGCATAGTTTGCATTTGGTACATGCTGAAACGGTTTTCTGCAATTCTACCAAGGTGGGCAGCGTCTCAAGCCGCCCGGATACCGGTTCGCTTACCGCTAAATGATTGGCCTGTTTGGTTTTTTTCACTTCCTCTTTCAGTTTGGTCTTTTGAGTTGAGGTATTCTTTTCGATCTGCACATCGCCGCCGTACATTTCTTCCTGTTGGCGGAGAAATTTCCTGGCATCGGCTAGTATTTTTTGTTTTTCGTTCATCTTATTCTAATTCTGTGTCTTCCAACGGAAGTATCGGCATCGGTTCGCCGTTATGATCGAGACGGAACTTCAAATGTTCGACCACTTTGTTTTTTTGAAATTCTACGCCAAAAAATTTAGGCATGAAAAAGTTAGGATCAAGCGCATCCGGTTTCGGCAACTCGATGATTGAAACCGGTTCTTTGGATAATCCGGCGCGGTCTTTTGCGATCTGGATAGCGGTTTCAAGTCCTCCCAGAACATCCACCAGTCCGTTCTTCCTTCCGTCCAGGCCCGACCAGACACGGCCCTGCGCGATGGTGTGGATCTCATCGTAAGTTTTTTTCCTTCCTGTAGAAACTTTGGTGACAAACTCCTTGTAAAAAGTTGTGATGAATTTTTCCGCTTTGGCGCGCTCCTCCTGCGTCATATTGCGGTCTGGCAGACCCACACCGATAAAAGGCAGTCCGAAACCGAATCCCAGATCGGCATGTTTTCCGACTTTGACAAAATCCGTTGTCATGCCCATTTTTTCTTTTAACCCGTTATTGTAAAGCCATCCGCCGATGACACCGATACTGCCGGTGATCGTTTGCGGCGAAGCTACGATCGTATCGGCATACATGGACAGCCAATATCCGCCCGATGCGGCAACGAATCCTTGCGAGACGATGACGGGCTTTTTGGATTTGGCGGTGCGCAACGCTTCGGCCACAATGTCCGACGCCATGGCATCGCCTCCGGGCGAGTCCACGCGGAATACGATCGCTTTGATGCGTTTATCGTTCGCCGCTTTCTCAACGACCTTCACGAGTTTGCGTGCCTTGATACCCTGATCCATAGCGCATTCACCTAACGCATAGATCACCGCTATCTGCGGCTTTTCTCCCCAATAATCGTCTTTAGGCAGCATGAAGGCCTCCAGCATGCGTGAACGCATGAAAGGTTTTTCGGTGCCT
The DNA here is from genome assembly GCA_964535295.1 of uncultured Bacteroidota bacterium. Lineage (GTDB taxonomy): Bacteria > CLD3 > CLD3 > SB21 > SB21 > SB21. The sequence goes on from CAZHUW010000009.1 coordinate 29,922, forward strand.
TCAATTTTTTTGATCATATTTTTCACTTCGTCCCATCGTCCTAATCCATCAACAAGGCCTGCTGTTACGGCGTCCTGAGGCATAAAGAGAAATTCATTATCTACCAATTCGTCAAATCTTTCCGGAGCGATCTTCCGTGCGTAGCAAATTTCGGATTTGACAAGCTGGTATAAATCGTCGATCAATTTTTGGCGTTGTTCACGGTCGCCTTCCGACATTTTATCACTTGAAAGCGTTTCATTAGCCGATTTATATTTGAAAAATCGCCACTCGTCGTATCCGATCCCGAGCTTGTCCAAAGTTCCCTTCAGGAAAGTTCGTCCCATTACGAAACCTTCCAGGGCGATCATGCCTGCCGGGTCGAGTATGATCTTATCGGCGATGGTAGCGAAATGATAATCGATGATGCCGACGCGATCAATGTAAACAATGACATGTTTGCCGGATGTTTTGAAATCTTTTAGTTTTTCACGCACCTCCCAGGCCAATTCCCGATTGATGTCCATGCCGGACAAATTGATCGCGATACCCGCTACGGCAGGGTCCGTTTTAGCGGCATCGATGGTTCTTAGAGTGCCCGACAACGTATTGGATTTATCAAACCAAAGGAATTTCTGATACCGCAATGTGCCCAGCAAATTCATCTCAACGTATTTTTTATTCTCTTTCACAGTTTTCCGCAGAATGTTGCGGTCGTATGCGCCCATGCGGATGGCATATGTGCTGTAATTATGTCCGCCGGATTTATCGAAATTAGATTGTGCGCTGATCCCCGCGTGGCCGGAACTGAATTGTACTCCCAACGTATAGACTTTATTTTCAAAATATCTTCCCGTGAAACGGATCCCGGGTAAAGCTTCGACCGCGACACCGGCGCTCCAGGTACTTTTGTTATACGGTTTTTTATTTTGAATAGCGTAGTCGGTGAAAAGGGTGATCAGTTCGGTGCCTAAAGGCCGGATCGCCAGGTCAGCAACGCCTTCCTTTGTTCCGCCCGAAGTGGCCCAGGATGTTGCCAATCCCAAGGATGCATAACGTATCGGACGAATCAGCATACCGGAAGTGAAAACATTTTGTCTTTGGAAAGCGGACCGGTCTCCACTTGACCAGCCGTAACCGAATCCTGAGCTGAAAGTTTTGTCTCCAAATCCGAGTGAGATGCGGTAATCGTTTATCGCCGCGTTAAGGCCGGGAATTTTGTTGTGAATTACACCAAAGCCAAGGTGCGGAACGGCGATGAAAAGCCCCCATTGATTTGGATTGTTCCATGGAGCGCGCAAATAACCGGAGTTCGTATTCCATGCAAACATCAGGTCAGGTTGGCGCAGATAATTCAGCATGGCCGGATTCTCAAATCCGTACAATCCTACGCCTAAAGCGCCGGGTGATGCGAGTTGAAAACTATTTTGCGAATGATAGGGCGCTATAGCGCCTACTTGTCCGAACGCGAGATCTGTAGATGCGACCGTCAAAACGAATAGAATGAGTAGACGTTTCATAATCTTGCCTGAAGAATTGATTAATACCGAAAAGAATAATTTATTCAAAATAAAGTTATAACCGAAGATTATCAAGCGAAAGTTCCGTACACGCGATCTTTAATTCAGTTTCAATGACGAGTCAAATGAATTTTAAAATGTTAATAGACCTTTTTAGACACTTGTGAAGAGAAACACGTATAGATAGTCTATAGTATTAAAAAACTTGAATTATCGACTTGATTTATCTATATTTTTGCCCTTTAAAAAAGGCGGGATTGGCGAAATTGGCAGACGCGCCAGACTTAGGATCTGGTGGGTAACACCGTGTGGGTTCAAGTCCCTCATCCCGCACATGATTAATTATTAAAACATTATTTAAAAAGGAGTTAAGTTGTTAGCACAGGTTGTAAGCGAAGAAGCAAATCAGCGAAAATTGCGCGTGGAAATATCCGCTGCCGAGATGGTGCCTTTCTTTGATGAAGCTCTGGAAATGTACCGCGAAGAAGCACAGATCGAGGGTTTTCGCAAAGGCAAAGCACCCCGCGACGTCGTTCTAAAGAAATTCGGCGATCAGATCAATTCCGAAGCTCTTCCCGTGATCGTGGAGGAATTTTATAAACAAGCCATCAAAGATACGAACACCGAAGCCATTGCGATCGGCCAGATCGAAAATGTGAGTTTCAAAAAAGACCAGCCAATGTCATTTGACGTCACGGTCGAGATCATGCCGACGTATGATGTAACGAATTATAAGGGACTCAGAGTCAAAAAAGAAGTTCATGAACTCAAAGACGATGAAATTACCTCCACGATAGAACGTCTTCGGGAGAATTATTCCACCATGAAACTGGTAGAAACCGTTGCGGCGGGGAACTTCATTACCTGTGATATCCAGATGCTCGACCATTCGGACCTTCCGATCATCGGAAAGAGATTTGCGGATCGCCGGATACCTTTGACAACGCAGTTTGTAGGACAGGATTTTATTGACGGATTAGTGGGCGCGAAACAAGGTGAATCGAGAAAACTACACGTCTCGAAAGGGCCGGAGGCCAAAGAAGGCGAACACGAACACATGACGGTGACCGTGCGCAAGATCGAAGAAGTCCAATTGCCTGCGCTCGATGACGAATTCGCGAAAGATCTAGGGTTTGAGGGCATTGACAAACTCATGTCGGATGTGAAGGAAAATCTGAAAAAACGCTGGGAAGATGATTCTGCTAAAATGCTGAATGAGCGCATCATTGACGAGATTATAAAAAATAACGATATTCCATCGCCGGAACCGCTGGTCGACAATGCGATCCAGCGTATCGGAGATATGGTTAGACAGCGGCTCAAAGGGCAAAAAGTGGATGATCAGTACATTGTTGATCGTTACCGCCCGGCGGCAATCCGCGATGTGAAATGGATGCTGGCAAGAAAGAAGATCATTGAATCTGAAAAGATGACTGTTACGCCGGAGGATATTGAGGCCTACCGCGAGCGTATGGCGGAACATAACAAAGTGACCAAAGATCAGATCAATATCGATTTCAAGACCGAGACGGAACAAAAGAATTTCGAGGATTATCTGATCGAAGAGAAGCTCATGAAATTTTTAGAAAGCCAGTCCGTTATTGAAGAAGTGCCGGACACGATTTCGGCGGCAGAAACGGAAAAGAAGTCGGATCTCATAGTCTAACCATTAATGCAAGGCGAAATATGAAACTTTACAAAGATTTTATAAGGCAGGAATTTTCAAAACTGGATAATGCGCATATTTCCGATATGAATGCCGTTGCGGCGCAGATACCGTTTCCGTATGTAGTAGAGCAAAAAGGACAGATCGAACGTTCCTACGATATCTATTCGCGCCTGCTGATGGAACGTATCATTTTTTTGGGAACGCCGATCGATGACACTGTCTCCAATCTCATCATCGCACAGTTACTCTTTCTGGAAGCCAATGATCCCGACAAGGACATCATCATGTATATCAACAGCCCCGG
>CAZHUW010000010.1:0-33190 GCA_964535295.1 uncultured Bacteroidota bacterium
CGTTGAATAATTGCGCGGTCGCACCTGCAGGTAATGCTTCGTGTACGCGTCCCGGTGTCATGCCGCCTTCGCCTTCAATGATATTCATCATCGGCGGATTATCCGGATACATGTCCATCGCGCCCATAGCCAGCCCTAATGCCGCCGGCACCCCGATGCCGCTCGGACCCGTGGCCGTCTTTACAAAAGGAACGACACAGGAAGGATGACCGTCCAATGCTTTGGCATGGAACTGATTGAATAGAGGTGTCTCCTGCGTAGGATTCCGTCGGAATCCCAGGAGATCCTCCAAGCGCAGCTGTCTTTTTTCCTCCGCAAGCAGTTTTGGGTTTCCCTGCCGGATCAATTCGTTTCGCAGTGCCCACATCGCATAAAGCCCCATGGCTTTATGGCCGGCCGCATAAGCGATCATGTCGTTCTCAAAGATGTCGGGTTTTGAGAAATCATAATCCATCATATTGTACAAAAGGCCTTCGACGATGCGGCCCGATGAAAGGCTGCCGCCCGGATGGCCGGATAACGGAACAAAATTGTACAAGATGCCGCAGATCGTACGGTACATCATGTCCAGTTTTTCAAAAAAAGCGATTTCCTCCTGAGAAATATCGGATCCTTTTTCTTTCATGACTTCGGACACATCATAATATGCGCTCCGACGTGGGCGTAAACTAAAAGGTAAGGTTTTAGCGCCGGCAAGTTCAGTTCGACGTTTCATACTTCAAGCTCCTTAAGGGACATCTGATTAGTTTTTTAGCGCTTCAATTTTTCTTGCGAATCCTTGTTAAATCGTTTAATTTCATTCATGCCTTCCAAGACGGTTCATAACAATTCTTTGATCAGGATCGAAAGAACAAACGAAGATTTCGTGCGGGAATATAACGAATTTGAAAGTATACCGCAAAAGCAATTTACAACAACAACCAAAGGGCGGAGTTCGGGTTTTAACCCGGCCAACCGCTTCGATACGCAGCATTTCGAACAGACGGTTGATGACATTACTCAAGAAGACGCAGACCGTAAAATACCGACGCAGTTTATACCGGATAACACCAAAACCATTCTTTCGAAAAATGATTCACCCGACATTCCTTTTACCTATAGCATCAATCCCTATAGGGGGTGCGAACACGGATGTATCTACTGTTATGCGCGCCCGTCGCACGAATACCTGGGGTTTTCATCCGGTTTGGATTTCGAATCAAAGATCCTGGTCAAATTTGATGCGCCGAAGCTGCTTGAAAAGGCTTTTCTTAATCCTAAATGGAGCCCTGAACCGATATGTGTTTCCGGCAATACAGATTGTTATCAACCTGCGGAACGTAATTTCAAGATCACCCGCGACCTGCTTAAAGTTTTTTTGAAGTTTCGTAACCCCGTCGGCATTATTACAAAAAATTTTCTTATTACCCGGGATATAGATATTTTGAAACCGCTGGCGGCGCTTAGCCTGGCTAACGTGGTCGTTTCTATTACTACCATGGATAATGATCTTGCACATCGTATGGAACCACGAACGTCCGTCCCGGCAAAACGTTTTGAAACGATCGAGCTTCTTGCAAAGAACGGTATCCCGGTTGGTGTGCTCACGGCGCCGATCATTCCAGGACTTAACGATCACGAGATCCCTGAGATTCTCCGCAGGGCTTCAGAGTCAGGAGCTACGACCGCGGGATATACGATGCTGAGACTGTCCCACGCATTGAAAGACCTGTTCAAAGACTGGGTTCAACGTAACTATCTTGATAAATACGCAAAGATCATTCATTCTATTCAGGATGTACGGAACGGCAAACTTAATGAAACAGAATATGGCGCCCGTATGCGAGGCGAAGGTGAAATGAGCGATCATATTGCACGCGTATTCAAGACCTTTTCAAAGAAATATAACCTGAACAAAGATACGTATATCAGCAAACCTGCTCCGTTCTTACGTAACGGGGTCGATCAAATAAATTTATTTGATCCGTCCTGATCCGAGATGTTGTACTATTTTAATCCGTTCTTTATTACGCCTAAAAAGGATGCCGAAGTATGCTTGAAATCTTAGTTATGATTCTTATTTGCATTATCTTCGCGGCCGTAATCGTTTTTATGCAGGCCAGACAACGAAGAATAGTAGCTGAAATCAATAAATCCCATGAACAGAAAATTGAGGAAATAAAAAAGCGGCAGGAAAGACAGTTGGATGACCGTACGTTCGATCTGCGGTTACTCGCAAAAAGCCTGAGAGAGAAGAAAGAAGAACTGGAAAAGATCAATGTCATTGTGAAGTCCATCAATTCCGAGATGAATTTTGTCGGCTTTCTGAATACCATCCTGGATCAATCCAAGGTCATCAAGGGCCTGGAACGCGCGCGGGTTCTCGTTTACGACAAAGACTCCGACGTTTTCAAATATAAAGTCGCTAAAGGCTGGGATATTGAAAAGCTCAAATCCGTGGAAATGGCGCCGTCTGCGGTGGATCGTTTATTCATTAAGAATTCAGAAGAGATTTACGAAGACATTTTTCTTGTAAAGAAGATCTCGTCTTACGGCGATACTGCGGAAAATCCAAAATCCATGATCGTTTTGCGCGTCAAAGTTAAAGAAAGTGTGGAAGGATATCTTTTCTTTGATAATATGCAGAGCGAGGAAGCTTTTGATGAACACGACAAACAGCTTTTGCATAACCTGAAAGAGCATATCATTTCTGCATTCCTGAAAACGAAGATCCTGGAAGAATTGAAAAAACTCAATGAAGCCAAAAACGAATTTCTCGGCGTTGTAGCACACGATTTACGTAACCCACTAGGAAACATCGCTAACTTCGCAAAACTATTACTGATGGATATTGAGATGGATGCGTTGGACCTCACCAATGCGAAGAAAATGCTGGACCGGATCAACGATTCATCCCGAAACCTTGTCGACATCGTCAGCGGGTTGCTCAATTTATCCGCTATCGAGTCTGGTAAAATACATCTGAATCTAAAGAAAGAAAGCGTGGACAGCATTCTGAATGAGTGCGATGAGATCCATAAAAGTGCTGCGGATAAAAAGAACATCCGGCTTACTATCGAACGTAACCCTGCGCTGCCAAAAATCACGATCGACAAAGTACGGATCATGGAAGTTTTCGATAATCTGATCAGCAACGCGATCAAATATTCCCACCCGGGCGGGCAGGTGCGGGTGTTTTGTGAATCTAATAATAAAGAAGTCATTACCCATGTGGAAGACAAAGGGCAGGGCTTGACCGAGCAGGATATGCAGGCCATCTTTTCAAAATTCACCCGGCTGAGTTCAAAGCCGACTGCCGGCGAATCGAGTACGGGCTTAGGATTGTCCATTGTCAAAAAAATCGTGGAGATCCATGGCGGACGGGTCTGGGTTCAAAGCAAAAAGAACGAAGGCTCGACATTCAGTTTTTCTATTCCGATTGATACTAAGAACACTCAAACAAATTAATAGAACACGAATGACGCCGATCTGGCGGATTTAAACGGATTTTATATAATTTCTTCCTCATATCCGTGTTAATTTGTTTAATCAGTGTTATCCGTGTTCTATAACAAAACCATTAACATAGCAAACTTATGAAAAAAATCGACTGGCCCGATGCCGTTCTTCCGTTAATAAAAAAATACCATGCGAAAAAACATCCGCTTGATTATCAAAACCGGTATCAACTGACCGTCGCGGTCATTCTTTCCGCGCAGGATTCGGATAAACATATCAACGAGATCGCGCCGGCTTTCTTCAAAGTTTATCCAACCATGAAAGACCTCGCTACGGCCACGGTCGATGATCTTTTTCCTTTGCTTAATTCCGTCAGAAATTTCGGCAATAAATGCAAATGGCTTGTCAGCCTTGCCAAAACGGTCGGTAGCGATGAAAAAATTCCGGCTACGATGGAAGATCTGACCAAACTTTCGGGTATCGGCAGGAAATCGGCAAACGTGATCATACGTGAATCGGGCGGCCCGGCCGAAGGGATCATTGTGGATTTGCACGTCGTGAGAGTAGCCCCGCGTCTTGGAATTGCCACGGGCGATAAACCGGATAAGATCGAAAAACAACTGATGGAAACTTTGCCGAAACCGCAATGGGGAGAGATCGGAATGGCGATTTCGTTTCTGGGCAGAGAAACCTGCCGGCCGACCAACCCGAAATGTGGAGAGTGCGTGATGAATTCGGTTTGCGATTATTTTAATTCGCAGATTAAAGGAAAGTAACCTTTTTTGATACTTCTGATTTAAACTACTGAAACATCAGAGTAATTACCGTACCTTTGTCAATTTCACTGACAATTTCTATCTTTGCATTGTGATTGAGTATGATTCTGTGGATCACGGCCCAACTTATTTCGAAGTCCTCGGTTCCGGTTGCAAAGAAAGGTTCACGTGCATTTTGAAGGTCCTGCGGTTTCATGACGCCTCCAGAATCTTTGATGATGACTGTAGTCAATCCTTTTTCTGAACTTAGTTCGACAGTAACCTCGCCCTGATTATTCATTCTCTTGACCGAGTTTGCAATCAAATTAGTTATTACTTGCTGGATCTGGCTTTGATCACACAAAAGCATGTAAGGTTTTTCCGGATCATATTGTTTTCGAATGCCGATGGACGGCGGCAATTTATCACTGAGGAGCAGAATTGCCGTTTCTGTGATTTTTCCAAGATCACACTCTGACCGAATGGCAATCCCCGGACGTGAAAGAACGATGATATTATTGATGATCTGTTTGATCCGTTCGATACCCTGAAACATATCTTCGAACATTTTTTCGTAGGTAGATTTTTCGCTCAGAAGGGTCATCAGGATTTGAAGGTTGGCCGATATCCACGATAAAGGATTTCGTATCTCGTGCGCGGTCATGGCTGAAAACTTACCAAGCGTTGCCAATGTTTCCATACGCTTCATTTTTTCACGGGTGGTCTTTTGCTCGGTAATATCTTCTTTCACAGCCACAAAGTGTGTTGCTTGTCCGTTGGTATCTTTGATGCACGAGATCGTCGCCCTTTCCCAAAAAAGCTCGCCGTTCTTCTTGCGATTATGAAACTCCCCACGCCAGACACCCGACTCCATGATGTCCGTCCACATTTGTTGATAACCTTCCGGCGGCATTTCACCGGATTTAAGAAAACGCGGGTTTTTCCCTGTGACTTCCTCTCTGGAATATCCGGTAACTTGGCTGAAGTAGGGATTTACATACTGAATTGCCCCGTTTTTGTCTGTAATGATAATAGAGGCCGAACTCTGTTCAACGGCATTGGAAAGCTGGCGGAGTTTTTCTTCCGCGTGTTTACGTCCGGTAATATCTATCGCCGTTCCCTGCAAGACCTTTTTTTCTTCACCGGAATCCACAAGGGAAACGCTTTCCAGTATCCATATAGGGCTTCCGTCTTTTCGTTTCATCAGTGATTCGTAATTCTCAAGTTTGCCCTCAGCCTGAAGCCGGACGATCATTGCGTTCCGATCTGAATCTGAGAAATAAAAAGTTCGGCTATTCATACCTTTCATTTCATCAGCGTTGGCATAACCCATCATTTCTGCAAATTTTGAATTATACTCAAGTAATTCACCCTCTGTCGTAGAGCGAAAAACCCCCGCTTGGTTGGTCTCAAAAAGTCTTCGATATTTTACTTCACTCTCACGTAACGCGTCCTCGGCTAACTTGCGAGCGGCGTTCTGTTTTGCCAATGGGCCGAAAACAAAAAAATAGTAGATGGGGAATAAGGCAATTAAAAGTGAAGCGGAATCGAGCAGGGCAACATTCCACCTTGGCAGCGGCGGAAGTGTGTTGATGACCATCATGATGAGCGTTTCGCCTATGAACATGGAAAAAAATAAGGTAAGAAACATGCGTGCGGGTGTTCCGGATAAAACCCATTGGCGGGTCAATTCGATGGCTGCTGTCTGTTTTGTTTTCATTGTAAACTCCTTCGATACGGTTGCACCATCAGCTTTTCAGTATCGATTGACGGTCAAGCCTCCACAATTTCCCCCATCACAAACGATCTTTCTTTCTTTGCCTTGAGAATACGTTGCGCTTTATCAACGTCTTTTTTATCTACGATCAGGATCAAACCGACGCCAAGATTGAATGTCCGGATCATATCGCTATACGGCACATTTCCCAGACTTTGAATCAATTCAAAAACTGCCGGTGTTTCCCAGGAATTCCAATCCAATTTCATTTTCAATTTCTTCGGAATAACGCGCATGGTGTTTTCGATAATGCCGCCTCCGGTGATGTGCGAGATGCCTTTAATCGTTACTTTTCCCATGACGGCTGAAACGGGTTTTAAATAAGATCTGTGAACTTTCAACAATTCTGCTCCGACGGTACAGCCTAGTTCATCAACGCGCGTTTCCAGTGTATATTTATCGAGCAGAACTTTTCGTGCCAGCGAATAACCGTTGGTATGCAATCCATTGGAACAGAGTCCGATCATGACGTCGCCTTTTTTAATCGAAGCGCCGTTGATCATTTTTTTCCTTTCGACGACACCGACGATGGTACCCGACATATCGTATTCGCCGTCCGCATAAAAACCGGGCATCTGGGCGGTTTCTCCGCCGATCAGCGCGCATCCGTTATTTTTACAGCCGCGTGTCAATCCTTCTACAATCGAAGCGATGATATCGTCGCCCACTTTCCCCAGACCGAGATAATCTAAAAAGAAAAGCGGTTTAGCCCCGCACGCCAGAATATCGTTAACACAGTGATTGACGAGATCCTCGCCTACGGTATCGTGTTTTTGCGCCATAACGGCGATCTTGAGCTTGGTCCCAACGCCGTCCGTACTTGAGACCAATACGGGTTGTTTAAAATCTTTTTTCTTCAGTTCATAGAACCCGCCGAACAGACCGATCTCCGAAAGAACATTCTTGTCATAGGTTTTTCGAACCATTTTTTTGATTCGGTCTTTGACCTCATTGCCTTTGTTGATGTCAACGCCGGCATCTTTATAGGTAACGCCCGTACTCACTATTCTCTCCTGTTTATTTTGTTATGGCGATCTTGATCATTCGTGTTGTTTTCTTGTTGCTCACGGTACTGCGGGCCGTGATCTGCGCAAGATATACTCCGCTTTGTATCTTTTTCAGGTTCCATGATACTTCATTGTCTGTTTGCGCAATGCCTGTTCCCTCCAGCGTTTGTACCAGGTCTCCGGCAATGTCAAAAATATTAATTTTTACTTTTGCCGACTCGGTCAGAAAATAACGTATGGTGGTCTCAGTCCCCCTCGCTGGGTTGGGATAATTATAGGCGCTTTTCTTTGGGATCAGATCTCCTTCAACAGCGATGATCGTATTTTGTTCACGATTTTGTGAGGAATTTTGCCCATCGTGTGCGAATTGCCCCCATTTGACTTTTGTATCATCATAAGCCGTTGTCAGATCCCAAACATAAACAAATCCATCTTCGCTCGAAACCGCGAACTCAGTATCGCCGTCGTTATCGATGTCAAGAATCGCCGGTGTCGAAACTATAGGTTTTCCGGTAGCCAAGGGGAACCCCGGCAAGGACTTCCCATTGGCTTCAAATGCATATACATTTCCGTTTGGAGCTCCGACGGCAAGATCTGTTTTCCCGTCACCGTTCAGATCAGCTATTAAAACTGATGATAGAATATCTCCAACCGGTCTGACCGCATCTATGGTAATGGGAAAATTGGTCGCCCATGTTCCGTTGGAATTATAAGCGTAGATCTTATTTCTTCCCGCAAAAATTATCTCCAGATCGCCATTCCCGTCAATATCCGCAAGGCTCGGCGAAGAGTGGATCACCTCTGGTAATAAAACAGGGAACCCCGGTAAGTTATGCAGATAAGAAAGCATTTCGTTTCCGTTGATAACAACAGCGTTCATACCGCCGTTTTGCAGAATATCGCCAATTACGACGCTTGCCCCCACAACGCTAGACAAGATGTCTATTTGAGTGGCTGTGAAAGCGCCGGTATTAACACTATATACGCCGTTTGTTGTTACCGCAACAACGGTATCGTTGTTAACCACGGCTATGTTCAGAACTTCACCCGAAAGTACAGCTGTTCCGGCCAATGAACCGGTTTCATTTACCACAAGAATTTTCCCGTTTTTGGTTCCAATAATGATTTTATCAAGATCGTTTACCACCGGATCCGTAGTGAATTCTTCACCTGAAGAATAAATAAATAATGAATCCGCAAAACCATTCACATCATTATCTGCCGCTTTCCACGCATAAACTTTCCCGCTTTTTGACACGGAGATGGCATCCAATTTACCGTCGTTATCAAGATCGGCAAGGGCGGGCGAGTATAGAATCGAATCTTCAGCATCTGCAAACTGCGCGATGGGATAATCGGTTGAATCTTCGCCAAGACCATGGTAAATGGATGTAAGGGCGTTGGCTATCACTTTTTCGCCGGAATAGTTCCAGGCATAAACTTTACCGTCGCGTCCGGCCGCGACGATCTCATTTTTTGTGTCACCCGCTAAATCCCCAAACTTCAGAGAATTCGTACTGATCTGAAATCCGGCGTAACGCGGAAATCCTTTTTGCAAAAGGCCCGTCCTCAAATTGAAAGTCATGACCGATTGAGGCGAACTTATCTGAGTAATAAATATCCCGGAATTCGCCCGGTCGTTTGAAAGCGAATTAGGAATTGAGACCGGCGTAAAGAAAACAGAATCGACTTTGTTATTATAGAATGCAAATCCTTCATTGCCTTTGTAAAAATAATCAAACTTGTCACCGGAACCTATAGCGGTTCCGAATAATCCGGGAAATCCAAAACCGATATCCTGACTGCCCGATCCCTCAACAACCCGTATGCCGCGGCGCTTTATATCATTGTTGATCGAATTGGACTCCAGACTTTGATCGATGACATTTTCATCAATGTGCCATATCAGAAGTCCGTTGCCGGGAAGTCCATTATCATACTCATCAATATGTGTAATGACTTTTGTTGTATCGGAGCGGGTCACGCCGGCAAGATACGCGGTGTCTATCGACGTTGTTCCGTCAGAATTGTTTATCGTATCAAATCTGGAGATGATTTCCGGTGAAAGCGCATTGGCAATTACGTCCCTCTGTTTATTTTCGACCAAAAAATATTCTGAACTGTTGATCGGGATCTTCAATATGGTATTCTGTCCAGCTATCTTTCGCGGCTGAAGATGAACATCAAAACTATCCGAAACAATGACCGGATCGGCCCAGCCCATATATATCTTCGTCCAGGGATCCGGTTCGGCCGGGATCAAACCGTCCCCGTTAACGGCACCCTGATCCTCCAATCCAAACACGCCAATCCCAGGCGTTCCGGTTTGAGTATTGAATAGATCCGGCATGCCCAGCTGACTGCCGAAATTGGCGATCAGAATACCGGAAAGTCCTATCTCTCTTAAATCTTCCGTTCCGAATATAGGGTTGATAAAAGACTGACTTTCTGTTTCCGGAACCACTACGCCGCCTTTTATGGCAAATGACCCGCCGTCAACCGGAACACCCTGGTAATCCTCTCCAAAACGGGATTGCAGTAGGTCTAATGAGACAAACCGTGATGACAGATCGGCGGTGGTAGAGTTTTCCAGGCTGAAATCTTCGCCGCTTCCCGCATGAAAAAGGATCACGTAATCGTAATTTGAAAAATCGATGTTATCCGTCTGGTCGGCAAGAGTGACCGCATCGGCAAAAAATTCTGCCAGCCTTTGATCCCTTGCCTGCTGGGTTCCTCTGATCCCGTAATATTCCATAAGCTTCGTAAGCGTGTACGCCGCCGTGTCGCCGTCGGGTTTAACGGTATAATTGATATTCAATTTCCCGTCTGAAACATCCTCAAAATAATTCTTCATCGCCAGCAATTGATCTTCGAAGTACCGCTTGTTGTGCGGCGCGGGATCGATTTGTCGAACGCTTCGCAGATCCTGCAGGTCAAAATGCCCGTCCCCGGTCGTTTGCGCTTTATCAGGAGTTTCTTTTTGAAATTGGACCCGCAATGCCAACACGTTTACCGTTCCGGTAGAAATGTTTTTTTTAAGAATTTCTTGTGGGATTGTTTTCTGAAGGTATAATTTTTTGTCCTGCGCGCCCTGGGGAAATACGGGCGAAGCAAAAACAAAGAAGATGTGTAGAAATAGGACCGTTTTCATGCCGTTCAAACAGACTCCGCTTTCAAAAAAAGATTGTACAAATATTAAAAAAAAACCGAATCAGCTCCATGACGGAATTGATCCGGTTTAAAATACAGAACTTTTTTCAATTTAGAAAGTTAAACCAATGCTGTAGAACTGCGACCCGTCACGCGGATTGAAATTATCGCCCAGATTGGTCGTGTACGCAAAGTCGATCCTGAACAGCGAGTACTTGATGCCGGCGCCGAAATTAAGATCGTATAATTTGCCCGCAAAATCCAGCGAAGCACCGCTTCGAAGCGCGAGAAAATCCGAATAGGAGTATTCTGCGCCGAAGTTATGTCCTAACCGATGCCAGCCGTTATCCACCCACGTCGTAAATACGGCTTTGTATAAAGGGTCCGCGCCGTTCTTCCGCCCGCGAACAATTTGCCGATTGATCTCATAAGCGACAAGAACATTATTATACTCGGATTTATATACGGGATATGAGACGCCAACACGCATATTGGTCGGCAGGGGGTCGGACTGGTCCTCATCGGCATAAGCGATCTCAGGACCGATATTGGCCAGGCTTGCGCCAAAGGTCAGATCTTTGAAAAAGAAATTCTTTTTCATTACACCGATATCGATCGCTACGGAACTGCCAATCCCTTTCTCATTTTCTGAGGTCGATATGGCTTTGTTCGATAACTGGCTATAAATAAATTTTAGATTCCCGCCGACACCCAGATCCGGACTCAATTTCATCGCATACGTACCGCCAAAAGCGAGATCAAAACTAGTGAGGGTCCCCGTCGGATTTCCCAAAGCATCCGTTCCAACTTGTTCCCCAAGATTCAGAAAAGTGAAATTGAATCCGACAACGCCAAAATCATTGATATTCCAAATGATCGATCCATAGTCATAAAAAATATCATTCAAGTTGAATTGCGGAAGCCAATTGACGTGCATGAATTGAACATTTCTCGGCTGATCGGGGGTTGTAATAAATCCGACAGCCCCGGGATTCCAGTAGATCGCATTCGCATCGTTAGCGGTGGACACACCGGTTTCACCCATACCGTTATGGCGGGCTCCCGGAGGGATCAATAGAAAGAGTACGCCGGCCTCACTTGTTTGAGCCGAAGTTTGATTCATTGGCGCCATCTGTGTGAAAAAGAACAAACTGAGCGCCAAACTTATGTGAAAATGTTTTTTTACGATCGCAGACATAAATAAATACCTCCCTGGAATAACAAATAATTTCAAAGCTTAATGAAAACAGCTCTAACAATAGTTACGATAGATACGGATCCTTTCGTTGAGTGAAGTAACATATGCAGTTCTGAAATTTATCGCAAGCTGAATCTCTGAAAATTGTAACCTTTTCATCAGAGACTTTCAAGATGTTTGATCGATCCTTAATTCTAATTCCGTATCAAATTCCGATCAAAAACTCCTTTTGAGGTTCACGCGGTTTATGGGAAGGATAAACAACTATTAAATATACACATTTGATCCGATTCAGTCAAGAAATTCGTTTATATCTTTGTTTTTTCAAATTTTTCTGGAGGATTCCAGATCATTTTGCCCCAAAGTATGCTAAAATTGTCTTGCTTAAATAGCCTTCAAATAATATATTCTCAAGGTTTTTGAAGAAATCAGATCATAACATCCGGGTACTAAATGGAGCTTAAGAGCCGTCATTTGCTGGGCCTGAAGGGCATGAGCAAAGAAGAGATCGAACTGATCCTGGAAACGGCCGTTTCTTTTAAAGAAGTTCTCAATCGTCCGGTCAAAAAAGTTCCAACCTTGCAGGGCTTTACTATTGTTAACTTATTTTTCGAGCCCTCCACGCGAACACGCATTTCATTCGAATTAGCTCAAAAACGACTTTCCGCGGATACGATTAATTTTGCTTCTTCAGGAAGCAGTACATCTAAAGGCGAAACGCTAAAAGACACGGCCCAAAATATCGAATCCATGAAGATCGATATGGTGGTTATCCGGCACGCATCGGCAGGTGCGCCTGCGTTTTTATCGGAACGCCTCAAATCGAACATCATTAACGCCGGTGACGGGCAGCACGAACATCCGACGCAGGGCCTTCTGGATATTTTCACGTTAAAAGAAAAATTTGGTGAGATCAAAGGATTACACGTGGTCATTCTGGGTGACATCACGCACAGCCGTGTGGCCAGATCCAATATATACGGTTTAAAAGCGCTGGGCGCCGATGTGGCCGTATGCGGACCGCCTACTTTAATTCCGCGTAATCTGGCCGATCTTGGCGTGAAAGTGTATCACCACCTGAATGAAGCCATTCAAAACGCAGACGCACTAAATGTGCTCAGGATACAACTGGAAAGACAAACCTCCGGCCTCTTTCCGTCTGTAAGAGAATATCATCAGACCTTCGGCGTCACAAAGGAAAAATTAGAAAAATCAAAAAAAACCATCACCATTATGCATCCGGGGCCTATCAATCGAGGCGTTGAGCTCGACAGCGATGTGGCCGACAGCGAACATTCGGTGATCCTGGATCAGGTTCTCAATGGTGTCGCCGTGCGTATGGCGGTTCTCTATCTTCTCAGTTCCAAAAAATAAGAAGGAGTATTGCGTGCAGTCTTTGTTGGTGACCGGCGGAGCCGGATTTATCGGAAGTAACTTCGTTCGTTACATGCTGAAGAAATACCCTTCTTACCGGATCATCGTATTGGATGCGCTGACCTACGCCGGCAATCGTGAAAACCTTGCCGACCTTGAAAAGAACCCCCGCTATATGTTCTATCACGGCAATATCTGTGACCGCGCCGTTGTTGATAATTTGGTTTCAAATGTGGACGCTGTGATTAACTTTGCCGCCGAAACACACGTGGATCGCTCTATACATGAAGCCGACTCATTTGTTCAGACCGATGTACTTGGAACTTTGATCCTTCTGGAAGCAGCCAAGAAATACAAGATCGAACGTTATCTCCAGATCTCAACCGATGAAGTATATGGATCCATCGAGGACGGCGCTTTCACGGAAGAACACCCGCTGGCTCCCAACAACCCTTATTCCTCAAGCAAGGCCGGAGGCGACATGATGGTACGCGCGCACTACAAAACGTACGGCACGCCGACCTTGATTACCCGCGCGTCCAATAATTATGGCCCTTTTCAGTATCCGGAAAAACTCATTCCTTTTTTTGTCACCAATGCGATCGATAATATGCCGCTTCCTCTTTATGGGGACGGAATGAATGTGCGCGATTGGCTTTATGTTGAGGACCATTGCGAAGGTGTCGACTACGTACTTCATCACGGCCAAATCGGGGAAACCTATAATATCGGCGGGGGGAATGAAAAAACGAATATCGAGATCACCAATATTATTCTGAAAAAATTGAATAAGCCCGATTCGCTTATCAAAAAAGTCGCCGACCGCCCGGGCCATGACCGTCGTTATGCAGTTGACACACGGAAAGTCGAGAAACTGGGGTGGAAACCTAAGTATCGATTTGAGGATGCGATTGCTGAAACCATCGGCTGGTATGTGCAGAACGAACCCTGGTGGCGTAAGATTAAAGAAAAACAAAAGGCTTATCAGGAATTTCTCAAGAAAAACTATGAAGACCGAAAATAATTGATTATATATTTACTATCATATAGATATCATTATGGCCGAATCAAAACAAAAAACATTAGAAGATCTGATCAAAAGCGTCGAGATATTCGACGGTCTTGAAACACGGGATATCAATAAGGTTCTGAAAGTTGCCTCAGGGAAGAAGTACGAAAAAGATGAAGTTATTTTCAAAGAAGGTGCCTTGGGAGATTGTTTTTATTTGATCATAGAAGGTAGCGTACGAATCGAAAAAATTGTCCAGGGCGGTAAAATAGAACCGGTTGCGACACTCGCAACCGGTGATTATTTTGGTGAAATGTCTCTGCTGGACGGTCAACCGCGCTCCGCTTCCGTGATCGCCAACGAAACCAGTAAATTATTGGAGGTCAAGAACAGCCAATTCATCAAGATTGTCATGAACGATGATAGTTTCGCCCGGAAAGTGTTGTGGGCCTTTTGTATGACGTTTGCCAAAAGATTACGCGCAACGAACCAGCTACTCGGCCAGTTCGCAAAAAAATAACTATTCAAATGCCAGAGCTGCGCTAATACGGTGAGTAGCGCCAAGAGAATTTGAAAATGGCATATACCCGTAATCGATACTGACCCGCCGTACCTTCACCCCAATTCCTGCAGATATTCCTCTTGCTTCATAACCAAATTGATATCCCGCGCGCACATAGTAAGTATTCTTATATCCGTATTCAGTTCCAAAATGCATCCTTGTGTTTTCAGCGAACGGCTTTTCCACATCTGCGGCAACCGACCACTCATTACTTGATCGCGTATTCGGAAGTATATGGTATAGTGAACCCAGTCGTATAGTAGTTGGCAACGTAACTTTTTCATTTACAAATTTACCGGAGAAGCCGACGTTGGATAGCATAAGTCCTACGCGCCAGCGGCGATCCATATCCGGATTGTCATAGACATATTTGATATCGTACCACGCTCCAAAATCTACTGCAAAAGCGGATACGCTGCTTTGAATACGTTCATACACATATTTCCCCGTCATACCAAGCGACAACCGGTCATTCATTTTTCGCGCATAGGAAATACCTAATGCCAGATCATGTGATGAAAAAATAGCGGTTGGGTTTTCGGAAGGAATATCGCGTTGTTCGATGTCGTCGACTCCCGTGGATATATAGTGCAGTGCAAAAGCGTTGTTACCATATACAAATTTAGCGGCGGCGAAATTATGCTGAATTCCGCCGATCCAACGGTTGTAGGTAAATGCGGCATCGTGGGAATTCGACCGGATCAGCCCGGCGGGATTCCAAAATGCCGCCGTCGCATCCGTACTGGAAACCGTAGCGGCTTCACCCATGCCGGCAGCACGCCCGCCAATCCCGATTTTCAGGAAAGCAAAACCCGTTTCTCCGGATCCCGCAGCAAGCGATACGGAGTAAAGAAAAAAAAATGATACGATCAGAAAATATTTTTTCATTTATTTTCAACAACCAGCGGAAACGTCATGACAAACCGGGTGCCTCCTCCTTGATGGCTTTGAGCCTCAATCTTGCCGTTGTGAGCCTCCACAATGCTTTTAACAATAGGTAAACCAAGTCCGGTTCCGTGCGACTTAGTAGTCACGAAAGGATCAAAAATTCGCGGCAATATTTGTTGAGAAATTCCCGGTCCGTTATCGGTTATTACGATAGAGAGTTGCCGGCTTTCAAGTTGGGCAAAAATTTCAATGGCTCCATTCGGTTTTGGAACGGCATCGCACGCATTGATCAACAGATTGTAAAAAGCGCGGCTGATTTTATCTGAATCAAACGGATATTGGATCGTCGGAGGGATCTGCGCTGTCAATTTAATGCCGTTGGTTTTCAAACGGTTTTCGATCAACTGCAATACCGTATTGAAGATATCCGATAGCGGCCATTCCTTACGATTCAGTTTGGTCTCGCCTTGCGCGAAGAAAAGCACTTCCTGAGACATGGAAATCATTAGGTTGGAACTAGTGAGAATCTTGCCGACGTAATCCTTTGCCTCCGTAATTTCGTTCGTTTTCAAAACGAATTTGGCGTAATTATCAATAACCGATAAAAGGTTCTTAAAATCGTGAAGAATTGAACTTGATACTTTACCGACGGCAGAAAGTTTTTCCGTCATGAGCATCTGTTTTCTCAGATTCATATTCTTCAGCGTGATCGCGACGTATGAGCACAACGTACTTACAAACGCCTCATCGTCGCTCGCCCATTTTTGCGTTGAGTTGCTTTTGATGACCATAAATCCTTTGACCGTACGATCGTCCACCACCGGCGCCACCATCAAACTCACGGTGCCTTTCCAAAAACCAGCCGGTTCAGCATTTTTGTAATTCTCGAGTTTTGAGAAATCGTTGACCTGCATAGTTTTCTTAATCTGCGCCAGATTGGTATAAACAGATCCGGACACCGGCTGATTTTGAAGCGCACCTCGCCCGTCCATGAAAACGGCCTCTTCCGATGTTTTTTCATACAAAAAGAATTTCACATCATCGCAGACAATTTGGTCTTTTACGATCACCGGCGCCAGTTTAAATAAAGTACGCTCTTCGGAATCCGCGGCCAATGTTTTGCTGAATTCAAACAATGCCTGAAAACGTCCGATCTGTTTCTGTTGATTCTTTTCTCGTTCAAGGAAACTGTCTATGATCTGATCGTTGGTCTGCCTGAGCCGGGAACTGATCGTTTTCAGAATATTCAGCGCGATCTGCGGTTCTTCCAGCATCATTTGTGTGAAATCTTTTTTTGGAATCAGGCCTACTTCGCACTCTTCTACGGCCATGATCCGGGCGGATCGCGGCGCATCTTCCAAAAGGGACATTTCGCCGAAGAAATCCCCTCCGCTGCGTTCGGCCAATACGAGTTCTTTCCCTTCGTCCGAAATTTTGGTCACTTTGACCTTTCCCGAGACGAGAAGATAAAGCGTCTCACCGTGAACTCCTTCTTCGATCAGGGGCGTATCTTTGCCGAATCGTTTGATGATGATAAAGGATTTCAGATGTTCAAAATGCGCGTCTGAAAGACCTTCAAAAAGCTTGTTGGAACGTAGTCTGTCCATAGAATTTTAATTCCTGGTGAAGGAAGCCAGTTTTACCAGGATGGAATCCTGAACTTTTTGTACTTCCAGATGATCGACGGTAAAATTATTACACAAAATACTAAATACCATTTCTTCATTATCGGCCGTACTCACAAACCCGGAAATAGATGAGACATTATCCATAGTGCCGGTTTTCGCTCTTACATTGCCTTCGGCGGCCGTGTTTTTCATCCGGTGATTTAAAGTGCGCTCCAAACCGGCTTTGGGCAGCGATTCATAAAAAGTTTTCCAGTTCTTGTGCTGCCGTATGTACTTCAATAGGGCAACTATACTCTCGGGAGTCACCAGATTGGTGCGGGAATAACCCGAGCCGTCCATAAAACACATATTAACGGGATCGATCCTGATTTGTTTTAGAAATTCTTTTTCAAGTTCCAGCGCATGCTGCCCGGTTCCATTAGAATCAACTACGGCGGCAACGGTTCGCAGCAATTGCTCTGCAAAAAGATTCTGGCTTCGTTTATTGACGATCTTCAGGATCTCCTCCAATTTGGGCGACTTATACGTTGCAATCCTGATGACCGTACTGTCGCTATCATGATACGTATAATACGGCAAGCTGTCAATATCAACCGCTTCACCATCAACTTGAATTCCTTTTTTCTGTAAAATTTCCTTTACAACTGTAGCCGTATATAACGTTGGGTTTTCCACAGTAACATACCCGGTCTGTGTATTGGAATTGACCGCTATTTTCCCTGTTACTCGGACCAAATTCGAACTGCGTCCTCGGGTAAATGTAATTTCTTCCGACTCTGCCTCAGTCGCTACGGTAGTTGTGCGGTTTTCAATCGAAACATAATCTGTTCCGGGAACAAGCTGGATCTTTGCCGGTTGCCCGATTCGGGTCGGTGTTACGTACACGTTCACGCAATTATCGTTAAAAGACAATCCGCTGACCTGCGCGGAATACCAATAGGATTCTTCATCCCATTCCCAATGTTTGCCAAGTACGTCGTCACCGAAAAAATTATCGTCACCGATGACCTTCCCGTGAATGACTTTGATCTTTCTTGCAGCTAGACTATCGGCCCAATCTTCTGGAATTCTGGTCACTTTATTATCAAAAAATCTTCCGGAAATGGTCGGATCGCCCATCCCCCTCAGAATGACATTACCGGTAAAAGACGTATCCGTGTCGAATTTGCCGTGCAAATAAACGCCCGTCGTATACTGAAAGTCAGGCCCTAATTTATCCAGCGCAAAAACCGAAGTGAAAATTTTCATGTTAGATGCCGGGATCATGTTCTTTTTTGAGAGATGGGAATAGATGACTTCGCCGTTTTTAAGCGACTGAATATGGATTCCCCAGATGGCATTTTCGAGGAATTTCTGATTGATGACCCGATCGGTCTCTTTTTGAAACGTCATGATGCTCTGTAATTTCGCCTGTGAAAAAACAGAAAAGACCTGAAGAGAATGTAATACCAAAACTACGACGATGGATTTGATGGCCGTTTTCCTTTCGGATTTATCTTTTAACTACCCGAGAAACGAGTAGTCCACCAAGCCGGTAGTAAAACACATAGGTCCCGGCAGGCATTTCGACATCGTTGGCATCCAGTCCGTTCCACTCTAACGCAAACTGCTGTCCATCGGGCAGGTCGGATTCAAAGTCGAAATATTTACGAACCTCCTTGCCCTCCGCATTATAAATGATCATGCTTGCACGTTTATAGGAAGACATCATGCCCATGTCGAACGAATTGGGCTTGGCCGGATCGTTATCGTAAATCACGATCATATTATCGTTCGTTTCTTTTGAAGCCTCATTGGAACCGCTTTGTGGAGATTGATTGAGATGGATGGTGACCTGTGATTGAGAGACATCAAGTAAAGCAATGTCGGTTCTTTTATCCCCGTTAAAATCACCAAGAGAAAAAAGAGATGCGGCATCGGATGTCTTTAGCGAATAGATGTTATCCAGAACCAAACCGCCAGAGCCAGACAGGTGAACTTCAATTCCCTTGCCTGTTCCCGCATAAACGACCGCGTCTTCAAATCCATCGCCATTGATATCCGCCGATTGAGCAAATCGCGGTGAAGTAAGCATATCTAATTTGACCTCCGGAAATTCCCATTTATTCGATCCTACTTCTGTCGGAGCTATTAGCGCAAGGTCCGATCTGCCTTCAAATGCAATCAGCAGATGCGCGTGCCCGCCGCTGCTCAGGTCTTTGGCTTTCATGGAAACGGGCTTTGCGTCGAATACTTTGGAAGCAGCTAGTTTGTAGGAAGTCCCTTTATAAATCTGAAGCTCATTGTTGGTTGACAACATCACTGCAATATCCGGCTTGCCGTCCTCAGTAAAATCACCGACGGCTATAAGACCGGGCGATCCTTTGATCTTGATCGGATCTTTTGCTTTGAACCCGCCGGATTTTTGACAAAGAAAAATGCTTACTGTTTGTGATTCGCTGTTAGCCGTCACTATGTCCGGTAGCCCGTCTTTGTCTATATCTGCAACAACCAGGTTTACGGCAAATTTATCGGTTGGCACATCGATCTTGCTTTTGAATCCACCGTCGCCTTTACCGAATAAGATCGTCATAACGCCCGATCCGTCAAGATCATTCTTTCCGCTTACGACAATATCGGCAATGCCGTCTTTATTAAAATCAGCGGACGCCATTGCCATGGATGTCAGATAAATGCTGGAATTGATCCCGTTTCCAAAAAACTCCTGCGCAAAAACATTGAATGGAAGAACCAAACAAATAATGAGAACATCAAAAAAATGTTTCATGTTCATAACCGTTATTAATTAAAGCAATACCCGGCTATCGCCGTTACGGGACGTAACCTGAATGGCATCAAAATATTCTAAAAGCGATAGGGCAAATTTTCGGCTTGTCTGAAATCGATTTTTGAAATCGGTGATTTTAATATGTCCATTTTTCCTAATAAAATCAATAACAAACTGCCTGGCCTCTTGCACTGCTTCCGCATGAAAGTAAATGTTTTCGCTGGATTTGACTGCTTTACCGGTTTGTATCATGATCTTCAAAAGCCGGCTTGTTTCCGATGACGTCAATCTCAAGTCAAGGGTTATAGCATCCAGTGAAGGCGGTGAAAAAAGATCCCGAAATAGCCTGTGTTCTATCGCTTTTATATGGTCACTATCCCGATCGCTGATCTGAATTCGATGCGAAGACAGACTTACACTTTCTTTTTCGTCGTTCAGAAAACCGCGATTTTTCATTTGTATAATCAGAAAGTCAAAAACATCTTGATCTGATACTTCTATGAGTGCCGTTCTTAATTCGCTATTTTTGATCCCTTTTTCAGTTGGATTTTTTTCGTGAAATACTTTGAGATGTTGGAGCAGTTCATTCTGAATACAAGTAAAGTATGCGCTGTCTATGACGGATTTTTTTTGATTATTTAACAAGATAACTTGTTTTTGTTTTTCGAGCAGTTTGATTTCTGTTTCGATCATAGAAGCGGATAAACCAAATAACGATACTAATTGATGGGTTGTTGTCATTTTGTGAAATGAAATGAATTGGCTTACAGCAGTCGATACGTCTTCACAGTCCATTGACTGAAGATAGGCCTCATCAGCCTCGTTCATATCCGTAACGTGGTCCAGTACTTTGCCTCCCCCTAAAGTCATCGAAGAATTAACTTCTCGTAAAATAAACCGATCTCCCCGTACACTTACAGCAGGCTCCTTTGTTATGACCTTCACATAACCTTCATGGCCCGGTAAAATAGGTTCGCCAACAGCCGCGATGGATCCGAATATTTCCGCTGTGCCCAGATAAAGTCTTATCCGAGCGGCTTTATCAACCGGTTTTTTGATCGATTTTAATAAAAACATTTTGGCATAAAATGCCAAGACCGGTTTTAGACTATCCGGACTTGTCAATACAAATCCGCGTGGAATCATATTACTATCAACGCCGGCAAGATTGATGGCCGCACGGTCACCGGTCCGAACTTCATTGACCGCATGCGTATGTTTTTGCAACCCGCGAACACGGACTATTTTTTTCTCGGGAAGCAATTCAAGCGCTTGGTCCTTTGCAACGATGCCGGACAAGACCGTTCCGGTCACTACCGTTCCAAATCCCTTCATTGAAAAACTACGATCAATATTCATTCGAAAAATACCGCCATCTTTCTTTTGTTTCGCTTGAGCAGAGATGGATACCAGATAGGAGCCTAAAGTCTCAATCCCGATATGATGAGTGACAGAAACCTTGAAGATCGGAGCATTGTCCAGAAATGAGTCTTTAACAAAAATTTTTATCGCGGATTCAAGTTTGTTTTGACCTGGTTCATCCGCCAGATCAATTTTGGTGATGACCACGGCCCCTGCTGACAAATGAAGGAGCCTAAGGATTTCAAAATGCTCTTCCGTTTGCGGCATGATCCCGTCATCCGCAGCAATGACGAGTAAAACAAAATCAATGGCGCTGACACCAGCAACCATGTTTCGAATGAACTTTTCGTGCCCGGGCACATCGATGATCGTAATCCCATCTTTCCAATATGCAAAACCGATATCTATCGTGATCCCGCGTTCTTTTTCTTCTTTTAGGCGATCGGTGTCAATGCCTGTCAACGCTCTGACCAATGACGTTTTACCGTGATCGATGTGGCCGGCCGTGCCGATGATGAAATGACCCATTTCGGATTTACTGTTTTTTTGCCTCTTTGGTCGTTAAAGCTATGACTATTTTTCCTGAGTATCAACGAGCTAAAAGTATTTGATTCTGTACACTTATTTTTCTATCTTGGCAAAGTTCAATAACTCTCGAATTTGATAAGTTTTATGGCTATTGTAGCTCCATCTATCTTGTCGGCTGATTTTTCAAACCTTGGACGTGATGTCAAGGTCGCGGAAGAATCGGGCGCAGACTGGATCCATATTGATGTCATGGATGGACATTTTGTCCCCAATATCACTATCGGCCCGATTGTAGTTGAGCATGTCCGAAAGACAACAAAACTGACTTTAGACGTTCATCTGATGATCGAGAACCCTGACCGCTATATTCAGGATTTTCGTCATGCGGGCGCGGATATCATTTCCGTACACCAGGAAGCGTGTATCCACTTAAACCGCACGTTGAATTTCATTCGAAGTACCGGAGCCAAAGCGGGCGTTGTCCTGAATCCTGCGACCTCTCCCGAAACGCTTGAGTATGTTTTGGATGATACGGACCTTATTCTTGTCATGTCGGTAAACCCGGGATTCGGAGGCCAATCGTTCATTTCTTCGTCTGTTCAAAAGATCCGGACATTGTCCAAAATGATCGGATCAAGAAAGATCCTGATCGAAGTTGACGGCGGTATTACTGACCTTACAGGCGCCGACGTCGTTCATGCCGGAGCGCATGTTCTGGTCGCAGGTTCTTATATTTTTGGTTCCGACGCACCAAAGGACCGAATTCAAAAATTAAAATCCATATCCTCGAAAACAATGTCGATTTAACGTATCGGCGTACCTGATCGTCAAACGAGAGATCATTTGCCGGAATATTCCGTTTGGTTCGTTTGATATTTTACTTTCAAGATCTCTCTACTCTCAAATCAGAAAGAACGGAGCATTTCTACTATGATGACGTTGCCTTCATTTGAATTTATGGCGCCGGAGACGATCGATGAAGCGGTCAAACTAACCGCCCGGTACAAGGAACATGCAAAAATTCTGGCTGGCGGAACGGATCTCATTCCGAGCATGAAGAACAAATTGTTTGAACCTGAAGCGGTGATCAGTTTAGGTAATATTCCGGAGCTAAAGCGCATTCATTTCGATGAGAAAAAAGGTTTAACTCTTGGCGGCTTAGTATCACTATCGGAAGTTGGGTACCATCCGGATATAACCCAGCATTATCCTGTTTTGTCAGAAACTGCGAAAAAAGTAGCCACTCCGCTGCTTCAGAACAAAGGAACTATCGGGGGCAACATCCTGCTTGATACACGGTGTTATTATTATAACCAATCCTATTTCTGGCGAAAAGCGGTCAACAATTGTATGAAAAAAGACGGCGATATCTGTCGCGTTGCTCCCGGCGGTCACCGCTGTTATGCCATATCTTCTTGCGATACGGTGCCTGTGTTGTATGCTCTGAATGCCGAAATCCGGCTTGTAAACGCGCAAGGCGAACGTATAGTGCCGTTGCGTGAATTCTATAAAAATGACGGGATGACTTTCAACGATCTGCAACCCGATGAAATTCTCACTGAAGTTCAGATACCGCGTCCGGATGAAGGATTTCGCGGCGCATATATGAAACTGCGCCGCCGGCAGGCTATCGACTACCCCATGCTTGGCGTGATGGTGGGTCTTGTCTTGGACAAAAACGAGATCTGCCGTGATGCAAAAATTATTTTAGGCGCTGTCTTCTCATGTCCATGGGAAGTGACCGAGGCACAGAACGTTCTGATCGGAAAAAAAATCACTGCAGAACTGGTCGAAATAGCTTCCGAGATAGCATACGAGACGGCCAAGCCCATGGATCTTACCAATTTTCGTCCGGCATACCGAAAACGTATGGTCAAAGTATTCACAAAAAGACTTCTTCAGACGCTGACGCAACAAAAAGTGTTTACCGAAGAAGTATTGGCTTAGATTGAAGAAACAAACCGCATGCCGTTGCGTTTTACAAGTAGAACGTAACACTGGACCGTATGAACAATACAGAACCCAAAACTCCTCTACATAAATTAGTCAAAGAACAATACATTATTCTGTTTGAATCTGGCCTTTTACTTGTGTTGTTTTTCCATGTCGTGTTTACACGTCTTCTGCCAAACATGGAAACGGGCGATATCTCTGAACTTAAAAGACCGGAGATTGTGCTGGAAGTTAACGATATACCGCAAACCCGTCAGGCTTTGTCTGTTAAAGGCTCCCCCGTTAAACCCGTTATTCCTATCGCGTCGGATATTGTGGAAGATGTTTTGGCCGACGAAGCTGATGTTCGTTTCGGAACCGAGGATGGTTTGCTTGAAATTCCCGCTATGCCGGCTCCTCCGGGCAGCGGTAAAGGAAAGTCCGAATACTTCCCGCCCAAACTGATGGTAAGCAAATTTCCTGAGTATCCTACCGAACTTCAGAAAAAGGGTGTTTCCGGTGTGATCATTCTGCAGGTAAAAATTGATGTTACCGGCAAAGTTATAGATCATAAAGTAAAAATGAATACTACACGCAACAGTGTCTTGGAAAAATTAGCCGTCGAGACCGTATACAAATGCCTTTATAATCCCGCTTCGGACGGGAAAAACCCGGTTGTGGCTTGGACCGATCATCGATTTGAATTTCTTGACAAGACCGTTCAATAATGCTACTTTACCCCCGAAATAGCGTTTCCCCCGTTTTTTACAAATTCACAATACGATGTAATGACTATAACCCAATAACTTAATTTCACACATATAAATTAGGAATCAAGAGCCGCTATGGGACGTATATTTGAAAAACGAAAATACAAGATGTTCGCGCGATTTGACAAAATGGCAAAAGCCTTTACGCGTTATGGAAAGGAAATTGCGATCGCCGTTAAATTAAGCGGTCCTGACCCGAACCTTAATCCGCGTTTACGTACGGCAATCCAAAACGCCAAGGGCGTAAACATGCCAAAAGACCGAATTGATGCAGCGATCAAACGCGCTTCATCCAAGGACGAAAAGGATCTGCAGGAGGTTCTTTACGAGGGCTACGCCCCTCACGGGATCGGTATTTTGGTCGAATGCGCTACCGACAATCCGACACGCACGGTTGCCAATGTCCGTATGTATTTTACCAAAGTCGGCGGTTCGCTCGCAGCTTCAGGATCGGTCGGTTTTCTCTTTGAACGCAAAGGCGTCTTTAAACTCATGGCAGATAATGTGAATGCGGATGAGCTGGAACTTGAACTGATCGATTATGGCGCCGAAGATTTCGCCGTTGATGAGAACGAAATCTATATCTACACATCTTTTTCCGATTTTACAAAAATGCAAAAGACCCTCGAAGAGAAGAAACTGAACGTCGTAAGCGCTGAACTCCAGTATGTACCTAATTCCACCAATGAATTAACCGAAAAACAGGAAGAAGATGTCCTTAAACTGATCGCGGCCATCGAAGAAGATGAAGACGTCCAGAACGTTTATCATAACATGAAATAGCGATTTTGATCTAAGACCGGTTCTTTTAAAAAAAGTATAATGAAAATTCTTGTTATAGGCAGTGGCGGGCGCGAACACGCCTTGGTATGGAAAATTGCGCAATCGGAAAAAGTCACAAAGATTTATTGTGCTAGCGGGAATGGCGGAATACGTTCGATCGCAGAATGTATACCCGTTAAGCCGGATGACATATTGGGCTTATGTGAATTTGCCGTTACCAATAAGATCGATCTTACTGTTGTTGGACCGGAACAATCATTGACTCTCGGCATAGTTGATGTTTTTAAGAAGAAAGGAC
Organism: uncultured Bacteroidota bacterium; assembly: GCA_964535295.1. Lineage (GTDB taxonomy): Bacteria > CLD3 > CLD3 > SB21 > SB21 > SB21. The sequence goes on from CAZHUW010000010.1 coordinate 25,227, forward strand.
TGAAGATCTTCGGTCCGTCGGCAAAAGCAGCCGAGATAGAAGGCAGTAAAGTTTTTGCCAAAACGCTGATGACAAAATACGCGATTCCAACCGCTTCCTTTGGCGTTTTCACCGACACGGATGCAGCAAAGAAATATATAACTGATAGAAATCGTTCTTGTGTCGTAAAAGCGGACGGATTAGCGGGAGGAAAAGGCGCGATCGTTTGCATGAGTCCGGATGAAGCGCTCGTGGCGGTTGACACGATTCGGGATGAATTCGGTGACGCCGGAAATAGCATCGTGATCGAGGAATTTATGGAGGGCGAAGAAGCATCTATCTTTGCCGTGACGGACGGACGAAATTACGTTATCTTGCCCGCCGCCCAGGATCATAAACGCATTTTCGACGGGGATAATGGAAAGAATACAGGAGGTATGGGAGCCTATGCGCCGGCGCCGGCGGTTACTACTGCCGTTCTTGAACGTGTTAAAAGGGAGATCATTGAGCCAACTATTTCTGCGTTATCGTCAGAAGGGAGACCCTATCAGGGTGTCCTTTATTGCGGATTGATGCTGACCAAATTCGGACCGAAGGTAGTGGAATTCAATTGCCGCTTCGGCGACCCGGAATGTCAGGCTGTTTTGCCTTTGATAAAAAGTGATATCGTCGATATGTTTTTATCTGTGACAGATGGGACAATCGGTACTTACCGGTTAGAACTGCATGATCAGTCCGCCGTGTGCGTTGTCATGGCCTCCGGCGGGTATCCGGACCAATTCGAACAAAACAAGGAAATTTCTGGCCTCGATTCTGTTGACAAGACGAACACGTTTATTTTTCACGCAGGAACCGAATACAAAAACGGCAAAGTGTACAGCCGTGGCGGACGTGTATTGGGAGTAGCGTCGGCGGCCGATCAACTTTCAAAGGCGGTCGAACAAGCATACTCGGTTATAGAAAAAATACATTTCGAGAAAGCGCACTATCGAAAAGATATTGCTTATCGTGCACTTAAAAAGAACTCTTAGCGGGAGCGTATCGTGAAACAGGTATGGTTTTTTATTTTCATCGTCGTATCCCCTTTAACGGCACAAAATCAGATCAAATTGGATTGCGGAAAGAAAACGGTTTCCGTAATACCTGTATATAGCGGTGATCAGGATTTTATTTCCATCAGAAACATTGTCGAACTTATCGATGCGGGATATTATGAGAATTCCGCTAAGAAAAAAGTGGTCGTCTCCTCTTCATCCCGCCAGTTCAAGATTAGCGGAAATAATCCGTTCATTGTGATTGATGAAAAGTTGATTTTACAAATGCCGGTCGAAAGCCAGTACATCGACGGGATCATATTTGTTCCGGTCCGGTATTTTATTCCCGTTTTGAATGCGTATTTGTCCTCACCGATTCTGGTGAACGAACAAAAACTCGTTTTATCCGGAACAGCGGTGACCTCCACGGATGTTAAAAAGACGGAAGAGCCCGAAGCGGAGAAGGTTAATCTTACTTCGATCGATTTTGATAAGAAAACCAACGGACTGTTGGTTACGTTGAAAACCGGGAAAGACTTCCGTAGCGACGACATTGAAGTGTGGCGAAACAAAAACTGGCTTTACGTAACGGTTTCGGGAGGCATTTCCTCGGAGGAATTAGCCGGCGAAATCAAAGTCGCTGAACAATACAAATTGATCAAAAGCGCTCTTCTTTTTCAACACAAAAATTCAGTACAGTTATCCTTTCAGCTTAATTACGATATTCCGGGTCAGGAAATCTCCCTGAATGAAGAAAACGGCGATATTCATGTCAGTATCCGCGTTAGTGACCCTTCGCATCTTGAGACTGTGGCTTTAAAACCGGTTGATCTCAAAACACAAAAAGATCAGTGGAAAATCGACAAGATCGTCTTGGATGCAGGCCATGGAGGATGGGACAACGGTGCTTCCGGTAAGAACGGAACGAAAGAAAAGGACATGACGCTCGCTATCGTTCTGAAACTGGGTAAACTGATCGAACAACGGCTGGGTCTCAAGGTCGAATATACGCGTTCGACTGACACATACATTACATTGCACGGAAGAACAAAGTTCGCAAATGCACGAAATGCCAAGGTTTTCGTGAGCGTGCACTGCAACTCTAATGTCAAACGAAAAGCCAACGGTTTCGAAACCTTTTTCCTGTCTCCAAGCAGAACCGATGAAGCTTTAGCTGTGGCACGAAAGGAAAATGAAGTCATCGAAAGTGAAGAAGATAAGCATCATTATGGCGATTTTACGGATGAAAAATTTATTTTGAGCAATATTATGCAGAGTGTTTTTGTTAAGGAGAGCGAGGAATTGGCCGCGCATATCCAAAAGGGTTTGGACAAACAACTGAATCTGGTTAATCGCGGTGTGTCACAGGCGCCTTTCTATGTACTCATGGGTGCATCCATGCCGTCCGTCCTGGTGGAAACGGCTTTTATATCTAACGTGAACGAAGAAAAATTTCTCAAATCCGAAGAAGGCCAGAAGAAGCTCGCGGAAGGAATTTATGAGGGTATAAAGAATTTCATCCTGGATTATGAGAAATCACAGAAGAATAAATAGTTATTATCTATTTTTTAATAGTTCCAATGCGTTGATGATACCCTGTGCCTTGTCCAAACATTCCTGATATTCTTTGTCCGGTTCTGAATCCCACACAATAGCACCTCCTGTCTGAAAATATCCTTCATCTTTATGCAGGATCAGAGTTCGAATCACCACAGAAAGGTCCATATCCCCGTTGTAACCTATATACCCCAATGCCCCGGAATATATGCCCCGCTTGAATTCCTCCAATTCTTCAATGATCTCCATCGCTCTTATCTTGGGCGCTCCCGTCATAGAGCCCGGAGGAAAACAAGCTCTAATTACGTCTATAGAATCTTTCCCGGTTTCCAGTTTTGATTGAATGGTAGACACCATTTGGAAAACGGTGGAATATTTTTCAATGCTGCACAAATGCGGAACTTTCACCGTTCCCGTTTCTGAAACACGCCCCATATCGTTACGGACGAGATCGACGATCATTACGTTCTCTGAGCGATCCTTTTCGCTATGTAACAAGTCAAAATAATTTGCTTCGTCTTCAAAAAAATCAGGTCTGCGCGGACGCGTACCTTTGATCGGTTTGCTTTCCAATGACTTATCCCGTAAGCTCAAGAACCTTTCGGGGGAAGAACTTATCACGAAGAAATCTCCAAATTTCAAAATGGCTGAAAAAGGCGACGGGCTGGTCTTTACAAGACTGTTGAAAAGATGTAAACCGGTTCTTTCAGTTTTATTTTTTATTCTAATATTGAATCTTTGAGCCAGGTTTACCTCATATACGTCGCCGTTTGCAATATACTCTTTTATGGATTCAAGTTTTTTCAGGTATGCGTCTTTTGATGTAACCGGAGTAATTTCGTAGTCAAAAACTTCCGCCGAATTTAAACCAACTTCTTCGACTTTATTTATTTTCTGTTCAAGATGAGTTGTTTTCTCATCAGTGCCCGCTAAATAATATTTATCGGTATGGTGGTCGATCACACACAGGCCGTCAAACAACATCCAATATGCATCCGGTTGGTCAGGATCATCCTGAGCCGAAGATGGCAGCTTTTCAAGTAGATGCTTAAGATCATATCCCCAATAACCAACAGCGCCGCCTGAAAAGAAATTTGCGCCAAGGATTTCTTGATCAAATTGAAATTCAATATCTCTCTTTGTAACATACGATTTTAAAACATCGAATGGATCACCTTGTGTGTTTTGAATAACTCCGTCCTCTTTAATTAAAATATGGTTTTTTTTTGCTGATATTGTGATCGCAGGATCGCATGAAAGATAGGAAAAACGGGAGTTGTGATGGGATCTTAACGAACTGTAAAGAAAGAAGCTTTGATCCGATTCATAAAGTCTGGAGTAAAGATCAAGTGGTGAATACTGCCAATTGAATGATTTTAAGTGCCATTTTTTCACACTTACTCCAGTATTTCAATGAGCGTTTGACGAAACGTACTGAGAATTTGCCGCGTAATGATACCGATTTTTCCGTTGCTGATCTTTATTTGTCCGGCCTGCGTTACCGGAAGGATTTGTATGTTCGTATTAGTAAGAAAGATTTCATCGGCCTGAAACATCTCGTTTTTTGAAATCATTTTCTCAGTGACCTGAACGGTCATTTTTTGAGTACAGATCTGTAGGACCCTGGCGCGTGTGGTTCCGGGTAGTATTCCGGATGAAACAGGCGGTGTAAATATTGTCCCGTTATTGACAATAAAAACATTACTGGATGACCCTTCGTATACATTTCCAAGAGAATCCATGAAGATCATTTCGTAACAGTTTTTTGTCAACGCTTTTTGTTTAGCCAAAACGTAGGTTTGTGCGCTCAGCGATTTTAGTTTACTCTTCTTTTCCAGTGAATTGAACATTGGGGCATATTCGAAGTCGATCGTAACTCCGTTTTCGTACAAATGATCAGGAATGTCTTTGATTGGCCGAACCGCTACAAGTATCGTCGGCTTCATGGTGTTTGAATAACCAAATCCGAACTGATCGGCAGTTCCCCGCGTAATGCTCACGCGAATGTAAGCATCAGATAATTCGTTTTTAAGAAACAGATCGGCCAAAACATGGCGTAGAGCGGGGGGGTCAAGCGTTAATTTTATGCCTGTACGCCTGCAGGATTCCTCCAAACGGTCATAATGAGCGCGGTACGAGATCACACTTCGGTTTACCGAGCGCATGGTATCAAAGACCCCGTCGCCGTACAAAAAACCCCGGTCATTGGGTGAAATAGCAATATCGCTCTCATTTAAAAATTTTCCGTTATAATATGCGATATAGGATGGTGGTGACATCGGAAGCCCGGTTTAAGTCTAAAAAAAGGTAATGAGGTTGTGCCTTACAATCAAACAAAAACAAACTGAAAAAAACTTGTGTCCAAGGCTTTTTTTATTTATGTTCCTCGACATTTCAAGAAAAGTTGAAAGTTCAAATAGAAAGACTTCTCATGATTGATGCCGTTTACAATAAGATTGAAAAAGGGCAAAGATTGTCTTTTGAAGATGGTTTGGCCCTTTATGACTGCAAAGAATTACCTCTACTGAGTTTTTTGGCCAATCGTGTACGTGAAAAGAAAAAACCCGACAATATTGTTACCTATATCATCGATCGGAATATTAACTACACCAATGTTTGTGTGGACAAATGCAGTTTCTGTGCTTTTTACAGGCCGGTAGGATCCGATGAAGGTTATGTGCTGCCGTACGAAGAGATCGACCAGAAAATTGAAGAATTGATCACCTTAGAAGGTATCCAGATCCTGATGCAGGGTGGTCTGAATCCAAAGCTTAAAATCAACTATTATGAGGATCTTTTCCGTCATCTTAAAACAAAATATCCGCAGATCTGGCTTCACTGTTTGAGCGCTCCGGAAATTGATTATATTGCAAAAGTCTCTGATCTGAGTGTTGAAGAGACCCTGCGACGCCTTAAAGAAGCGGGTTTGGATTCTATTCCCGGCGCCGGCGCTGAGATCCTGGTCGACCGTGTCAGAGCTGATGTTTCGCGCGGTAAATGCGATTCCGAACGCTGGTTGAATCTTCACCGCACGGCACATAAAGTTGGGTATACTACAACAGCCACGATGATGTACGGACATGTGGAAACCCTTGAGGAACGCTTGGAACATATTCTGAAGATCCGTGATCTTCAGGACGAGAGTTTGAAAAATTACGGACGAGGATTTACGGCATTCATTCCGTGGAATTTCCAGCCTGAAAATGTTCCTCTTGGACAAAACCCGAATATCCGGATCACCACCACGGTTGAATACCTCCAGACGCTGGCGATCTCACGTTTGATGCTGGACAATATCGATAATTTCCAGGTTTCCTGGGTTACGCAAGGGAAGGACGTTGCTCAGCTGGGTCTTAATTATGGGGCAAATGACTTCGGCAGCTTGATGATCGAGGAAAACGTGGTCAGCCAAAACGGCACTTCGTTCAATGTAACGGTAAAAGATATCGAGAAAATGATTTCTGATGCAGGATACAAGGCCAAACGCAGAAATAACCACTATGAAATCATAAATTAGGGTTCTTGAATCGTGAATTTAAAATTCATAATTCAACATTTTTAATTTCGTATTAGTATTCCTTCTTTATCGTTGTCCCCCTGTAAAAGAACTGTAATATCTGCTTATAACCATATCCTTGTTTGGCCATAGTTCTTGCACTGTACTGGCACATTCCAACCCCGTGTCCGAAACCTGCGCCTTTACATTTAACGGATTGGATCGTCCCATCCGGGTTCCGCACCAGGTCAAGCCTGAACAGTGAACTATACAGAATATATTTTTCACCACGCAAGATCCGCCGCGCCTGTTCCCCGCTCACGATAAAATTGTCTTTAGTAAACCCGATCTTGAATTCTTTAACACGCTGAGACGAATCACGGGACAGTATGGCCAAATTATACAAGCGCTGATCTTCAATTCGGGAAACCTCTTCCTGAGGCAGTACTACTTTAAGATTTTCTTTGATCAATTTTTCGATTTCTTCACCCGTCCAAGTTAGTTCCCATCGGTAATGCGGCGATTCTTCACATAAAATTTTGCCTGCAACCTCATTGTGAATACTCGCTAAATAACCAGTCGGGGTAGAGCCTTTCCATACCTCTTCTACATTAGCCGTCACTCCGCCGCAGGTTGAAAAATAAAAAGCATTGATCGGTTTCCCGTCGAAAGCGGCTATTTCCCCCACCGTTTCGATGACGGCCTGCGTTGTAATATCGTTTTCGCTTGACGCTCCCTCATAAACCTGGTCATTGACATCGCTCATGTAGTCGTATTGTTTGTATTTTCCCTTATACCGTACGGCATAGGTTCGCGCTGCTACGGCTTGAGCCTTCGCCGCGTCAAGTTGATCCGGAGTGAGATTACCGATCTCATTTCGCACGACGCCCATTAGATACGATTCCATGTCCAGAATATTGATCACATTGATCTTCTCGTCGTCCGGAATAATGAGCAGGCTGCCGCGATATTTGTTCCCTCCAACCGCAAAGCGGATATCTGTGGATTTGGTCGTTAGAGAAAGAGAAGCATGAGCCCCTAATGATTTGCCCTGCGGGTCGAATACCTCAACTTTACCGTTGGTTATTTTAAATTCGATCTTCTGATCTGCAGATATGTATCCAAGATCTTGCGATGTTTCTCCGGCTTTGACGACGAATGCCGTATTTGCATACAGCGACACTGCCGGCGATTTTTCAATCAGGATTTTTACATGGGGAATGGAAGCGTTATCAGGTAAAGAACGTGTCTGGAATGAGGGTGTACAGCCGATCATTACGGTAAATAAGAAAATAAGACAGGATCGAATCGGGTTCTTTTTCATTTTGCTTGAATTTATGTTAAAATTTGATGTATTGCCTTATTGAGGCAATGATAGTAGAATTTCGATGATAATATTTTGTTTTTCATTGATGACAATCCTACATATCTCAAAACACAAAGAACCAATTACGTTCAGATTGGTTCTTTATTTTAGTCTGTCATCTTATTTTTTTTTTGCCTTCGCTCTGGCTGTGGCTTTCTCAGCTTTACTTTTTCGCTTAATATCCATCCCATGCGCACGTTCATAGGTTTGAATATCTTTGAATCGTCCTTTTGCATCCCGTACCGCATACAGTTTTTTACCGGACGAACTTCGATGCGTGGTGCGTTTTGCTGGCATAAAAAACTCTCCTTCTTCAATGTTAAGAAAGTCTGTTATGAAGGATATTAGTTAATCCCACGAGGTTTCGCAAGGAAAATAAAAAAACCCCAACATCTTTCGATATTGGGGTTTAAAAATAAATCCCTGTCAGAGACCTACTTTTTCAAGTAGCATTCTTAAAAAAGAATCTTAGTAACGGCTTGAACCGCGGTCACCGAAGGACTTTTTTTCCATCGGCTTGGCAACGTTGACC
>CAZHUW010000011.1:0-3591 GCA_964535295.1 uncultured Bacteroidota bacterium
CTCGCATGCCTGGAAATTTATGAAGAAGAAGAACTGATTGACAATGCAGCGACAATGGGAGTTTATATCGAAAGCCGTGTAGAACAGCTGAAGAAAAAACATCCATCCATCGGCGATTACCGGAATACCGGTTTACTCGGCTGTATCGAACTCGTAAAAAACCGCGAAACCAGGGAACGAATGGCTCCGTGGAATGCAAGCCCGGGCGAGATGGAGGTGATGAATAAAGTAGCGGCCAAGATCAGCGAACTCGGTATGTTCACTTTCGTCCGCTGGAATTGGATCTTCACAGCTCCCCCGCTCTGCGTAACAAAAGATCAGATCGACGAAGGACTCGACATTATTTCCAAAGCGATTTCGATTGCGGATGAATATTGCCACTAAGACACGAAGACACAAAGGAACTCATGGACACCGAGATCATTGAACTTAAAGAAGACGTATCCGGCTCGCCTTTATACAGCGCCGACCTGGCGCCTGTTCCAAGAGATAAGAGAACATGGAACATGTGGAGCCTGGCCGCTTTGTGGGTTGGCATGGCCGTGTGTATTCCGACTTATATTCTGGCATCCTACATGATCAAATCGGGACTGAGTTGGCAGGCATCGCTCATCATCATAGGCGTTGCGAATCTCCTGGTCACCATTCCTCTGGCTTTGAACGGACATGTTGGGGTAAAATATGGAATTCCTTTCCCGGTTTTCGGAAGAGCGTCTTTCGGAATCAACGGAATTCACGTCGTGTCCATCTTAAGGGCCATCGTTGCATGCGGCTGGTTTGGCGTGCAAACCTGGATCGGCGGGCTGGCATTTTATGCAATTTGGAACGCACTGACGGGCAGCATCGGTTCACCGGAATTAAGTTTCGGTAAATTTATATGTTTCGGTTCGTTTTGGCTGGTAAATATGTATTTCATCTGGAAAGGCACCGAAAGTATCAAATGGCTGGAGAATTTCTCCGCACCCATACTGATTCTGATCGGCGTCGCCCTTATTACCTGGAGCGCAAATAAAGCCGGCGGTTTTGGCATTGTTCTCGATCAGGGAGAACAACTTGAAAGACCATCTGTTGTATTGAATGAGATCAACGGTTCACTCGTATTACAATTAAATCCTCTTAAGAACGTTGACGGCAGCTACAAAGCTGCAGAGTTTCAAGTGTCGGTCCCTCTACCTGACGGTTCATTCAAAGCGTTGAATTGGAATCCGATCTCGGGGAAATTCGAGATTCCCGAAGATTCTGGAATTGATAAAGTATCCGTTGCAGAAGGTAAAAAACCTGTGCAAGTACAATTTCGAAGCGGCGAAGGCGTAGCCTCCAGCCTTGTAAATACGGTTGCAACAAAATCGGCGGACGGAGGAAACAAACTTTGGGGTTACATCCTCTGGCTCACGGCAATGGTTGGCTTCTGGGCAACCATGTCCTTGAGCATTTCCGACATCACACGTTATGCATCCCGGCAGAAAGATCAAATAATCGGACAATTCCTGGGTTTGCCCGGTACGATGATATTATATTCCTTCGTGGGTATATTTGTCACATGCGCCACGGTTATCAATTTCAAAGATATCCTCATCGCGGATGATGCACCTTGGGACCCCGTCTCCCTTTTGGCAAAATTTGAAAATCCGGCAGTGGTGATCATTTCCCAGCTATTTATGATCATTGCGACATTGACCACAAATATTGCCGCCAACGTGATTGCCCCGGCTAACGCTTTTTCAAATCTACTTCCAAAAAGAATAAGTTTTCTCAGTGGAGGGATCATCACGGGTTTTATCGGAATTGTCATCTGCCCTTGGTGGCTTTTGAATGAGATCAGCGGTATTTTGATATTAATCAGCGGATTATTAGGGCCTGCCTTAGGCATTTTGGTTTGCGATTATTATCTGCTGAGAAAGACCTCGCTGAACCTTGCCGCCTTGTACAAACCCACCGGCGAGTACGCTTACAACGGAAGAAATTTCAATCCGGCGGCAATGATAGCCTTCGCCGCCGGCGTATCATCGGCACTCATTGGGTATTGGATCCCGGCCCTGGATTTGTTTTATCATTTATCTTGGTTTACCGGCGTTTTGGTTTCCAGTGTAATTTATTATCTGCTGATGAAGTCAAAGATCAAATAATAACTTGTAATGTTATAAAGGCACAACAATACAAAGCCAAGACACTTTTTGGCTTCCGTTGCATTTTTACTATTGGAGGGTTTATGTCACTACTTATTAAAAACGGGCATGTGATAACCGTTTCAGATAATTACGTAGCCGATATTTTTGTTGACGGCGAGACCATTTCGGCAATCGGTAAGAATTTAAATATGAAAGCCGATCAGGTCATTGACGCACGCGGAAAGCTTGTTTTTCCCGGTGGCATCGATCCGCATGTGCATCTTGACATGCCGTTTATGGGAACGTATTCCAGCGATAATTACGAGACCGGTACCCGCGCCGCGTTATTCGGCGGCACCACGACGGTTATCGACTTTGTACTGCAGACACAGGGAAAATCTCTGCGCTCGGCTCTGGAGGCTTGGCAGGGGCGTTCCGGCGGAAATGCGCTGAGCGATTATTCTTTTCACATGGCAGTAACGGACTTTAACGACAACACCAAAAATGAGATCAAAGAAATGATCGAAAAGGAAGGTATCACCTCCTTTAAAACATTTATGGCGTACAAAGGCGCTTTAATGATCGACGATCGCCAGATGGTGGGCCTGATGAACGAAGTGAAAAAACAAGGCGGCATGGTGACGGTACACGCCACCAACGGCGATATGATCGACTTTCTTGTTGCTAAACACCGCGCGGAAGGAAAACTTTCGCCGCTGTATCACTATTTGTCTCAGCCGGAAATCACCGAATCGGAAGCCGCCGGCCGTTTCATAGACATGGCTTATCATACCGGAGTAACTTCTTATATCGTTCATCTTACGTGTGAAGGCGCTCTCAATCAGGTTCGGGACGCCGCCAAACGCAATCAGAAAGTATTCGTTGAAACATGCACGCAGTACCTGGTACTCGATGCGTCATTGTATGACAAAGGTTTTGAGTCTGCAAAATGGGTCATGAGCCCGCCGCTGCGAGAGAAAAAGGATCAGGAAACATTATGGGCAGGAATCAATCAGGGCCTTGTCAATATTGTTGGAACCGATCACTGCCCGTTCAACTGGGAACAGAAAAAAATGGGTGAGAACGATTTTTCGAAGATCCCGAACGGCCATCCGGCGATAGAACACCGTATGGAATTATTATATTCCGAAGGCGTACGTAAAGGCAGGATCAGTTTGAACAAATATGTGGAAGTAACTTCCACCAATGCGGCAAAAGCATTCGGCATGTTCCCCAAAAAAGGATCCATCGGTATTGGCTCGGATGCGGACATCGTACTCTTTGATCCGAATGAAAAGCATACTCTTTCGGCCAAAACGCATCATCATCGTTGCGATTATTCCGCATACGAAGGATGGGAAGTAACCGGTAAATGCAAGACCGTGATCCTGCGTGGACAAGTAGCGGTCGATAACGGGAAAACGATGATAGAAAAAGGATATGGCAAATTTATTAAGCGCGGGAAGTCATCGTTGGTGGTTTA
>CAZHUW010000011.1:3691-20170 GCA_964535295.1 uncultured Bacteroidota bacterium
CCGTTAAATCCGTTTACCCAAACTAAGGAGTTCACTATGCCTCGCATGATCAAATCTGGACTCATTCAAATGAGCCTGCCAAAAACGGAAGGAGAAGGCACCATTCATGAAATTGTCGACGCGATGGTACAAAAACATATTCCCTACATTGAAGAAGCCGGAAAAAAAGGCGTGCAGATACTTTGCCTGCAGGAAATTTTTAATACTCCCTATTTTTGCCCGGGTCAGGATAAATCGTGGTACGCTTCTGCGGAAACCGTTCCCGGCCCTACCGTCGAGTTAATGCAGTCTTATGCAAAAAAATACAGTATGGCGATCGTGGTTCCGGTGTACGAAAAAGAGCAGGCCGGTGTCTTGTATAATACCGCTGCCGTGATCGATGCCGACGGAACCTACCTCGGCAAATACAGGAAGAATCATATCCCCCACACATCGGGATTTTGGGAAAAATTCTTTTTTAAGCCGGGTAATCTCGGTTATCCGGTCTTCCAAACGCGGTATGCCAAGATCGCCGTATACATTTGTTACGATCGCCATTTCCCCGATGGCGCGCGAATTCTCGGATTGAACGGCGCTGAAATTGTGTACAATCCTTCGGCTACGGTTGCCGGTTTATCTCAATATCTTTGGAAATTAGAACAACCCGCACATGCGGTAGCGAACGGTTATTTCATGGGCTGCATCAACCGTGTCGGAACCGAAAAGCCGTGGAATCTCGGAAAATTTTACGGATCATCGTATTTTGTGGATCCCCGCGGTCAGATATTTGCACAGGCGTCCGAGGATAAAGATGAATTACTTGTTGCCGATTTCAATCTGGACATGATCGATGAAGTGAGAGCAACATGGCAATTTTTTAGGGATCGCCGCCCGGAGACATATGGGAAGCTGGTAGAGTTATAAAAGAATGAATCATTGAGTCATTGTCTATTTTGTTTGATCTGTGTTTAAGCAAAGCTGTTAAAGATTCCGATCATTTTGACTAAAGGATTCGCTTATGTCAGAATTTAAAAAACCTACATCCAAAAAAGAATTCGATCATAATTTTTCCCAGATCAAACCTTTTCTAAACGAAACCCAGGCTTATTACGAAAGCTCACGCTGTCTTTTTTGTTTTGATGCGCCGTGTATTCAAGCCTGCCCAACCCACATAGACATCCCGTTATTCATTCGCCAGATCCATTCCGGCAATACCATCGGCGCGGCAGAAACGATCTACCGCTCCAATTACCTCGGCCACGCGTGCGGGCAGGTTTGCCCGACGGAAATTCTTTGCGAAGGGGCTTGTGTATACAATCACCAGAATATCAAACCGATCGAGATCGGACGCCTGCAGAGTTTTGCCACGACCAAAACCATCACAGAAAATACAAAATTATTCATCACCGGGAAGCCTAACGGAAAAAAAGTCGCGTTGATCGGCGCCGGACCGGCGGGAATTTCCTGCGCATGCGAATTGCGCATGCTCGGATATGAAGCCGATCTATACGAAGCCAAGGCTAAGCCATCGGGATTAACGCTCTATGGCGTCGCTCCGTACAAAATAACCGATAAAGAGGCTTTAGATGAAGTGAAATACCTGCAAGATCAGTTTGGATTCAGCATAAAGTATCGTTCACCGGTAAATTCAAAGAAAGACATAGAAAAACTGGAAAAGAAATATGACGCCGTCTTTATCGGGATAGGGCTTGGCGAGACTTCGACGATTCACATTCAGGGCGAGAATTTAAGAAACTGCATCGGCGCCACCGAATTCATCGAACAATTGAGATCGATAAATCATCGGGTTCATGTTGGAAAAAAAGTGATCGTTCTTGGCGGCGGCAACACGGCCATGGATGCCGCTTCGGAGTCGGCAAGAATGGGTGCCGAAAAAGTGGTCCTGTCTTACCGCCGTTCTAAGGAAGAAATGAAAGCGTATGAATTTGAATATGCACTGGCAAAGAAAGTTGGGGTCAAGGGGCTATTCAATGCCGCACCGGTCAAGATCATCGGAAAAAAAAGGGTCGAAGGCATACGATTTATCCGAACTCGGAATAAAAACGGTAAACTCGAAACCATCAAAGGCAGTGAATTTACAGAAGAATGCGACATGGTCATCAAAGCAACCGGCCAGGTCAAACAGGTCACTTTTTTCAGCCATATCCCGGAATTGGAGTTGGACGACAGCGGCAGAATTATAGTGAATAAATTTTTCCAAACAAAAAACCCTAAATATTTTGCCGCAGGTGACGCTGCGAATGGCGGAAAAGAAGTTGTCAATGCCGCCGCAGAAGGAAAAGCCGCCGCTCGGGGAATTCATAGATATCTCTTCGGAGCATAAAAAGTACGCACTCCGCCGAAGAACGGGCTCTTAATTAGATTATATAATAAAAGGAGATTATCATGCCGGATCTATCCGTAAATTTTGCAGGCATAAAATCACCCAATCCCTTTTGGCTTGCTTCCGCCCCACCGACGAATTCCGGTTACCAGGTCATGAAGGCGTTTGATGCGGGCTGGGGAGGAGCCGTTTGGAAAACGCTCGGCGTGCCCATCGTAAACGTTTCCAGCCGTTACGGGGCGCTTAATTATCGCGATACGCGCATGATGGGTTTCAACAATATCGAACTGATCAGCGACCGGCCGCTCATCGATAATTTGAAGGAAATTGAAGAAGTAAAAAAACATTTCCCGGATCACGCGGTCATAGCCTCGCTGATGGTTCAGAGCAAAGAAGAATGGCATCAAATTGTAAAGGACGTAGAGAATGCCGGTGCCGACGGCGTGGAATTAAATTTCGGCTGCCCGCACGGTATGTGTGAACGCGGCATGGGTTCCGCTGTGGGGCAAGAACCGAACGTATTGAAGACCATCGTATCGTGGGTAAAGGAAGTTGCGAAAAAACCCGTCATTGTCAAATTAACTCCGAATATTACCGATATCACCGAACCCGCCACAGCAGCCCGGCAAGGCGGCGGAGATGCCATTTCACTTATCAATACGATACAAAGTTTAGTCGGGGTCGATCTGGACAATTTTGTTGCGTATCCCGTTGTCGACGGCAAAAGCACCAACGGCGGTTATTGCGGCCCGGCTGTAAAGCCCATTGCTCTCAACATGCTGAAGAACTGCGCGCAGGATCCGGAAATAAATCTACCGATATCAGGGATCGGCGGAATTGAGAATTGGCGCGATGCGGTTGAATTCATCTTACTTGGAGCTACCACCGTTCAGGTTTGCACGGCCGTGATGCATTACGGTTTCGGAATCATTCGCGAAATGATTCCCGGGCTGGAGCGATACATGACCGACAAAGGATTTAAAAATATTAATGAAATGGTCGGCAAAGCACTGCCGAATGTCAAGACATGGGAAAATCTGAACCTGAATTATAAAATAATAGCCGATATCGATAAGAAAAAATGCATTCAATGTCAGTTGTGTTACATCGCCTGTGAAGACGGAGCGCATCAGGCGATCGGTCTGCCAAAAGGAAATGGAAGCCGCATACCGCATATTATAGAAGAAAATTGTGTCGGCTGCAATCTCTGTTCTCTCGTTTGTCCGGTGGAAGGCTGTATTACGATGATTCGGAAGGATCAGGGCTTAGCAACTGAAACCTGGCATGATCGCACGGCGATGGGCAACATTCCTACGACTTTTAACGACGAACTTGCCGGCGGGCGTCATCACTGGATCCCGGAACCGACGGCGGCATTAAAGAAAAAAAACAAGGCATGATCCATTTGAATTCTAAAGATAAGATGCGGGGAGGATGAACAAGGACCCTATAAGAAGGTTAATAGAGGAAGGTCAAATTCGAAATGCTATGGTCCTACAATAGCTGCCACAGCCCAATAACATAACGCGCCCACCAACGCCGATGCAGGGATCGTCAGGATCCATGCCATTACAATATTTCCCGCCACACCCCAGCGAACCGCCGATAAACGTTTGGTTGCGCCAACGCCCATAATCGCACCGGTTATCGTGTGTGTCGTACTAACTGAAATCCCCCCGAAAGCAGTGATCAGTAGTGTAAATGCACCTGCCGTTTCCGCACAGAAACCATCGGACGGTTTCAGTTTGGTTATCTTTTGCCCCATAGTCTTAACGATACGCCAGCCGCCGAACATCGTTCCCATCGCAATGGCGAAATGTGATATCAGAACAACCCAAAAAGGAACATCAAACGTTGATAAATATCCAGCAGTCACCAAAAGGCCTGTAATGATCCCCATGGTTTTTTGAGCATCATTGGTCCCGTGTCCCAGGCTGTAAAAGGCGGCTGAAACGAGCTGGAGTTTTCGGAAAGAAGAATTGACTCTGGCGGATGACCGGTTATGAAAGATCCATGCAAGCGACAGCATAAGTATAAATCCCATGACCATTCCCATCAGCGGCGCAACGGCCATGAAGATAATGGTTGGAACCCATCCGCTGGCAAGGATAGAACCAAAACCCGCTTTTGCAATGGCCGCGCCGGCATATCCGCCCATCAGAGCATGGGAAGAACTGGAGGGAAGACCGTAATACCATGTGATAAGATTCCATGTAATGGCGCCCAAAAGGCCCGTCATGATGACGTATTCATTCACGACCTGAAGATCGACCAATCCTTTGCCGATCGTTTTCGCTATATGCACATCGAACATGAACGCCGCCACTAAATTAAAAAAAGCGGCGAACATGACCGCTTTACGCGGCGTCAGGACGCGTGTAGAAACTACGGTAGCAATGGAATTTGCGGAATCATGAAATCCGTTGAGAAAATCAAAGATCAGCGCAATGATGATGATCGTGATGACCAGGGTAAGCATGTCGTATCCGGTTAAGCGTGTTTGATGAGGATGGTTTCCAATACATTGGCAACGGCTTCGCACTTGTCCGTTGCGCGTTCGAGGCTTCCGTAAATATCCTTCAATTTGATCACCAGGATCGCATCTTTTTCTTCGTCGAACATTTTCGCCAAAGTTTGTTCATATACCGTATCCGCCTTATTTTCATATTCATGCACTTTCAGCAGCGCCTGACGCAATTCGGTAAATTTATTTGAATGACGGAGCAAAGTAACGCCCCGGCTGATCTCACCAACCGACTTGTGCAATATATCAATCAGTTCAACCATCGGTCCGGGTATATCTTTGAGTTTATATAATAAACAACGTTTGGAACTTTCATCCATAAAATCCATGATGTCGTCCAGTTCGGACGCCAGCATGTGGATATCCTCCCGGTCAAATGGCGTAACGAACGTCTTATTGAGTTCGTCATAAACCTTGTGCGTCACATTATCGCATTCATGTTCCAGTTCTTCGATGCGTTTGTAAATATCCTCGCGTTGCGTCGGCGACGAACCGCTTAATTTGTTCAGTTCATCCGCCCCTTTGATGATCAACTGTGCAGATTCTTCAAAGAAATTATAAAATTTCTTGTCAGTCGGCATCAATGCCTGCAAAAAACGATCAAATCCCATGAGTATTATCGGTTAAGCTTTTAAAAAATCGTGTTATAATATTCAAAATTCCGGTAACATTCAAGAAATAAAAAAACTATAAAAGGATCACAATTTTGTGAACAAAATAATTAGGAGGGCATCAATTCATAAAAGCTACGAAAGAGGGAAAATGAGGATAAATCTGGATCCTTTGCCGACAACGGATTCGACCTTCACCTGGCCGTTATGAATTTCCATAACGTGTTTGACAATAGACAAACCCAAGCCGCTTCCTCCCTGCTGGCGCGAACGTCCTTTATCGACACGGTAAAAACGTTCAAATATGCGCGACAGATCTTCCGATTTGATGCCTTGTCCGGTGTCTTCCACCGCCACGACCAGATCTTTATCCCGCACTTGTGCTGAAACTTTGACGAATCCTGACTCGGTATACTTAACGGCATTTTCGATCAGATTGGTCATAGCTTTGTCAAACTGGTAAGGATCCGCAAGCAGTTTGAATTCAGCCGGCAATGACGATTCGTATTTCAGTTCCAACCCCTTTCTATTCGCCGCTTCTTCAAAATCGGCAAGGATCGGGCGAACTTGTTCGCCGACATCAAAATACCGCAGGCTCATGCCTTTGTCGCGCACTTCCAGCTTGGAAAGATCCAGCATGTCGTTGACAATATTCTCAAGCCGGATCACATTGGACAGCGTGCGTTCGAGGAATTTCCTGCTGACCTCTTCGTCATGATAGGCGCCGTCCAAAAGGGTTTCCACGAATCCCCTGATCGAACTGATCGGCGTACGCAACTCGTGCGACGCATTGGCCACGAAATCTTTCCGTATCTCCTGAAGTTGATTGAGCTGAATGATATCGCCTTTGAGTTTTGCCGACATGGCATTCAGTATTCGGCCAAGTTCCCCTACTTCATTCTTCTCTGAAACAATGATCTCTCGATCATAATTGCCCCCTTTGATATCTTCCGCTGCTTTAATGATATCAGTAAGCGGCTTGGTCAATTTTCTGGATATGCGCGGCACCATGATAAAAACAATAACGATCGCGCCGAAAGCCGAAGCAAATAAAAGCCATCGCACTTTCCAGACCACGTCATCAACGAAAGCCTGCTGTTTGGCCAGGCGAATGAATTTCTGTGTATCCGTTCTATACGCCGCGTATACCAGGTCTTCCTCTACGGTCATACTATAACGAATGGAGGCGCCGAAACCGTTGATATTCCCTAAGGCCTCCTGGATCTCTTTACGATGCAAGTGGTTATCAAGTTCTTCCAAACGGTGATGCTCATCCGATTCGGCGATGACATTGCCGGAACGGTCAATGACCGTAACGCGCGCCTGAATCATTTTTGAAATACCGTGTACGACAGACTGTAAGGAGTCCGCATCGTTCGGTAAAAGTTTTTCGATCAGGACACATTGAACCTGCAGATCCTCGGCGATCTGATTTTGAAGGTTTTTTTTGAGCAAAACGTCGGTCGCAATCAATAGAATGATAAAACCGACAAAAAAAAGCCCGATAAGAGCGATCGATATTTGCGTACTGATCTTTTTCATTTTAAAAATTCCCATTCGATGTGAATTTATAACCGACGCCGCGCACCGTTTCGATCATATCGCCGTAGCGTCCCAGTTTTTTCCGGATCTTGGTCACGTGGACATCCACCGTGCGATCGACAAAAAAAGCGTCCTCTCCCCATACGTGATGCAGGAGATTATTCCGCGAAAACACCATGTTCGGCCGGTTCATAAGAAAATAAAGCAATTCGAATTCCTTATGAAGGAATTTAACCTCTTTGGCGTCCACGCGCACCGTATAATTGACGCGGTTGATCTCGATGCCGGCGATCTTAATGATACTTTTCTTATCGTCGGACAACTCCTTTCGTAACTCTACGCGGCGAAACAGAGCTTTCACACGGGTAACGATCTTCCGCGGGCTGAAAGGTTTGGTCACGTAATCGTCCGCGCCGAATTCCAGCCCGACGATCTCATCGACCTCATCCGCTTTGGCGGTCAGAAAGATGATATGCGTATCTTTTATATAAGAACTGTTGCGGATGGCTTTACATACTTCCAATCCGTCTTTACCGGGCATCATCACGTCGAGAAGAATGAGATCCGGTTTGATCTTTTCTGCCAGTTGTATGCCCTTATCGCCGCTATCGGTCGTAAAAACCGCATACCCTTCTTTCTTCAGATTGTATGAAAGGATATCGAGAATATCGTGTTCATCATCCACGCATAAGATCGTTTTTGGTTTTTTCGCCATGGTCGGTTCCCTGAAATTATTTTTTGTGATGCTCTTTGGAATGCTTGATGGATTTGGCGTCGCGGATGAATACGACGTCCTCGCATATATTGGTGCACAGATCTGCGATACGTTCGAAATTTTTGCTGATGCGAATGATCTCCATGGAAGTCGGTATAATATTAGGGTCCTTGATCATGCTAGCCAGGATGTCCGCAAACAAATGTTTGTTCAGGTTATCAATATCATCGTCGCGTTTACATACGGAGATAGCCAGTTCTGCGTCTTTGTTGATAAAACTGTCAATAGCATCCTTGAGCATGCTGCGGGTAATGTCGGACATTTTGGGAATATATTCTATAGTGATGTGCTGATCTTTTTCAACGATCACTTTAACTGATTCCGCGATATTCTGCGCATGATCGCCGATACGCTCCAGGTCGCCGTTGATCTTGGATATGCCTATGATGTCGCGCAGGTCCACCGCCACCGGCTGATGCAGAGCCAAGATACTGAGAACTTCCTCGTCGATGCTTACTTCCATTTCATCGATCTTATGGTCGTTTTGGATCACGGTCATCGCCAGCGGAATATTTCTATTAAGCAGAGCCTGGATCGTCTGGGTCACTTGCGCCTCGACAAGGCTCCCCATTTCAATGACCAGCTTTTCTAAATGAGCTAACTGCTCGGTAAACTGTGATTTCATGCTTTTCCGTTTTCTCTAAATAATGTTAGGTGTCGTTACTTATATACTAAAAAACGCAATTTTTTTATGAATCCGATCCGACGGAGGAACCCAACCGTTACCCAAAACGTCCGGTGATGTAATCTTCCGTCATTTTCTGATCCGGCGATGTGAATATTTTTTTGGTCTCATTGAATTCAACCAATTCACCCAGCCACATAAAGGCCGTTTTATCCGAAACGCGCGCAGCCTGCTGCATATTATGCGTGACGATCACGATCGTATAATCGTGTTTAAGTTCTTTGATAAGATCTTCGATCTTCTGCGTCGCTATCGGATCGAGCGCAGAACAGGGTTCATCCATCAGCAGCACGTCCGGATCAACGGCGAGTGCGCGCGCAATACATAACCGCTGCTGCTGACCACCGGATAAACTGTAGGCCGATGCTTTCAGACGGTCTTTCACTTCATCCCATAACGCGGCTTTCCTGAGGCATCGTTCAACGATCTCATCCAGTTTATGGGCCGAGCTCTCCCCGTTCACACGCGGGCCGTAGGCCACATTTTCGTAGATCGATTTCGGGAACGGGTTTGACTTCTGAAAAATCATGCCGACCTTTTTTCTCAGATCGACAACGTCCGTATCTTTGTGATAAATATTTTTGCCGTCAATAAGGATCTCCCCCTTGATAGTAACGCCTTCCACCAGATCGTTCATTCTGTTGAATAATCTCAGATACGTGGACTTCCCGCACCCGGAAGGCCCGATCAATGCCGTTACCTCGTGCTCATGAATTCCGAGCGATATGTTTTTTAGGGCATGGTTCTCCCCGTAGTACATGTTGATGCCGCGCGTAACTATCTTAGGCGCCTTATCCTTTACTGCGGACCTTGGAACGGCAGGTGCATCGGTTTCGGCGGGTACCGCGATAGGCACGTTCATTTCTATTTTTTTCTCAGTCATAATCTTCCCTGAATGTATCATTTTCAATTCTAATTTAAAATGCCGATCCTTTATATTTTTTTCTTAACCTTGCGCGGATGATGATCGCGGTGAGATTAAGCAGCAGCACGATCGCGATCAATAAGAGCGCCGTCATAAATACCATGGGTTTTGCCGCCTCTACATTCGGAGATTGAAAACCTACATCGTATATGTGAAATCCCAAATGCATGAATTTGCGGTCCAGGTGGAAAAAAGGGAATGACGCGTCGAGCGGAAGATTGGGAGCCAATTTGACCACGCCGGTGATCATCAGGGGCGCCACTTCGCCGGCTCCGCGCGCCATGGCAAGGATCACGCCGGTTAATATTCCCGGCGTCGATGCCGGCAAGACCACCTTCCATGTGGTCTGCCATTTGGTTGCACCGAGCGCGAGTGAGCCGTCCCGAGCGCCTCTTGGAACCGCCGCTAATGCTTCCTCCGTTGCCACGATCACCACAGGAACGGTCAACAGCGACAATGTGAGCGAGGCCCACAGAATACCGCCCGTTCCCCATGTCGGCGTCGGAAGTCGGTCCGGATAAAAAAGTGCGTCGATAGTTCCGCCGCAGGCGTAAACAAAAAAGCCTAAGCCGAAAATACCAAAGACGATGGAAGGCACGCCTGCAAGATTATTGACCGCAATCCGGATCAACCTGACCAAAACGCCTTGTTTGGCATATTCACGAAGATACAAAGCCGCGATCACTCCGAACGGAACCACGAAAACGGTCATCAAAAGCACCATCATCACCGTTCCGAAGATCGCAGGGAAAACGCCCCCTTCGGTATTGGATTCACGCGGATCGTCAAAAAGAAATTCGTGAACCTTCAGCAGGTAATATTTTATTTTTTCAAACACATTCATCTGATTTGGCAGATAAAACCGGACGATCTTGGACAGCGCGACCTCTTTCTGCGATCCATCGGCCAAAGTGACCACAGCGGAGAGTGCGGATGTTTTGCTATTGAGCTCCTCCACCTCGTTTTGAAGGGTCTTATATTTTTCCTGCAAGTCTGAAATATCTTTTTCGATCAAGAGGATCGACTCCTTGTCGTCTTGCCCGAAAAACTTCAGTTTTTTGATCTTAAGCCGCTGCTGTTCAATTTCGTAATTGATCTTCCCGATCTCGTCTTTCTCTAGACGGTATTTTCGTTCAAAAACCTCGTTGGATTTATCCAGCAAGGTTCCAAACGTGGTTAAAGCGCCGGTACCCTGAGCTATAAATTCACCGCGGTCTTTGATCCCGGCAAGACGGCCGTATAAATTTCCGAATTCACGGCGTTCAATTGCGATCGCATCCTCCGGATAATCGAGTTCGCTGAGTTCGTATGTGGATACCCACTTGAAATCTACGCCGTACACATCGCGGTTCCCGATCTTCATCTGAAAACGCATCTGCGTTTCGTCGCGGTATTTTTCGGGCAAAGACGACGGCGGAATTTCTTCCTCCGCTTTGATCTCACCGATCAATACGCGCCCGTCCGCATATTTTACTTCCGACAGGTTGGCCGGCCAGAAAACTCCGGCGCCGTTCAGCGAGACAATAAACAGCAATCCGGCCACCATCAGGATGATCAATCCCAGGACGGCTCCGGTGAACCACAAATAAATATCGCCGCTTTTAAACAGTCTTCGCATTCGTTTCCTTACAATGACGCATATTTTTTTCTAAGCCGTTGACGCACCAATTCCGCGATCGTATTGACCGCAAAGGTCATAATGAACAAAAGTAGCCCGGAGAGAAACAACGTGCGGTACAACGTGCCCCCGTGCGGCGCTTCGGGAATTTCCACCGCGATATTGGCCGACAATGTCCGCATGCCGTTAAAAATGCTCCAATCCATGATCGGCGTATTTCCCGTTGCCATCAATACGATCATCGTTTCGCCCACGGCGCGTCCGAATCCGATCATGACCGCAGAAAAAATGCCGGGACTGGCGGCGGGCAGGATCACTTTGATCGCGGTCTGCCAACGGCTCGCGCCCAATGCCAATGACGCGGAAGTAAGATGCGCCGGCACGCTGGCGAGCGAATCTTCCGTGATGGTAAAAATGATAGGCATGACAGCAAACGCCATGGCCACACCTACAACAATTGAATTACGCTGATCGTATTTGATATCTAATACCGTATAAAGCCAGTTTTGAACATCTCCTCCAAATACCGAGTCGGTGACCTCTTTGCCGATGTAATAGCATATGAAAACAGAAACGATCACGATAGGGATCATCAAAAAAACTTCGTAACCGTGCTTGAACGGATCGGTGAATGTTTTGGGTAATTTATCGAAGAAGTAAACGAAAAATACGATCAATACCGGCAAGAGCATCAGCATGATGATGAATTCGACCAGCACATCTTTCATCAGCGGCGCGAGCCAGAGTCCCGCGATAAACCCGATCACCACGCTCGGTAAAGCGGCCATGATCTCGACCGTCGGCTTGATGACGTTTCGTATTTTCGGATGAGCAAATTGTGACGTGTAAATGGCGCCGAGAATCGCCAAAGGAACGGCAAATATCATCGCGTATAAAGTTGCTTTTAATGTGCCAAAAATAAGCGGGATCAAACTGAGTTTCGGTTCGAAGTCATCCGTGCCGCCCGTGGACTGCCATGTATACGTCGGCTTGGGATAACTCTCATACCAGACCTTGCCGAACAATGTTTTAATCGTGGTTTCAGGATGCGGATTGTCCAAGCCGTAATCGTATACCGAACCATCCCCCGTAACAAATAAAACACCGTCGCCTTTAGGCGAATAAGCCGCGTAGGAAAGCGGTTCAGAACTTACGGGAATGTCAGCCAAAAGCTGTTCGCTGGTCGAGTGGTAAACGCGTGCCATACCGGAAGCATCCGTTACGGCAAAAGATTTATTTCGCCATGATGCCGTAATGGATGTGATGCCGTTCTGATGTTGGCGGTAACTCCGAATCTTCTTTAATGAAGCAGTGCCGTCGGCGTTTTTTACCTCCATCCACCCGTTTACGCGGCCCTGCGCGTCACCGACGATCAATGTTACATCCCCGATGAGGTATTCCATCGCAAGAACGGCGACATCCGCTCCATCCGTCGCTTGCATCTTCTCGATGAGACGCGGTTGATCCCGTAAATCCCATCGTTGTATCTGTCCGTTCGTGAATCCCATGAGTAGATGATCCTGAATAGGATTGTATTCCAGGGACGAAATCGTTCCATCCAGATTCTTTAAATAGTTTACATGAATCGAAGGATCCGAAGATACGGCTTCACGATTTAAAACCGCCGCTCTGCCACCTGTTTCGCGAACAGCCGCGATGACCAGTTCTTGTTGATGTCCATTCGATACCATGCCAACAAAGCGCGGCCGCTCTCCCGTGTACTCATAAATCAGCTTTGCAATGGGACGGCGCAGCGAGTCAAGCAGATAGGATTCGTTTTCGATTAATTCCGGAACGATCGTGCGCCCGCTGGATTCAAATAGACTGTTGAATTTGATCTCTACCTGTTCGACACGGCCTTGATCGGTTCCCAACGCGATACGATGCGATGCAAACGACGATGCCGCCGAAGTGATCTTTTGGCCGCCGATATTTTGGAGCCAATGAGACTTCAAGACTTTTTGGTCATGGAGAGAAACAAAATGAACAAGTCCATCATCAGTAATGAGATATAATATCTCTTTCTGTTCTTCTTCGCCTGTGAATACGATCCTGGAATTGCCTGTTATGACAGAACTCGATTCGACTTTATTCAAAAGACGCACATCGGCCGTATACCAAAGCGGCAGCGTCTGATAAAGAATAAAACTCATGATACCCAAAATAATGACGATCAGCGCCATGCCGCCGGCCGTAATGGCCCGCGTGGCAAGTGCATCGTACAGGTTTCTGAGCTTGAGTTTTTTCATACGTGTTCGTGTTCCCGGCCAAAGCCCCTTTCATAACGAAAGAGGCTTTTGCCGAAAAAACGGGATTATTTCGTTTCTACTAATTTCAATTGTTCTTTCACGATATCCGGCGTCAGCGGCATATAACCATCCTTGGCGACGACCAGCTGGCCTTCATAACTCAATATGAACTTCAAAAACTCTTTGATAAGCGGATCCAGTTCTTTTGTCGGATTCTTCGCAACATATACATACAGGAACCGGCTCAAAGGATATTTGCCGGATTTAACATTCTCATAACTTTCACCGACATATTCTTCGCCTTCTTTAACCGCGATCGGTATGGCGCGGACATCCGTTGTTGTGTAACCGATCCCGCTGTAACCGATGCCGTATTTATCCGTACCCACGCCTTGCACCACCGATGCAGAACCCGGCTGTTCTTTTACGTTATCTTTGAAATCGCCTTTGAAAAGAGCATGTTCCTTGAAATAACCATACGTTCCGGATGCGGAATTACGGCCATACAAACTGATCGGTTTGTCTTTCCACTCGCCTTCCAGCCCCAACTGTCCCCAGGTCACGATCTCTTCCTTCAAACCGCCTTTACGTGTCTTGGAAAAAATCGCATCGACCTGCTGCATGGTCAAACCTTTGATCGGATTATCTTTGTGTACATAGACCGCAAGACCGTCAAAAGAAGTTGCGATCGCCGTAGGCTTATAGCCGAATTTCTTTTCGAATTTGTCAATCTCTTCTTTCTTCATCGGACGAGACATCGGGCCCAGTTGGGCTGTGCCTTCAATCAATGCCGGAGGAGCGGTGCTCGAACCTTTGCCTTCGACCTGAACGTTAACGTTCGGATAGTATTTTTTGAAATCTTCCGACCAGAACGTCATGAGGTTATTCATGGTATCGGAACCGATGGAATTCAGGTTTCCTGAAACGCCGCTGGTCTTCTCATATTTGGCAATGTTCTCGTCCACTTTGACCGCGGTCGAAGCGGCCACGGCCGTTTCCGTTTTTAGTGTGTCGCCGCCTTCTTTCTTGAATTCTTTTTTCTTGTCGCCGCATGACGATAGAACCGCTAGCGTCAGCATTAAGGCTAAAAAAACGGCCGAATTTAAATTTTTCATAGTATCTCCTCTGTTTAAATATAACATTTTCAATTTCATTGCACGGAAAATTAATAATTCTATGTTACCTATTCATTACTCAATTGTTATCATTTTGTTAAACTTACAATGGTATAAAACAATATTTATAAAAGATTTACAAATGCCATGCTTTTAAAATTTTATTTTTGTTTACATGACAAAAGTCATTTAATTCCATGAGAAAAAAGCCCTATATTGCGCTTAGTTGACGAACGGTAAAACAATAAACGATTAAATAGGGATGACCTTTATGAAACAATTATTTCCTTTCGTATTCGCGTTTATGTTCTGCGCAAACTTATTTGCCCAGGAACCAACTGCAGGAAAAGTTCACGGCTACGTTTTCGGCGATTATTTTTATAAACTCGGCGGTGAAAAAGCCAAAGCCGTTTCCTCAACACAATATTCGGATTCTGCCTTAACCAAATCCGGTGCTTTACAGATCCGGCGTATTTATTTGTACTACGATCACAATCTCAGCGAGAAATTTTTCGCGCAATTCTTGTTGGAAAGCAACGACAAATCGGTCGAATACACGGCAGACAAAACCGGCAAACCAACCAAAGACGGCCGTCACACCGTGTTTGTCAAATTGGCATATCTGGAGTGGAAAGACATTATTCCGCAGGGCAATATCGCCTTCGGCATGGTGCCTACCCCAACATGGGCATTACCTGAAAAAATGTGGAATTTCCGTGCGATCGAAAAAACCGTAACCGATATGCGAGGGCTTGGCGGCGCGTCCGACCTCGGAGTTACGATCAGAGGCAAGTTTGGCCACGAAGGCATGTTCGGCTACGCTTTCATGATCGGCAACGGCAACGGACAAAAGCCTGAGAATAACAAATCAAAAAAATACTACGGATCGATCAGCGCCAAGCCGGTGAAAGGTTTGACGCTGGAGGTTTACGGCGATCAGGAATCCAAGTTGATGAACTCCCAAAATCAGGAGAAAATGAGTCGGACTACCCTGAGAGGCCTGGCCGCTTATCAGACGGATCATTTGACCGTTGGAGCGGAATTTATCAGCCAGAACCAGAAAAAAGTGACCGATTCCACGGATGTAAAACCCTTTGGCATATCTCTGTTCGCCTGGGCGCCTCTGCCGGTTTCAGAAAAGCTCGCGGCCTTTGCGCGTTTTGATACTTACGACCCAAATACCGAAATCTCTTCCGACTATAAAGAGAATTTCATAACGCTCGGTTTGGATTACACGCCGATCAAAAATGTTCACATTATGCCCAATATCTGGCTCAACAGTTTCTCCGGCAATGGAGGCGCCAAGCGCGCCATGGATAAAGTTGCGCGGGTAACTTTCTTTTATGTGTACAAATAAGGTTTTGTCCCGGACCTATTATTAACCCTGGTTTTACAACAAACCCGTTTTTTCGTTTGATTAAAACGGGTTTGTTTTTTTTGTAAAAATTTTTTCTTTTATGGAATTCTTTGGCGTCGATACACGTTACAATTCAAGACCCTAATAATCCATAACATGAAAGTGTGAAAGATGAAGTTAATTTTTTTAGCTTTAACTGTTTCTTTGGCCCTTTTTTCCTGCGCAAAAGAATCAAAAAGTAATACTAAAACCAACGGAGAAATGATCATGACCACGAATGCAAAACTCGACACGGCAACATTCGGCGCAGGCTGTTTTTGGTGCGTCGAAGCGGTATTTCAACGGTTAAAAGGCGTTCACTCC
The DNA here is from genome assembly GCA_964535295.1 of uncultured Bacteroidota bacterium. Classification (GTDB taxonomy): domain Bacteria; phylum CLD3; class CLD3; order SB21; family SB21; genus SB21. Next base: position 19,779 of record CAZHUW010000011.1, read on the forward strand.
GTTGCATCCGGGTACAGCGGCGGCACCGTGGATAATCCAACCTACAAAGAGGTTTGCTCCGGAACAACCGGCCATGCCGAAGTGTGCCAGATCGTCTTTGATCCTGGGCAGATCACTTACACGGATATGCTTCAAGCTTTTTTTTCCAGCCACGACCCGACCACGCTTAACCGCCAGGGCAATGATGAAGGCACCCAGTACCGTTCCGCCATTTTTTATCATAACGACGAGCAACGGGCTTTGGCCGAAAAAGCGAAAAAAGAATTAAACGCAGCTAAAGCATTTGATAATCCGATCGTAACGGAGATCGCGCCTTTTACCAAATTTTATAAGGCGGAAGACTATCATCAGAATTATTACAATGAGAACGGCAATCAGCCGTATTGTTCGTT
>CAZHUW010000011.1:20270-23527 GCA_964535295.1 uncultured Bacteroidota bacterium
TTATTGAGAATGGCAGCATTGCCTGTTCCAACGGAAAGATCGTGTGGTTTGGCGTTAAAGATTCCGCACCAAAAGACTTTGCTGTTTCACAAACGCTTGACGCATCCGAATGCATTGCAATGCCAGGCCTGATCGATTCCCATACGCATACGGTATTCGCCGGCTCACGGGAAGACGAGTTCGAACTTAAACTCAAAGGCGCAACCTATCAGGAAATTGCGGCGAAAGGCGGCGGCATTAAAAGCACGATGCGCGCTACCCGTAAAGCATCGAAAGAGGAACTTACCGACATTGGTTTAAAACGCCTCCGCAACGCGATTGCTCTGGGCATTACCGTCATTGAGATCAAGAGCGGTTACGGGTTATCGTTTGAAGACGAGATCAAAATGCTGGAAGTGATCCGCGCACTCCAAAAATTGGTTCCGATCGACATCACCGCAACTTTTCTCGGCGCACATACTCTTCCCCCTGAATTTTCATCTGATCGTCAAGGCTACATCGATCTGATCTGCCATAAGATGATCCCGCACATTGCCGAAAATAAATTAGCCGAATTCTGTGACGCTTTCTGCGAGGCCAATGTTTTTACTATCGACGAAACGCGTACCGTATTTGAAGCAGCAAAAAAGAACGACTTAAAACTCAAACTGCATGCCGATCAGCTCACAAATACCGGAGGCGCGGAATTATGCGCGGAGATGGGCGCCGTGTCTGCGGATCATCTGGAAAATATTTCCGACCGCGGGATCGAAGCGCTCGCAAGCTCCAGTACCGTTGCATGTCTTCTTCCCGGATGCTCGTTCTTCCTCAAAATGCAATACCCCCCTGCCCGAAAAATGATCGAGGCCGGTATTCCGATCGCTTTAGCGACCGATTTCAATCCCGGTTCCTGCATGACGCAAAACCTCCAGATGATCATGTCAATAGCCTGCACGCAGATGCGTATGACGCCGGCTGAAGTCATAAAAGCCGTGACACTGAATGCGGCACGCGCTTTGGATCGCACCGACATCGGCAATATTCAAAACGGCATGAAAGCCGATCTTGCTTTATTTGAGGCGCCCAATTACCAATTCATTCCTTACAATTTTGCGCAGAATCATATCCGTCACGTTATTAAGAACGGACAAGTCTTATTTACCGCTTAACATCCTAACGGCGGGTTAACCGTGCGAAATAATTTTTCTTCCTTTAAAGTCGACCTTACTGCCGGCGTTTTCTGCATGGGTTTTTATTTCTGGATGGCTTTGACTTCCAATGGATTTATTGAACCGGACGAAATGAGCCATTTCATGAAATCCGCCGACGCACTGACGCATTGGCCTTATGTGTTGGATATCTGGGGCCGGCCTTTTTGCATCGCTTATTATGCCTTAGGGGTCAAATGGGGTATTACGGCTGCGCGTTTTCTGAGTATCATTGCCTCCGTTCTCACCGCGATAGGCACGATCCGTCTGGCTCAGAATTTTTTACCGTTGTTAAATTACCCTTTTCGTTCATACCGCGCATTTCTCTGGTTGCTTTTGTTTGCACAGCCCTATTTCATGCTCCAGAGTTTCTCCGTCATGACCGAGATTTTACTGGCCTTCTTCTGGATATGGGCCGCTGTTGCCGTCACAAGAGATCGCTGGCTGTTAGCAGGCGTGTGTATCGGACTGAGCGGATTAACGAGACCGGAAGGATCGATCGCAGCCGCCGCATGGCCAGTCTTCGTCATTCTATTTCGTGATCATTTCAAATTACCGATTGCCAAGATAATTATTTCATCCTGCATCGCATTTTTGCCTTCGATACTTTGGTGGATCGCAGGGATCTATGTCTTTGGAGGCTCGGATTGGTTCATACGCCATTGGCCGTGGGCCGTGGAAAGCGTCTACGGCAAAACTCCCGTTGAGGCCGTTTTGGCGGTTCTCAATGCCGCCAATTTCTGGATGATCGTGCCGTTTGCTGCGGGGATTATTTTTCTTATAAAAAAGCCTTTCGTTCCGTTTGAATTAAGAAAACAATCCGTTATATTGCTTCTGATTCCCGTTGGCTGTGTGTTTGTTTTACACTTCCTGTTGGGTGTCTTAGGTCTTTTTGGTTCTCTTAGCCTGCCCCGATATTACGTTACGGTTTCTCCCTTTATCGCGATCATTACCTGGCTGGGAATGGTTTCGTTATATGAGCATTTTCAGAAGGAACTCACGCGGCGGCTAACGGTTGTCATTGTCATCTTGTTAATTCCATCCAGAGCTTTATATATGTTGGATCGTGGTGACTTACCATTCCCAAAAAGTTGCGACCAGGTGAAACTGGACCTGATGATCGCATGGTTTCAAGTTAACCGTCATGATACGGGAGTTCGCTTCGACCCGGCGCCGGAAAAGATAGTTGCAGCGCATCCTTATGTCAGTTATATTTTAACCGGTTCATCTAATACACCGGGTTCGCATCGTTTATTCAAAAAGAATGGAATCAAATCGGCGCCTGAAGGAACGGTACTGATCGTCGAGAACGGCGTTTGGTTGAAGAACGGGTTTCCGCCGGAAGATTCGCTTGTAAAATGGAACTATCTGCCGGTAACAGATGAAGCGCTGGACCAACGGCTGGCGGATGCATGTGATAACGATCCTTTGGAAGAAGATATGCGATTTTACATTAAACAATAACCACGGGTAACCTATAATGGAAACACAAAGCCTGCTCGACGACATTCGGATCACGTTTCCGAGAGAAACCTGTTCGGATTATTATTATGCGACTCAGAAAGAGTGGATTGAGACCAACGGCATCGGAGGATTTGCATCATCCACCATTATCGGCGCGAACGTACGCAGATATCATGGATTACTGGTAGCCTCACTGAAGCCGCCCACACACCGTTTCGTTCTCTTATCCAAATTGGAGGAAAATATCTCAATCAACGGAAAGACTTTTGAATTTTCTACGAACCAGTATCCGTTCATTATCCATCCTGAAGGACATAAAAATATCGAACGGTTTGAGTACGATCTCTATCCTCGGTACATTTATAAATTCAACGACACACTGGTGGAAAAGAGTATACTCATGGTTCACGGACAAAATTCCACGATCATCCGATACCGCTTACTGAAATCGGATCACCCGGTAACGTTGACGATTCGTCCTTTGTGCGCCTACCGAGACTATCACAGCCTTTCCCGTGAAAATTCAGCGTTGAACCACAATATTCAGATCGAGGCGAACGGATTCAGCGTTCATCCTTACCTGGACCTGCCATCGATGCGTTTCAT
>CAZHUW010000011.1:23627-32517 GCA_964535295.1 uncultured Bacteroidota bacterium
CGCACTGAAATTGTACAATCCATGCCCTTGAAAGATCCTCTTGCGAAGTCGCTCGCGCTGGCAGCCGATTCATTCATCGTGAAGAAAAAAGACGGCACCCACACCGTCATAGCAGGATATCACTGGTTCAGCGATTGGGGACGTGATACGATGATATCGCTGACGGGGCTTACATTGTCTTGCGGAAAATTTGATGTGGCGAAAAGTATTTTGCGAACCTTTTCAGATTATATTTCAGAAGGTATGCTGCCGAACCGTTTCCCGGATCTGGATGAAACGCCCGAATACAACAATGTGGACGGCACGTTGTGGTATTTCGTTGCGATTTATAATTACCTCCTGTATACCAAAGACGCTGCATTTATCAAAAATGAATTGTACGCAAAACTCAAAGATATCATTGATTGGCATATACGGGGAACGCGTTATAATATCAAAATGGATCAGGACGGTCTTTTGTTCGCCGGCCACGAAGGCGTTCAGCTCACATGGATGGACGCGAAGATCGGTGACTGGGTTGTAACTCCGCGCACCGGCAAGCCGGTCGAAATAAACGCCTTGTGGTACAATGCGCTGTGCATCATGCGTGAATTTGCAAAAACGCTGAAAGAACCAAAGGACGCCGGCACCTATGCGTTGCTTGCCGAAAGAACGAAAAACAGTTTTAACCGCCAATTCTGGAATGAGGAACAACAATGTCTGTTCGACGTCATCAGCGATTCTGAAAAAAATAATGAGATCCGTCCAAACCAGATCTTCGCCGTGAGTCTGCCTTTCGAGATCATCGACATTGAAAAACAAAAGGCTGTCGTCGCATTGGTCGAAAAGGACCTACTGACCCGCTGCGGCCTGCGAAGCCTGGCAAAAAGCAGTGAACATTTTATCGGCACCTATTCGGGAGATCCCTATCATCGGGATGCGGCGTACCATCAGGGAACCGTTTGGACATGGCTCATAGGCCCCTATCTGGAAGCGTATCTGAAAGTACATAATTACTCTGCCGAGTCTGTGACATACAGTGAAAAAATCCTCCATCAATTCAAACAGGAAGTGAAGGATAGGGGTATCGGAACCATTTCGGAAATCTTTGACGGAGATGAACCCCATTTACCCAAGGGCTGTGTTTCGCAGGCATGGAGCGTCGCGGAGATCTTGCGTTTACTTGAAATATTGGAAAAGCAACCGCATGCCTGATATCAATAACCTCACCGAGTGTAAAAGCCTTATTCGCACTATCTATGAGCAGCATAATAAAAGACGCATCGAATTAGGTTCTCAGACTCCGGCAGCCGTGCTGGTTCCGCTTTTCGAGAAAAACCGTCAAGTAAACATCCTGTTTGCTAAAAGAACTCAGACGGTCAGACATCATAAGGGGCAGATCTCATTTCCAGGAGGGGCTTTAGATCCCGGCGACCGGGACCTGAGCCGGGCGGCGCTCCGCGAGACCGAAGAAGAGATCGGAATAAGACAGGAAAGTGTGGAGATCATTGCGGAACTCGATGACATGTTTACGCCGACCAATTTCCGTGTGACCCCTTTTGCAGGAATTATTCCCTATCCTTATACTTATGAACTGAATCCTTACGAAACCGAGGAGATCATAGAAATTCCGCTTATGCATCTTCTGGATAACCGCCATCATCGTCTCGGTTACCGGCGCTTCATGAACAGAACAATTGAAGTTCATTATTACGACTACAAAGATCACACGGTCTGGGGCGTGACCGGGCATATTCTTTATGAACTCCTGGAAAAAATCCGAGCCGCTATCTGAAATCGGTCCGAACCCTACAACATTCAAAAATATTCTGCAACTTTTATTGTCAATATCACGTAGTGAATTTTGCATCTAAACCCAATTAAAACATATTAAAATGAGGCCGGGGTCATGAATTCTTGTTACAAGATTTTTATCCAGTTTAAAAACAAAACAAGCTTCGGTGCTCACTGGCTTATTTTTGCATTTACAACACTGTTACCCGTGGTCCCTGAAGATGTGCGGGCACAGTCCGACTCACATCAGATGGTCCTTGAAGAAAACGGTAAATTCGGATCAGCAGCTGTATTCATACCTAATCCTCTCATGACCCTCGAATTAAAGCCGGCATCCACACCTATTGTTATTGATGGCTTGATAGAAGACCTTTGGCACAATGCGTCCCGGTTCGATAATTTTGTAGAAAATTTTCCAAATGAACGTCAAAAACCCAAAGTAAGGACCGAAGGGTATGTGACGCATGATGACAAAAACTTTTACGTTGCATTTATTTGTTTTGAGCCGGACATGAAAAAACTTCGAGCCACTCTCAGCGACCGTGACGCATTGTATCAGGATGATTTTGTAGGTATCAATGTTGATCCGTTTGGTGCGCAGGTCAACGGATTTGAATTCTTTGTGAATCCTTTGGGCATTCAGGCCGATCTGACCGTGGATGTCAGCGGAAACGAAGATGACAGTTTTGACGCCGTCTGGGAATCTGCTGCGAAGATCTATGATGACCGCTGGACGGTAGAAATGAAGATCCCTTTCAAAAGCCTTCGGTTCCCGAACAAACCGGAGCAGGATTGGCTGATCCATTTCTGGCGCATATACCCGCGTGAACAGCGTTACCTTTACTCATGGATGCCGCGGTCAAGGGATGTGAGCAATCAGTATTCGGAAGCCGGTCATCTAAAAATGACCATGACCGAAACGCCCGGAAAAACCGTGGAATTATTACCCTATGTCGTAGGTTCCAGTTCACGGTCACTGGTTGATAAGGATGCCGAAGGTATCAGCGGTAAATGGGGCAAAAACCAATTCGATCAAAATGTAGGATTCAACCTCAAGTACGGGCTTACGTCAGACGTCACCTTAGACCTGGCTTACAATCCGGATTTCAGCCAGATCGAAGCCGATGAAGGGCAGATCAGCGTCAATAACACCTTTGCGTTATTCTTTAATGAAAAACGGCCGTTCTTTTTAGAAGGACGTGACATTTTCCATGTGGATAATGATCTTAATTTACTCTATACACGAACAATGAATAATCCGCTGGTTGCGGGTAAAATTTCCGGCAAAGCCGGTAAAATGAGTTTCGGCTATATTGCCAGTTATGACGAAGACACGCCTTATATTTTACCTTTTGAGGAAAAAAGCGCCGTATTCTCTTCAATTAAAAACTCGGCGACCAACATTTTAAGAACAAAATATGAAATAGCAAAAGGAACCTATGTCGGTTTTACCGGAACGGATCGACGCACTGAAGGCGGATCAAATACAGCGGGCACTATTGATGCAAAGATCCGTCTGGACTCAAAATACACTTTATCAGCATTAGCCGGACTTAGCCGTACTGAAGAGCCAAACGACTCCGTTCTATCTGCCGATGACATTAGAGACGTATCCTTTCAAACCGGCGGCAGATCCTACAATAGCGATTTTAACGGTGAGAATTATAACGGATGGTTCACCCGGCTCACTTTGGACCGAACCGCTAAACATTGGGGGTTTTTCGCATGGTACAATGATCTGTCACCCGGATTTCGCTCGGACAACGGATTCATCCGAAGCAATAATTTACGCGAAGTGGGCGCTTATAACCGTTATACATTCTACTTTGCAGATACGCATCCGATGCTTGTTCGCATCGAACCCCGGGTTCAATTCAACCGCAAGTATAACTATGACGGCCGTTTAAAAGATTGGTGGATCAACCCTCAATTATTCGTACAGTTCAAAAAACAGACCTACATCTGGATGGGCGTAGCCGCTGTTAATAACGAGAACTTTCGCGGTAAGCAATTCGATCATATACATCGCGTCGGATTTGAAATGGGCAGCCAAGCGGTAAAATTGATCAACGGCGGATTCTGGACGGAAACGGGTTATTATATCAACCGGGAAGGCCGGGCCGACGACCCGCGTAATCCTTTGATAAAAGCCAAAGGATTTAATTTTCAAACCTGGTTGACAATTAAGCCCACCAGCAGACTGGCGGATGAATTTAACTATCGACAATTCAATTTGTGGACACACTACTCGGGCGACCGTCTCGTCTCACAGCGCATTTTTCGTAATGCCGTATCGTATCAATTCACAATCCGTTTGTTTCTCCGTATTATAGGTGAAATGTCGATCAGTGATTATTATCAAACCGCAACGGATGACAATGACAATTTGATAATTGGACAAATTGACCATAGTCATGATGAATCATTCAATATCAACCCGCTTTTGAGTTACAAGATCAATCCGTTCACTGTATTTTTCTTAGGCGCGAATATAGGCGGCACAAAGAAACCTTATGAGAACTATAACGGATTAACGGCAACGGATCAAAGCGTATTCATTAAATTTCAGTATTTCATGAGGCTTTAATTCAGATAATCGGGATGTTATTCTGGAATGGATGGTGTCGCGGCGGGGCGGTATTCGATATTCATCTCTTCTCTGACCTTGCGTGCGAGTTCTTCGGCCATCTGCTTACGCTTATTCACTTTAATTCTAGCTTCTATTTCCGATGAAACCTCGCCGTACGGCATGTACGTCCCTTTGGGTCGGATCTCTGCAACATACCAGAATGAGTAAGACCCGTCTTTGGTTACAATCGGCCCGATGATCTCATCCGTTGCATTTTTCATGAATACCTGCTTTGCTACTCTTTCTTCAAATCGATTCCGCGGCTGGAACTCCGTGGCGCCGATGATATCCGTATCGGCTGAAGCTTGGGTAACCAGCTCCATAAAATCTTTCTTCTTAAGTCGGGACATCGTTTGAAACTCTTTAGCGATCCTCATGGATCTCGACTTATCCCTGGTCAGAAAGTACTGTACTTTCACATGGTCTTCGGGATACACAAAAGACTCTTTATTCCCGGCATAATAATCTTCGGCTTCTTTCGGAGAAACCGTAATACTTTTGTCCAATTCATTCTCCAGATAGGACTGAATCAGGAGTTCTCTTCGCATATGTTCGATCTGCCTCAGATACGCAGGGTCTTTATCAAACCCTTCTTTGATCGCTTTTTGATAGATCGCTTCAGAATTGACCCAGTTTTGAATGTAGCTTTTTCGAGCAGCATCGTCCGATCTAAGGTCTGCCCGTAGCGCGCTGTCTACAGCCGTTTCGGTCAGAATGGAATTACCGATCTTGACGATGAAGTCTTTTTTGTATTCCGCACAACCTAAAAAAAACTGCAGAATAAAAAACGATCCCAATAAACATCTTTTTAATTGCATAGTTTATTAGATTCCAGCAAGATTATTCTCATAAACAATAATGGGCCACTCTCGTGACAAACTCAGAAATTCTTTTTCCACCTGAGAATTTATATAGTCATTTTTAATTGTTTCTAGTGCCATTTCAAACTCAATGAGTTTCGGTTCTTGTTTGTCGATCAATTTTATTATAGAATAGCCTCCTTCTTTTCGAGGAATGATCCCGCTGATTTCATTTACCTTCATCCACAGCGCTGCAGCGACAAGTTCGTTCTTTTTACTATTATTAATTGTACTTTTTGATAAGAATGTGACGGACGACTTGCCGGCCTGTTTTGAACGCACTGCTTGAGCCGCAAATTCAAATCCGATTCCCGATTCCATCGCGTTCTTTACATTACTAATTTCTTCCAGTGAGTTAGCAAAGATCTCAGAAATGACCATCGACCCTTGGGTAAAATATCGCTCTCGTTTTTGCTCATAAAACGTCTTAAGCATAGATTTCGAAGGAACTTGTATTCTCGCTTCAATAGTTTTTTTCAGCTTCTCAATTATTTTTCTTTCAATTGCCAATTGCAAAGTTTGACGGAATTCTTCCGATTCAAGGTATCCTTGATTCGTGAGCATTTTAACCATCAATGCATCGCGGCTCCGAACATGGACAATTTGTCTAAGGCTTTCAATGGATAATTTTATAAAAGCCTTTTGTTCAAAACTCCCAAGCAGTTGCCTTATTGTGACAGACCCTCCTTTAAATCTGGCCAGCTCCTTTTCAAGCTCTACTTCGCTGAATTGTGTTTTCATTTCGGCAACGAGCATGCTGTCTTTCAGCCTGCTTGTCATGAACCTAATATTATTATCAAATACCTCAAGTTTTAATGACTCACTCAACGAATCCAGAAGTTGATTTTGATATCTTCGCAACAAAAAATAATCGGATCCTTTTAATTTTATCTTCAAAACATCATAAATTTTGGATTTAGGAGGTAATTGTGTTAATCTTTTATCTTTCGATATCATGTGAATTATCACAAATGCTCCTTGAATTTCAACCGGTCTCGATATCATACCGGGCGACATCTTGAAAATCTCTTTTTCGTAAAGAAAAGGCATTTTACCAATTTGTATGTCCTCAGGCACAATGCTGCCTCTCTGCGTGACGGGGTCTTTGTAATCCGAAAACTGCTCCGCAACTGAATTAAAATTGTAACCGTTGATCTTGGAAAAAATTGAGTCTGCTCTTTCCTTTGCCTGTTCTCTGGTAATCGTCCCGGGTAAAACTGAGCCTTCTTTAAATAATATAAACAGGTTCTGGACCTTTACACTCATGTCAAAATGCCCTGCGTATTCCTGCAGGAATTCATCCGTAATGAAATGCCCCAAGATGTTTTCGTCGTACGCTTTACGAGAAAGAATGGACTGCTGCATTTTTTCAACGTCAAAATCGATCTTCGTATCAAGACCCAATTTCTTTGCATAAAGAAGGCTTAACCTATATTTCAATACATTTCTTAGAATTTTTGATTTATCTCTCTGAGTAAATTGAACTTCACTCTTCTCGAACTCATTTTCAATCAAGGTCTTGAACTGTCGAACGGTAACCGTGTCCTCTCCGCCAATTACGGCGAGTGTTTGCGTATCATTTTTTTGACAACTAGACACTAACAACAGATAGACTAAAAAGCTCTTTAAGCTTTTTCTATTAACGTTCATCTTTTAACTCCCTAGTTATTTCTCTTTTCGTTTTTCATAAATAGATGCTAAAATACTTGCCGCGAATATAATACCGATAACCAGAAATGTGACCCATTTCGACATGTGAACATTAAAATATTCGGCGAATAGTTTGATACCAATAAACAATACAATAATATAAGCGCCGTCAACCAGCTTTGGAAACCGTTTGATAATATCAAGAAAGACTCCGGCCACCATTCGCATGGCGATGATCCCTATGATGCCGCCTGTGATGACCACCCACTGTTTGTTAGATAAAGCCACAGCTGCCAGTATGGAGTCAACTGAAAAAACGATATCGGTCAATTCAACGGCTACCACCGTACTCCAAAACGCATTCATTCCAAGATATTTTCTTGGAGGAGGTATATGTACGTCCTGTTCTTTGTTTCTTCTTAAAAAATGATCAATGGCCAGATAAATTAAGTAGGCTCCTCCTATAATTTTAACGATGGGAACATTGATGAGGTACACGGCAAGAAATACGGCGATGGTTCTGAATACGAAAGCGCCGATGATACCGTATTTCAAGGCTTTTTTCTGCTCATGCTCCGGCAGAGGCATTACCTGTATAGCCAGCACAATCGCATTATCCGCGCTGAGCAGCCCCTCCAGTAACACAAGCAAGGCAATAGTGATCAGATCTGAAGACTCAAATGTCATTTTATTTCTTAATATGACTTGGAAAAACCCTGCCAATATAGGCGATGGACCATCACTTAATCAAGTGAAAATCCAGTTGTGATCATACGGATTTTTTAGTATGAATGAAATTTGAACTTGCTTATATTGCAACGACTTTTTAAGTATCCCATCTAAATTTTGATCTCTGCATGAATTCAATTAAAGAATATTTTAAGACCATACTGGACCCCAATCGCGTAAGCGATGATCCTAACGATCTGCAGAACTTCGGACGTGACTGGACGCGGATGCATAAATCGGACCCTGCCCTCATTCTTTTCCCAAAAACGACCGGAGAAGTTCAGAAAATTGCAGCTTATTGTTATGATCAAGGTATTGCGATCGTTCCTTCCGGTGGACGAACCGGCCTTGCCGCCGCGGCCGTTGCCACCAACAAGGAAGTCGTCGTTTCTTTCGATAAAATGAACCGTATCATAAATATCGATATTGAATCCGGCAGCGTGGATGTTGAAGCGGGAGCCGTCCTGGAGAATATACAGTCATCTGTGGCCGAAACGGGCATGTATTTTCCTCTGGATTTTGCCGCTCGTGGAAGTTGCCAGATCGGAGGATGTATTTCCACCAATGCCGGCGGACTCAAAGTGATCAAATACGGCATGACGCGCGAACTGGTTCTCGGTCTGGAGATCGTGACACCAACTGGCGATATTCTTTATTTGAATTCCAACCTTCACAAAAATAATTCCGGTTATGATCTGAAACAATATTTTATCGGCGCCGAAGGCACTCTCGGCCTTATCACCAAAGCCACATTGAAGATCGTTCCGAAACCAAGAGACCTGCAGCTGGCATTATTGGCCGTTGACAGGTTCCAAACCATACTGGAAATCCTGAAAAAAGCAAAACTACAGTCTCTGGACATCACCGCTTTTGAATTCTACACAGGCAAATGTATGGAGGCCGTTTTGGCCCACACGGCCAATGCACGTGATCCGTTAAGTTCGAAGTTCCCGTTTTATATTCTGATAGAAATTGACGGTGGAAATGATAGACAGGCCCTTCAAAGTTTTGTGGAATCAATCGAGACGATGTTTGCGGACGGAACCATTGCCATGGACACGAAAACTTTCAAGGAACTTTGGTCTTATCGTGAAAACATCTCCGAAACCTTGTTCAAGATCGGCCAGCTCCATAAGAACGACATTGCCGTTCCGATCTCTTCTATGCCTTCCTTCATCACCGATCTGGAGAACCTCATTCAGCAGAAATATTCTGCCTTTGAGACCTTTCTATTCGGCCACATCGGCGA
>CAZHUW010000012.1:0-31237 GCA_964535295.1 uncultured Bacteroidota bacterium
CCCGAGGGATCCGAGTCCCAATAATAGTCTTCAATCTCTAATGGACGGAATAATCGTTCCTTCGCCCACTGCTCTTCTGTTTTTCCGGTGAGGTGGGTTATAGCGAAGCTAATCAGATGGGGGTCACAATCACGATAATAGAATTCTTCTCCCGGATTTGCATACATCGGCTTGTTAAGAATAAATTTTATCGGATCTTTTGGTTTGTCCGCATACATCTCAGTCGAGAAAACATCGTTATTAAAGGATAGCCCCGACGTCATGGTCAACAGGTGGCGAAGTGTAATAGACTGTTTGCGCTCATCCGATGGAAATTTTTCCGGGATAAAGGAATAAAGCGTCTGGTCCAGCGAATCGATGTATCCCTCTGCCCTGATCATTCCAAAAACAAGCGATGTGATGCTTTTCGTAACCGATTGTACATGCCCAATTCGGTCGCGGTCTTTGAGACTCCGGCAATAGGTTTCAAACACCAACTTTCCGTTCTTAATGACAAGAAGGCTCTTGGCATTAAGATATTGATCCTCTGAAACGAATGAAGCATAAACTGTATCGAGGGATTGGGGGTTGATATTCACATCTTGAGGGGAAGCCACCTGCCAACCGTCATTCAGCGGTTCTGGAATAGCCGTGTTCCTAAACTTGAATCGTGCGTCCGAAATGCATCCAACTAAGACGGCGGTAGCTCCAGCCGCGATCAATGTGAACATGGTTTTGATGATTGGCGTCATGATCCAATCTTCCATAGAAAGCTGAAGACAGTTGATGTGTTCAGTGTCTGCGCCTTATGCGGCGTCCTGCAATAGTTGTATTGGCATTCCAGACCGAAACTCATCAGAGAACGGCGCATGTCGCGACTCAGCATCATTTGGAAACCCAGGGAGCGGTATGTGTCCAACGTTTCGAAATGCAGTGACTTGTTTGGCTCAGTAAAATGAAAGCTGAAGTGATTCAGGGCATCTTGCTTGTCGTAGCGGTACGTTGGAGGCCGTGAAATCCAGCCAAAAATCGGGACATCCATTCGCACCTCCACACCGACTTTTTGAGAAAACATTTTTTGCCATGCCACAGCCATACCAAGGCTGTATGCGGTCAGCCAGTATAAATGTGAATCGTCCCAGCTTCCGGGAATGAGATTATTCATTTGTAGTGGAATGCTAATACCTCCCCACAAGTTACCATAGGCCGGATGTCCGACCAGTTTCTTCAACCACGATGAACGCAATTCTATGCCAAGCGCCCCCGCTTCATGGGAATAGCGATTTTTCAATATGGCTATTCCAATCTTAAAACGGATGTCAAATGAATGGTTCCCTGTTTGATCGAAATATTTCCCGGCCACTGAGGCGCCAGGACCATTAAAACTGAGGGGAACGAGCAGATCTTCCCGGTAAGATGCCAATCCACCGCTTAGGGTGAACCCTACATACTTCACTGTTGAAGTACCTTGTGCGGCAACGTCTACCCGTGAACCTACGTAATGCGCCAGTATGATGATCTGCCAGATCATTATTTTCAGCATGTGCGCCTTCGCTTTGGCACTTCACTTTCGAGAAGTATGTCGGATTTTATTGTTTTTAGCCCAATCGGTTCATAACATTCATCTCACGCTTCTCTACGTAAGTATCGCGCACGGCATCACAGGCCTGCATGTAAGACATCTGGAAATGTGCGTCGAGGGCGGCTTTGTTTTTCCATCTTTCATATAGAAAGAAAACACCAGTGTTTTCGACTCCTCGGTGTACGTCGTAGGAAATGCAGCCTTCTTCCTGCCGTGCCAGAAGCGCATTCTGAAGTAGTTTGTCCTCAAGTTCGTCTGCTTTTCCCTTTTTCGCAAAAATCGTTACGCAGGTAAAGATTTCATCGTCAGGATGTAATTTCCGTTTATTTTTACTGCGTGCCAGTACCACGGCGAAATCCGAACTTTGCCTGAATTCTTGTACTGAACGGTTTGGCCGTAAAGAGGTTGGATGCAAAGAACAAATATAAGCCAACACAATGTTTGATACATGATCGCTTTGGGATGAATATTTTTTTTAGTATTCCATTGGCTGACACGTGTCACCGTAGAAGGGTATTAATAAAAGCCTCCCATAGCTACTCAAAAATTGCTTTTTTCTCCAGCGAGAATGCATTTGAACGATGCATAACTCTATATTCTCATGAAATATTGAAATTTTACAAAAATAGTTTGATTCGTTGTGCTCAAACCGTCATGATTCGGATAAGGATCCTTCTGGCCTCCAATGCGTGCGCCAAGAAAGAATACAGTAAAAGGATTGATTTTGTAGCTCGCAAGCGATTCAACGCTGAAATACTGTGAATGATCCACCGCCTGAACATCTGAATCATATTGATCGATAAGATCGTATTCGCCGATCACGCGCAGGAAAAGCTGCTTGGTGAATTGATAGGCGAGCGTATTGCGAAAAATCTTCTGAGCACCAATCAGAGGGCCGCCATAGCGTGTCCACAAATTGAATTGACGATAATCGATCTGATCGGATAATTGGCTGGTGGGCTTCGCCGTCAGCCAAACTTGCAGATAGAATCCCTTTGCTTTGGCTAATGGGTTTCTGGGATCGGCGATGTCTCCTCCACGATTGATGTAATTTCCCGTTTCAGTATAAAAGCCGCCGTAAAGTTTCTTGTAAATTTGAGTTCCAGTCTCGAACCATACAAGATGGATGTCGTCAAACTGCTTGCCACCAAAATTCGTATTTTTCAAGGCAACAACACCTATGAAGACATAAGTCTGTCTTTTGAATTGGATAAAAAGTTGTGGATTGATCCACCAGTCCTTTAATTTGCCGTCATAATTATATCTGCGATTGAATTGAACCCGGGGTTGTATATATGCAATCAGCGGATGGGATTGGTCAAAGAAAAAAGTGTAGCGATTGTAGGCGCCGACTTCCCGCAAATTATTATTGTTGATAAATCCGTTATCGGAGCGGAATCCGGGTGAGCGGTCGTTAAACCATGCAAAAAACCCCCAGTTTCTTGCGGTGCGATCCAACGTCACACGATACAATTGCCCATCAAACCTTTCTCCGTCAAAGGCGCTCGAATAGACGTGGCCGTCGGCTTTAAAGCTGACATCGCTGATATTGTCTGCCGACAGCGTCGAGTCTCTAATTTCGTTTGTATGACTTAATCCGGCCATTGCCGACAAAGTGTACTTGGAATTCAGGCGAATTTTTGCATCCATCGTGCCCACCGCGTTGCCCCCGTGGGACATTTGACGGTCCGTTCCCACGAAACCCAAATACGATCCGCCGCCAATATCATATTTTACTCGTAGAATATTTGTAGTCGAATTTCTATTGGTTGAAAATGCTGAGCTTCGTTCTTCGAACGGCAATATAAAAGGCGTGCTCTGATCGTAACCGGCAATGTACCCAAAGCTGAGTTGTCCGACTTTTCCAGATAACTTTCCCATAACCAGCGGATCATTGATACTTCGTGTATAAAGCAGATTGATATCGTTGTCCACAAAAAAGATATCCTTGCCTTCCAGAAAGAACGGCCTCTTCTCGTTGTAAAATAAGGCAAACGTATTGTTCACGCTGATTTGTCCGGCGTCCGCTTCGATCTGGCTGAAGTCAGGATTGTACGCCAGATCCAGTGTAAGGTTGGATGATACGCCGTACTTCACGTTGAATCCGGCGTTTTGATCAAAATGACGATGGCCCCATTGGCCGTTAACGCCATCGGATTTGTCCACCAGCGAACGATCCGTTGACCCAACGACATAAGGCAGGACCTCAAATGTTTTTCCGCTCGTTTCCCCGATCTGCATTTTCAAGTGGCCCGCTTCGGCGTACTGGTTGGCAACATCCTTGGATCGCGGCATCCAGGAGTACAGATATCGGTTTTCCCTGGGATAGATACGCCACAAGTGGACAAGCCAATCTTGGTCGACTTTGTCCGGATAACGGAGACTCTTGAATGGAATCTTCATTTCCACCGTCCAACGATCTTCGTAAATTTTCGCATCCGATTCCCATACGGCATCAAAGCTGTCGTCTTCATTCCCGTTGACGTCAACGCTAAGGTCGGCCTGAATGCCCAATGGATTGACAAAAAACTCATAACCATTGACGCGGGCGCCGTACGCATCTAAGTTTAGCCCAACAAAATCGTCTTGGTACAGATTATCACGATCGCTAAGCGTTGCCCGCAGTTTACTCATTTCAGGCTCATAACAGATAAAAGCAATGTAAAGATTCTTATCGTCATGTGTAACATATCCCTCCGTCAAGACTTTCGGTTTTTGGCGTTCATTCGGCCAATTCTCGACAAAATTGTCAAAATGAGCACCGGTGTTCCAAGCTTCTTCAATCACGCCGTCGATAATAATGGGTTGCACAGCAGGACGAACGTCCAAAGTCAAAATCGGATTTGGCACAAACGTCGAGCCCGAGCCTTTGTTATCTACCCGGAACACAAATGTTTCTGATTGCAATCCGCCGGCTCTCAGTCCGGAATCCATGGATCCCGCAAGAGTGAGTATCGCCGCCACAAAATATTTTTCAAAATCTCGTCTTGTGTTCCGGAAACACGAACGGGAACTCATAATCAAGGCCTTCTGTTTTAGACAAATCTTATTTTTAGCAACAAACCAATTAAACTTTGTGATTGTTGGGATGAATATTTTTTTTCAATACTCCATTGGCTAACACGCGTCACCTTATGATGGTATTAAGAAAAGCCTCCCTTAGCTACGCAAAAATTGCTTTTTCTTAGACCAGAAGGCTTTTCGCACGAAGATACCGGCCCACACTGTATCTGCAGGAGTGAGGATCGCCGCCACAAAATACTTTTCAAAATCTCGTCTGGTGTTCCTTAAATAAGGACGGGAACTCATAATCTAAGCGTCTGTTTTAGACAAATCTTATTTTTAGCAATAAACCGATTAAACTTTGTAATTGTTGACGTCTCCAAAATCCGAACGTATGGCAATCGATCAGCAGATAACTCGCCGGTACTTCAAATCAGCTCTGCGGTCATACAGGATTA
Organism: uncultured Bacteroidota bacterium; assembly: GCA_964535295.1. Classification (GTDB taxonomy): domain Bacteria; phylum CLD3; class CLD3; order SB21; family SB21; genus SB21. The sequence goes on from CAZHUW010000012.1 coordinate 5,023, forward strand.
ATGCGAAAATGCGTAGGGATAGCGAGTAATGACGACAAACGGGATTTCGACTAAACTGCCAACACTTGAACATGATTAGCGCAAGACCAGCTCCCTTAAAAAGTATCAAGAAAGTGCCTCAATTTGGTTACACAGAAATTGCTCACAATAGACTTGAAATTTTGGCCAAAACTTAAATGCGAATCTTATAAGAACAGAGACATGATCAGAGAAATTGTTTTGTTGGTCTATTACAATGGTTCTCGAAATTGAATGTGTAATTAATCTCAGTTGCTGGCTTAGAATTCGGCCCCAGACTGTTGATGCGCCGTGTACGACGCACCGATCAGGCAAACAATTCGTGAACTCACCGTTACAAAGAAAAAGCCGAAAATTAGAATCAGAAAACTCATAACGATACGACCCAAAAGATTCCCTGGAAACGATGGAATATGTTCGGATTTTTGCGCCGGGCGGACTGCTTTTCAGAGACAATCACTTTCCCAAAAGCAATCCGGATTCCATGTTAACTCTAGCCGGAAGTTATGTAAAATTAACCTTGAAGCATTTACCGGCTGACGCAGCTTCATTATGCGATCTGGGTTACACATGCAGCTCATACGCGTCTAGCTATGAAAACGGCCTTTATTTTAGGATCTGGAAGAGGCAGCCAGACGACATATGGAAGATTGTCGTGGATTTGTTTGCTTCCATATGAACGCTTCTAATTCTCAAATGATCAAATCAGGAGCGTGGGAATGATATCAAAAGAAGAAGACTTTAAACCGTTTGTTGCCTTGAGACCGTGCCGGATGAATTTACAATAAAGGCCGTTGTACTCGACGTTTGTTTTCGACCTATTTTCGGGATTGCAACAGTGTATTTGGCTTTGAAGGATTTCCACACATCGAAAACGAACTAATTCCTTTTCCTTCTAATTGTCCGAAATCGTAAGGGATAACGTATTCGATGAGAACACTTAACGGGACAAAAACCATGAGAATTCCAGCAACAATCGTAATTAATGACTCTATAAAGCCTCGATTTAAGCCTGCAGGATAAGTGGCCAAACTGCCAATAAGGTGATCAAGGTTCCAAATACTGGCAGAAATTTCATTGATGAAATAATACGTATAATGGGGCGACGGATGATCAGTACGCTCGCTACGGAGATAATGGCCAGCCCTATTATTTCGACTAAAAGTTCACCTGTCTTTTCTTTTCCCGCCCACACATCCGTCGTACGCACTATAGCGACTACATCCGCGGCCACTGAAACGATTACACTAAGCGATACAGTAGTTTGAGTACGTGCTAAGTAGATCCTTTCAATTGGGCGCGTCAGGTGATGCAATGAACGGATAAAAGAAATTGCAACTAGAAGCATGGATAAAAGGAGTGCGAAAGAGCTAATTGCATAGAACGGATCTTTTCCATATGGACTATAATCCTCTCCCACCCCTGGATGAGCATCGTTGCGGGTATGGTCTGGCACAGAAGAATCTTCCAGTAAGTGAACAATATGCCCCAAAATATACATTGCCGTCTCTTTTTTGGACGACATGAAGAAACCCGCGAATGAGAGTGCAACGACCGCGCTCACCAAATCATTCATTCTCAAAAAAAAATTGTTTTCTCTTCCCTGATTAGACTCATCCACTACCTTTCACTTATTGCGAGCTGGGTTTTGAACTATTGATTGATACAAAAAATGGCGAAAGTTTCACAAGTAGTGTACCACTCGGCCCTGTTTCCCCCCATTCCCATTTCCTCAGCGTCGAAGAATCAATTCCCAATTTTTTGGCAAACTTTTCTTGGCTCAATCCCAATCTTCGACGGTAAGCCTTGATCTTCTCCCCGAGTGTCGCTACTTTAATTTCAGGCTCATATCCCAAGAATTCATATATTCGTGGAAACATGCTGACCTTGGGCGATTTGTAGTTCTTCTCCCAATTCACAATCGTCATCTCATCTACGCCTAATAGATCGGCAAGCTGACTCTGAAAGAACTTCAGCTCAATTCTTTTCTTCTTAATGTGGTCTCCAATCGTCAATAAAGCGGCAGGATAAGGCTTTGGTTTCATTACGTTTTTGGTCTGACGGTAGAAAGGCAACGCAGGTATGCCCCTGCGGGTATCACGGCGATCCGAATAATGCCTGTTCGTGCGCGCAGCCGGTGATCCAAAGATATATGTCCCGAGTATCCGGACCGCTGCTTGACCGGATCGACATTCACATTGAATGTCCCGGTATCAAATATAATGAACTTGCCGGAGAAGCGAGCGGGGAACCGTCGTCTGTTATTCGTGAGCGTGTCATGAAAGCGAGAAAAGTTCAGACCGAGCGGTTCAAAAAAATATCACGTCACGGCCGCAGAATTTTCAGCAATGCGGACATGGAATCGCAGGAGATACGGCAGTTCTGCAAGATCGACGAACGCAGTGCGGAATTGATGAAAATGGCGATCACGAAATTAGGTTTATCCGCGCGGGCCTATGACCGGATCTTGAAAGTCGCAAGAACCATTGCCGATTGTTCGGCGAGCGAATCGATTCGCGCGGAACATATCAGCGAAGCGATACAGTATCGGAGTTTGGATCGCACCTTTACATTTTAAGATAAACAGACTTTGTAATGGACCTACCCGTTCTCACCGGCTCGATCGGCGTCGGATTGTTGCTCCTCGCTTTTTTTCTGAACGTGTTCAGGAAGATCTCAACGGACAGTTATACCTACATTCTGCTCAATATTGCCGGAGCCGCAATTTCCGGCTACGCTTCCTATCTCATCGACTACTGGCCTTTTGTTATCCTCGAAGGAACCTGGGCCGTTGTTGCCTGCGCCGCGTTGATCAGGAAATAAAGCCCCACCCCTCTCCAAAAAAATAATTGAAAAAAAACTTGCGCAACCAAATCGTTTCTCTTATATTGCAACCAAGTCATTGCATAATTAATAATAGCATGAAAACAAGGCGAGATGTATTTCCGGCGATAGCTGACCCAACACGAAGACGGATCAACTTGACAAAGTATTATCAACCATGAAAAAGGAGATGGATGAAAAATGATTTGTTGTTTGATTTTACCGTTGACAAATCAACAAAAACGGTGTTCATAACGAGGGAATTTGATGCCGCCCTTTCACTGGTATGGGATGCATTTACCAAAGCGGAGATCCTTGACCAATGGTGGGCACCAAAACCGTTGACTTCAAAGACCAAAGTAATGAACTTTGAAGTAGGTGGACGAAGATTTTATGCGATGGTATGGCCTGAAGGACAAGAACATTGGGGGGTGAAAAAATATACTCTAATAAACCCCAAAACCAATATAAAATGGTTGTCTTCTTTTACCGACAAAGACGAAAACATCAATGCCGACTTACCAACTTCAGAATGGGAATTGAATTTTAGTGAACAAAACGGAATTACAAAAGTAAGTATTGTCATAAAAAATAATACACTTGCTGATCTTGAAATGATCATACAAATGGGCTTCAAAGAAGGCTTCACCATGACATTAAACGAATTAGAAAATTTATTATCAACATTAAATAAATAACGATATGAAAAAGTATAAACTTAAATTTGTGACAGCATTATTGATAGCAAATATAATGGGTTGTGGAAATTCTCAGCAAAATGCTCCCAACAACAGTAAAACGGATACAACTAACAATCAAACTATAACAAAAAAGGATGATACAATTATGCAAAAAATAACTCCTTGTCTTTGGGTTGAGACAAAAGATGCTAAAGCAGTAGTAGATTATTACCTTTCTATTTTCAAAGAGGGTAAATTGAAAGAGCATCGCAAATATAAAAACCCACCTGAAGCAGGAGGAGGAGACTTTGAAACTGCCATTATGGAAATTAATGGGATAGAATTCAATATTTTGGCTGCAGGTCCTTTCTTCAAATTTAATGAGTCTGTTTCTTTTGTAATTAATTGCAAAGACCAGGCAGAAGCAGATTATTATTGGGATGCTTTGACCGCAAACGGAGGAGAAGAAAGTTCCTGTGGATGGTGCAAAGACAAATATGGTTTATCGTGGCAGGTTGTTCCCGTTGAATATTTTGACCTTATTAACAGCGATGACCCTAAAGTCAGAGAAAAGGCAATGAAGAATACATTTAAACAGAAAAAGATAATTCTTTCAGAACTTAAATGAACTAATATAATACCGGCTAAGAAGGCCAAGCCAGAATGTGGATACGAATAAGAATTAAAACGGCCATACCATCGTATTGGCAATCGTGGGGCTGACAGTTATAAACTCAAACCAGATCATTGCATAATAACACTATCATGAAAACAAGACGAGATGTATTTCAGGCGATAGCCGACCCAACACGTCGAGCGATTCTATTATTGCTGGCTTCACAGGCCATGACACCCAATGCCATTGCCGAAGAATTCCATACAAGCCGTCAGGCGGTTTCTAAGCACATTCAAATACTGACGGAATGTGATTTGGTAAAGCAGGAACAGAAAGGAAGAGAAATTTATTATCACATCCAGGCGAACAAAATAAAAGAGATCGACAAATGGATTGAAAAATTCAAAAATATTTGGGAGACAAGATTTGGTCAACTTGACAAAGTATTATCAACCATGAAAAGGAGAATGGATGAAAAATGATTTGTTGTTTGATTTTACCGTTGATAAAGCTGCGAAAACGGTATTTATAACCAGAGAATTTGATGCAGAACTCGACCTGGTATGGGATGCCTTTACTAAGGCTGAAATTCTTGACCAATGGGTGGCGCCTAAACCATGGGTATCAAAAACAAAATTCATGGATTTCAAAGTTGGCGGGCGGAGATTTTATGCTATGGTAAGCCCGGAAGGGCAAGAACGGTGGGCAATTCAAAGATATACTTCCATTACCCCCAAAACCAACTTCAAAATGTTTAATGCTTTTGCAGACAAGGATGAGAACCCTGAATTGCCGGGTTCTGATTGGGATTACACTTTTAGCGAACAGAACAATAAGACAACTGTGCGTATTACTATTTATAATGAATCGCTTGCCCGTATGGAGAAGATGATTGAAATGGGCTTCACAGAAGGATTTAAGATGTCGATGAGCAATTTAGAAAATCTGCTGGCAACTTTATCCAAAAAATAGACAGGATCACATATTCGTAAATTTTAGTTCAACGAATTTGACATAAGAATGAACGTACAAGGACAGATCAAAGAGTATATGGCCGGTCAACCGGAGCCAAAATGCAGCGACATGCAAACGCTGCACCGCCACATTCTGCAAGTAATGCCAAAATGCAAATTATGGTTCCTGGATGGGAAAAACAGTGAAGGTAAAACCGTTTCTAATCCCAATATAGGATATGGACTTCAAACCATAAAATATACTGATGGTACAACCAGGGAGTTTTATCAAATCGGGTTGAGTGCAAACACAACCGGGATCTCCATTTATATCCTTGGTCTCAAGGATAAGGCATACTTAGCCAAAACGTATGGAAAAAAACTTGGCAAGGCGAGCGTGACCGGGTATTGCATCAAGTTCAAAACTCTAAAGGATATTAACATTGAAATACTTCAAGCGGCAATATGGCATGGAGTTGAAACTACGAATGAAAAAAAGTGAGCTAATTAAATTGCAAATGGCTGTTTGTTATCCTCGAAGGAACGTGGACAATGTTTGCCATCAAAGAATTCTTACGAAAAATAATTGAAACTTAGGCGATCCGTTCCGTATAAAATAAAAATAATTTTTTCACAAACTACTTGACAGGTAATTTTTTTCTTCTATATTAAACTGACCGGTCGGTATGTTTAATCGGAAATTATGGATTAAGTAATTATGAATTTTAAATTTAAAATTCATAATTCAAAATTGGTTTATAGTATGCCTCATCACGAGTCCGAAGATCTGCGAAAAGAACAAATCCTGAGATCGGCTTTTGATTGTTTCTCCGAGCGCGGATTTGAAATAGTTACAATGGAAGAGATCGCCAAAGAAGCCGGTTTGAGCAAAGGGGCTGTGTATTGGTATTTCAAAAGCAAAGACGAACTGATCTTGGAGTTGATCAGGAACTGGAATAAAACCAGCGAAAATTTACTTTACAAAATGGCTTTGGAATGCAGCCTGGATGAATTATTATATAAATATCCGGCATATATCATCAAAGAGATGGACCTGAAGAATCATTATAAACTGCTTTTCCATCTGTGGGCAAGGTCGATCGATAATAAAGAGGTGTACCGCCACATGTCGGAAAGTTACGGAGAGTGGAAAGAAAAGGCGGTAGAGTTTATCAAAAGCGGGATCACCAGGAAAATTTTCAGAGACGACCTGAATGCGGAGGTTTTTGCGGACACGGTGGACGGATTATTCAACGGCCTGATGGTGCAATGGCATCTCGACAAAAAAATGGATTTTGAAAAATGTTGGAAAACAGCCATTGACTTGCTGATGGACGGCGTCAAGGCGAAAACGGTATCCGAGGAGACACTATGATGCGATGGTTTGTTTTGTTAATGGTTTACGGATTGATATCACTGCGCGCGCAGGAAACGGGGATCACGCTGGAAGATGCGGTCACCATGGCTGTGAAGAATAACCGCCAGCTGGAGATCGCGCGCCTGGACATGGAAAAAGCGGATGCGCAGGTCAGAGAAGCGTACGGATATGCAATGCCCAATCTGTCTTTCGGCGGTACGTACACCCGCACATTCAAGAATCCTGAAATTGTCTTTACAGTGGATACCATGATCACGCGGATCAAAATGGGCACGGAAAATTCATATCAAATGGGCTTTACCGCAAGCCAGGTTTTATTCAACTCGATTGTCTTTACCGGCGTGGGCACGGCAAAAATTTATCAGAAAGCATCGCGTGAATTATTCCGAGCTTCATACAACGGCACCGTAGCCAATGTCAAACGCGCCTATTATAATGTACTCTTGGCGCAACAGGTACACGAGACCACCAAAGCCAGTATGGCCAATGCGGAGGAGACTTTCCGGAACGTTAAGATCCTTCATCAACAAGAAATTATTTCCGATTACGATCTTATCCGCGCGGAAGTGCAGGTAGAGAACATACGTCCGATGGTGATCGAATCGGAAGAGCGCGTTCTCGCCGCCGCCAATGCACTGAAGGTCGTGCTTGGAATGGAAGCGGAAGCGCCGATCGCGGTCAAAGGCCAACTGGATTTTGTTCCGGTTGACAGCACGCTGATCGATCCGTCCAGGGCGGTCAGCAATAATGCGAACTTCAAAGCGCTGGGTTATCAAAAGCAGGTGACGGAAGAATTGATCGCCGTCAGCCGGTCGGAATATCTGCCGACGCTGTCCGCCTTCGGAAATTATCAATGGACCGCGCAGAAAAACACCTTAGGCATCAAAGGAAAAGATCTTATCGCTTCTTCGCAGGCAGGGATCAGTTTGAATATCAATCTGTTCAGCGGACTGCAGACCATGTCGAGGGTGAAACAAGCCAACGTGGACAAACAAAAAGCGGAACGACAGATCGACGATACGCGTGAAACGCTGAAGTCTCAGATGCAGATCATAGCGTTGCGGCTGGAAGAAGCGCGTAAACGTGTGACCAGCCAGAACCGGACGGTAGAACTGGCGGAGAAAAGTTATAAGATCGCCAAAACGCGGTATAACACGGGCTCCGGTACGCAGCTGGAACTTAATGACGCCGATCTATCGCTCATGCGCGCGCGGCTCAATCGAATTCAGGCGGTATACGATTATTCGATGGCCAAAACGGACCTGGAGGAATTGATCAGTTATCATAATCCGGAATAAAACATCTCCCGCAGATTGCGCAAATTTTCGGAGATCATTATTCTGCGTATATCAGCGGTATCTGCGGGAAATATTAAGTGAGTAGTTACATGAAAATTTATAATCACAAAAGTATGAAGGATGTTATGAAAGTCATCGCCATCACGGCCGCGGCGATTCTGAGCTTATCGGTCTACGCCTGCGGTTCTTCCAATGCGGAAAACGGAAAAGAAAAAAAGAACAATAAAGAAGCTGAGGTCTTCGTCAAAGCGGAGCCGGTTCAGCTCAAAGACTTTACGGAAACGATCCGCCTCACGGGCAGCGTCGAATCGCAGTACAATATCACCGTTCCCGCCGAAGAGGGCGGACGCATCGTTTCGTGGAAGGCTGAAAAAGGCAGTTTTATTTCAAAAGGACAAACGCTGGTTCAGATCGACGAAGCGATGATCAAAGCAGGTTACGATGCCGCGCTGGCAGGTTATAATATGGCCGAAGTGAATTATCAGAAACAAAAAGCTGCGTTTGACGAACAGGCTATTTCCGCGCTTCAACTGAAGAACCTGGAATATCAGCGGGATGCCGCCAAAGCGCAGGCCGATCTCGCGAAAACGCGTCTGGAACACACCATTGTTCGCAGCCCGATCAGCGGCGTTCTCAACGATCGATATGCCGATGAAGGCGAAATGATAGGGCCCGGCATGCCGATCGCGCAGGTGATCGATATGAACCAGATGAAAATCATGGTCGGCGTACCGGAACGATATTCCAAAGAGCTTCGTAACGGATTGCAGGTAGAATTCACCGTAGACGCGTTTGAGGGCGAAACATTCACCGGTACGATCGGGTTTGTTGCGTCGGCGGTCAATCCCGATAACCGGACGATTCCCGTCGAGATCCACTTTGCGAATGCGCAGGGCAAACTGAAACCGCAGATGATAGCGGCGGTGAAATTAAAAATGCTCTCTTCCTCCAAAGCGGTACTCATCTCCCAGGACTATATACAACAGGTTGACATGGGCAAGATGGTCGTGTATGTCGTCAATAACGACGTTGCCGAAGAACGGCTGGTCACTTTGGGCGGGACGGACGGGTCGATGGTACGTATTGTCAACGGGCTAAAAGAAGGCGACAAGATCATTACCGTCGGGTTTCAGAATCTGATCGATAAACAAAAAATTAAAATTCAGGAATAAAACGTGAAGACGGCAATCGTGAAATGTCAAACAACAATGTTTTATTTTGGTGTGGCGTTTCACGTCTCACGTTTCACGTTTACATCGATGTAATCAGACCGCCATACATCTTCACAGGAGCATCTGAAATAGATTAAGGAATTTTTTATGAGACCATGGAATGCTGCCGTTGACAATAGAGTTACCGTATATATTCTCATTGCGATCATTGTATTCATGGGCACGATGGCTTACCGAAGCCTGCCCCGCGAAGCTGCGCCGGACATTACGATCCCGCTGGTGATCGTATCCGTTCCGTACGTCGGTGTCAGTCCGTCGGATGTGGAAGGACTTGTCACACAGCCTCTGGAACGCGAATTGAAATCGCTTAAGGACGTCAAAGAGATATCTTCTTCATCAAAAGAAGGATTGTCGACGATCCGGGTGGAATTTGAGACCGGCATCGATATTGACGAGGCGCTGCGCCGCGTCAGGGATAAAGTCAATCAGACCAAGCCCAAACTTCCAAACGATATCCTGGAACCCATGATCACGGAGATCAATTTCAGCGAATTTCCGATCATGTTCGTTACGATCGGCGGTGAACTCGGACTCGCTCGCCTCAAAAAGATCGCCGAGGATATTCAGGAAAAGGTCGAAGCCGTTCCGGGTGTTCTGAGCGCTGAAATATCGGGCAGTCTTGAGCCGGAAGTTCAGGTGAATTGTGATGTTAACCGGCTCAAAGGATACGATATCGGATTTAATGACGTTGTCGGCGCTATACGCGATGAAAATCTTAACACGCCGGGCGGCTCGATCAATACAGGTACTACCGACTATACCGTCCGTATACCGGGGCAGTTTGCAACGCCTAAACCCATCGAAGATCTGGTCGTTAAAATGCGCAACGGTTTCCCGATCTACGTACGCGACGTGGCTACGGTGAATTATGCATTCGAAGATCGTCTTACCTACAGCCGGCTGAATAACGAGCCGGTGGTCACGCTGAATGTCAAAAAACGCGCAGGAGAAAATCTTGTACGCATAGCGGATGAAGTCAAAGAAATTTTGAACGAAATGAAACCGTCCTTTCCTCCCGGGATGAAATTGAGCATCACCAACGATATGTCCATTGAGATCAATCGCATGGTATTCGAGCTGGAGAACAGCGTCATGACGGGTATGTTCCTCGTCGTGCTGGTTCTTTTTATGTTCTTCGGAATGAAAAATTCTTTTCTTATCAGCACAAGTATCCCGCTTTCGATGCTGATCGGGTTTATCATCCTGGGGCTTATGGGTATTACCCTGAATTTTGTGGTGTTATTCACACTGGTGCTCGTTTTGGGAATTCTGGTGGACGACGCCATTGTGGTCATTGAAAATATCTACCGCCATCAGCATGAATATAAAAAGAATCCTATTCAGGCGGCGAAAGATGCTACAAGTGAGGTCGCCATTCCTGTTGCCACCTCGACGCTGACCACCATTTCCGGTTTCTTCCCGATGTTATTCTGGCCCGGCATAATAGGCGACTTCATGTATTATCTTCCGCTGACGCTGATCATCATGATGAGCGCATCGCTCTTCACGGCTTACGTGATCAGTCCGACGCAAGGCGCGCAGTTCATCGACTATCACAAAGAGATCGAACAAGCCCGCCGTGCCGCGGATCATCCGAGTATTTGGAAAAAATATAATATTTTTACGCGGATTTATCACATCGTCGATACACAGTTCTTCCCCATGGCGCAGTCGAAATATGTTACCACGATCCATTGGACCTTGCGGCATAAGACCTTTACCGTCGTTGCGGCAGGTGTCTTTTTGGTGGTAATGTTTATTTTGTTCGGATTATTCAACAGAGGGGTTGAATTTTTCCCAAGCACAGAGCCGAATCAGGTTTATGTCACCGTGTCCATGCCGGCGGGTACGCCTTTGGAGACGACGAATGGGATCGCTAAAACGCTCGAGTCGCGGATGCAGAACGTCAAAGGCGTTAACGATATGGAATTTGTTGTTGCGAATGTCGGCACTTCTGATAATCCGTTCGATTTTGGCGGACAAGGTACGCCGAATAAGGCGCAAATTTCGGTGAATTTCTATGAAAAATTGAAACGGGAACAGAGTTCATTTATCACCCAGGAGGAGATCCGTCACGTCTCCAGCGGCATTGCCGGAGCGGAGATCAAAGCGGAGGCGCAGGAGAACGGCCCCCCGGTAGGCGCGCCGGTGAGTCTTGAAATTTCCGGCGATGATTTCAAAACACTGACGGCATTGTCCAAACAGATCCAGGACGAGATCAAAACAATCCCGGGTTTGGTCGATCTCAAAGACGACTATGATGCGGGCAAACCGGAGATACAGGTCATTGTGAATCGCGAGAAAGCGGCCATGCTCGAAATGAGCACCGCGCAGATCGCATCCGTAGTACGTACCGCGATCAACGGCGCAGAGGCTTCTAAATACCGGGTCGGCGAGGACGAGTACAAGATCACCGTGCGGCTGAACGAGGAACAGCGCAATTCGCCCCAACATCTGGAGAATCTGAATATCACGTTCATGAATAATAAAGGAAAACTACTTTCCGTACCGCTCGTATCGGTGGCCACGATCGTTCGTTCCAGCGGCATTGCCAATATTCAGCGCAAAGATCTGAAACGCGTGATCACATTGACCGGCGACGTTCAGGGACGGCTGGCTAATGATGTGCTCGGCGACGTTCAGGCGAAATTATCCGGATTTCCTTTGCCCAACGGCTATAAGATAGCCTACACGGGCGAAAATGAAGAACAGGACAAAGCATCGGCGTTTCTGATGAGAACACTCGTCATTACCATTCTTTTGATCTTTCTTGTTTTGGTATCGGAATTCAACTCCGTAAAAGTACCTATTGTTATTATGATGTCTGTGCCCTTATCTTTGATCGGTGTATTTATAGGTCTGCTTTTAACGGGAACGCCATTCGGCATTATCATGACGGGCGTCGGCGTGATCGCTTTGGCAGGAATTGTGGTCAAGAACGCGATCGTTCTTCTGGATTTCACCAAACACCTGCGTGAAAGCGGGTTGACCCTCGACGAATCGCTTGCGGAAGCGGGCCGAACGAGGCTGCGTCCCGTTCTGCTCACGGCGGGTACGACGGTATTGGGTATTCTTCCGCTTGCAACCGGAATTGATTTTGACTGGAGGAATTTCCATTTTATTGTCGGCGCCGAGAGCAGCGATTTCTGGCGGCCCTTGGGAGTTGCCGTTATTTTCGGGCTGATGGTGTCCACGTTCCTCACGCTGGTGATCGTTCCAACGGCCTATTCGTGGCTGGAGGACCGAACAGCAGATGTCGGTTCCTTTTTTAATCGCGTGTTTGGAAAAAATAATAAAATGTCCATATAAAAACAGCTATTGAATACATTTTGACCACAAAGGACTCAAAGCAGAACACAAAGGCTCCAGCGAAGAAACCGAACAGCTAAATGTTAACGTTTTTTTTAATGGCCTTTGTGCTTAAATCCGTGTTCTTTGTGGTTTAGTTTTTTAAACTCATTGAAAGGAATCTCATGAGCGATCAGATCTGGTACTGGATATTATTCAACGTCTTTGTTCTCATCATGCTGGCGCTGGATCTCGGCGTTTTTCACCGCAATGCGCATGAAGTAAAAATGAAAGAAGCGTTGACCACGAGCGCCGTATGGATCGCGCTGGCGCTCTTATTTAATGTTGGGATCTATTTCTGGATGGGTGAGAAAAAGGCGCTGGAATTTCTTACCGGCTACATCATCGAAAAATCGCTCAGCGTGGATAATATCTTCGTTTTCATCATGGTCTTCAGTTATTTCAACGTCCCTTCTCTGCATCAGCACAAGATCCTTTTCTGGGGCATTATCGGCGCTCTGATCATGCGTGCCATTTTTATTTTCGCCGGCGTGGCGCTGATAACCAAATTCCACTGGATGATCTATGTATTTGGCCTGTTCCTCATTGTTACCGGCATCAAAATGGCGTTTCAGAAGGATAAGAAGATCGAACCCGAGAAGAATCCCGTCATACGGCTGTTTCGGAAACTTTTTCCCGTGACGGATTCCTACGACGGTTCAAAATTCCTTACAAAAATTAACGGAAAGAACTTTGCCACGCCGATGATGATCGTGCTGATCGTGATCGAGACCACCGACCTGATCTTTGCGGTCGATTCCATTCCTGCGATCCTGGCGATCACCGATGATCCGTTCATTGTGTATACATCCAACGTGTTTGCCATACTCGGCCTTCGCGCGTTGTATTTTGCGCTGGCGGGGATCATGCAGCTGTTCCATTATCTGGCGTACGGATTATCGGCGGTGCTGGTTTTCGTTGGCGCAAAAATGATGCTGGTGGATGTCTACAAGATCCCTATTCAGATATCGCTTCTGGTCATTGTTTTGATCCTGACGATCGCTGTCGTGGCTTCAATTATGCGCAGCAAATCTCAGGGATCTCGTGAGTCATAGAAAATAAAAAGTAAACAGAAAGCCCGCAGAGAACGATCTTTGCGGGCTTTTTTTTTGCTACGGTAAAGTTGAAAGGATTAAAACTTACTAACTCGTTTCAGAATCTCCTCTTTTAATTTGTTTAGATTCCGAACCAAGTTCGGAATGACATGTGAGTAACCCGATAAGCATCTGAAATTCCATTTTAACAACCATTACGGCATCGGCGCTTTTTCGATGGAACGCACCGTGTCCCGCGCGATCAGCAGCTCTTCGTTGGTTGGAATGCACCAGAGAGCGATGGGTGAATCCTTCTCCGAGAACAGGCCTTCTTTGCCGCGCAACTCTTTGTTCTTGTCACGGTCGATCTTGAGCCCCATTACTTCCATACCTTCGCATATTTTTGCGCGTATCAGGTCGGAATTTTCGCCGATACCGCCGGTGAAAACAATGGCCTGTACTTTTCCGATGGCGGCGATGTATGAGCCGATGTACTTCCGGATCCGGTAGCAGAACATCTCGATCGAGAGTTTAGCGCGCCGGTCGTCATGTTCTTCCGCTTCGGCAATGATCTCGCGCATATCGTTGGTCAGGCCGGAAATGCCAAGCAGTCCGGATTGCTTGTTGAGTATCGATTCCACTTCCGCCAGGGTGTAGCCTTCTTTATGCGAGAGGAACTGAATGACCGCCGGATCGATGTCTCCCGAACGCGTGCCCATCACCAATCCTTCCAGCGGCGTCATACCCATCGACGTATCGATCGAGTCGCCGTTCTTGATAGCGCAGATCGAACTGCCGTTACCCAAATGCAGTGTGATCACATTGACCGATTTTTTCTGAAGATCGTTGAGTAAGCGGTATCGATAGGCGACATAGCGGTGAGACGTGCCGTGAAATCCGTACCGGCGTACGCGGTAACGGCGGTACATCTGGTAGGGAATGGCATACAGGTACGCATGCGGCGGCATCGTGTGATGGAACGCGGTATCGAATACCGCAACCTGCGGGATACTGCCGCCGAAGATCTCGTTGATCGCGTACACGCCTTTGAGATTTGCCGGATTATGCAGCGGCGCGAGTTCGATACAATCCTCGATATCACGGATGATATCTTCGTCCAGTTGTACCGAATGCGTGAATTTCTCGCCGCCGTGGACCATGCGATGCCCGACCGCGTGAATGTCGCGCAGGGATTTGATATTGGGAACATTGGAATCTTTGGCAATGATCCACTTCACGATCTTGTCGATCGCCGTTTTATGATCGCGGATTGGCGCCGTTTGTTTCAACGGCGGATTGCCTTCCGCTTTGAATGATATGATGGATTCGCTGCCGATGCGTTCGATGATGCCGGAGGCCAGCTTTTTATCTCCGTTCTTGGATATGAGTTCGAGATCCGTTTCGATCACCTGGAACTTTACCGATGAACTTCCGCTATTTAGAACAAGTATATTCATAATATCACCTTTACGTTTGCAAAATTTAGCAAACTCATGTCAGAAAACCAATGATAACGGTCATGTTTTGTTTTTTTTAGAATACGAAGTTTTACTGATTACCTTGAGAAAAATTTTGCATATATTCTTTTCCATATGATAAACTCCTTGAGAAACATGAGAATACACACACTTTTCGCACTGTTTATTTTTGCAACATCGAATATTTACGCACAAACCCAGGTCACCGGTATCGCGAAAGACGCGGACACAGGGGAACTTCTGATCGGCGCCAATGTTTTCCTGCAGGAAAACAAACGCGGCAGCGTGACCGATCTGAACGGATATTTTTCGATCCAGACTCCGGAAGGTACGTTCACTTTGATCTGCCAATATATCGGATATAAACCGTTCTCAAAAAAGATCGAGATCAAAAAAGGCGAAAAAAAATATACGGTCATACAGTTACATGCCGAGGACATCGAAGGCGAAACGATCACCGTTACCGCATACAAGGATAAAGCGGTCAACCGCATCGAGACCAGCGTGATCGATGTGAGGCCGTCGGAAGTCAAAAAATTACCCGGCGCTTTTGAAGATGTATTTCGTTCCGTAGCGACGCTGCCCGGCGTGATCTCGACCAGCGATTTCAGTTCACAGATCGTCGTGCGCGGCGGTAATCCGGATCAGAATCTCGTACTGCTGGACGGTGCGGAACTGTACAATCCGTACCGTCTGTTCGGCGTGACGAGCGCATTCAATCCGCAGACGGTCTCGACTTTTGAATTGTCACAGGGCGGATTCCCTGCGCGTTTCGGCGACCGGTTATCCGGCGTTCTGCAGGTGCAGAACCGCAACGGCGATTTCGAGCGTTTGTTTGCCGGTAATCTTAATGCGAGCATCACGGACGCGAATTTTATTTTTGAAGGAAAACTGCCGGATGCGGTGAACGGTTCCTGGCTCTTCACGTCGCGGCGAACGTATTACGATCTGGTCGCTAATAGATTCATCAAAGGCGCTACGGCGCTTCCGTTCTTCCTGGACTTCCAGGGCAAGGTCACGGTTTCCCCTTGGGAAAAACACAGTTTCTCTTTTCTTGGAATTACCAGTAAAGAAGGCGTCGATATCACGGATCCCAACGGTTCGGATGAGGACAGTATCCGGGTCTTTAATACGACGCGGAATAACCTGATCAGCGGAAGCTGGTTTTACGCGCCGTCGGATGATTGGACGGTCACATCCATGATCTCGTATTACGAAAATCCTTCACGCAGCGATTTCGGCGGAAGCGGACAATTCGGCGATGCTTCTAAGCTGGACTCCGTACGCGTATTCAGTGTCAATTTTATTCAGAATGTTTCCAGTATTCTGGTCAAACAGGATCATTCTTTTTCGATCAATGAGCGGCATCAGCTCGAGGCCGGCGCGCAGTATCAGACGGCCGGGACCGATGTCCGGTGGAAAGTAAAACAGAATTATACGACCGGCGGCGGCAATGACAACCAGGGCGGATCGAGCCTGCCGGAATTCTTCAATTCTCCCGACAACAGCAATTACAAATTGGCCGTCTATGCGCAGGATACCTGGCAGGTTGATCCAAAGTGGACCCTGCAGGGAGGGTTGCGTTTTGACTATGCGCAGATCAACGATCATTATACCCTGTCGCCGCGCCTGAATGCGGTGTATAAATTCAACGACCGTACGCGTTTCAAAGCCGCGTGGGGATTGTATTACCAGTCGCCGGGTTATGAGAAATTCGTCAATCAGAATTTCTTCGTCGATTATTCGAAGAAACTCGACATCAAACCGGAGAAAGCCCTTCATTATATCCTGGGCATGGAACATTATTTCACCCGTAAAACGTTTTTTAAAACCGAGATCTATTATAAGCCGTATTACGATCTCATCGCCGGGAAAGAAGTGATCCTCAATGACGGTACGAACGATGTGCCGATCCTTTTTCAGAATATGAACGGTATTTACATCAATCCTGCCGATTCGGCAAGTATCGTATCGCGACTGGATCGCCGCACGATCAGCACGGTTCCGACCAATGACGGGAAAGGCTATGCGTACGGGTGGGAGATCTTCCTCCAGAGGGACAGCAAGTCGCCGAAGGACAAATTCAGCGGATGGGTGTCGTATGCATTTTCCGTGGCCAAACGGAATACCTACGGCACGCGAACCTATTTTGACTTCGATCAGCGGCACACGCTGAGCCTTGTGGGCAATTATGCCTTCAAAAAATGGTTCGAACTCTCGGCCAAACTCAAGGTCGGTTCGGGATTCCCGACGACGGCGCCGCTGGGATCGGTGCCGCAGCAATTCATCATCGACACCAAAGATGCCAACGGGTACGGCGATGGCGTCGCGGATTCGATCGTCCTGCGTTACGATCCGAACGGGCATTTGGTTCAGACCATCGATTACGGCGGCGAGGGGAACAAGAATCTGAAACGCCTGCCCGTGTATCACCGGCTGGATCTGCGCGCCTCATTCTATGCGAAATTCTGGCGCGCGAAGTGGACGTTCTATCTCGACGTGATCAATGTGTACAATCAGAAGAATATCTTTCAGTATGAATACGGCTACAAAAAGGCCCGGAACCCTGTCTCGGGGCAAAAAGAATTTGTATTTGACGACAACGGCGATCCCGTCATCGAACGAAGCAAGACCTACGAATTTCCCTTCCTGCCGACGATCGGATTGAGTATGGTGTTTTGATCACATAATTCGAAAAAGAAACTCTTGACATCCTAAATGAAACTTTTTATATTGGAAACCGTAGAAACGAACTGAGTTTCCGATAAATATAGCAGTTTTAATAGTTTAAACTGCTAATTTTTTTAACTTTATGGAAACTGAAAACACCGGAATAGTTTCCGGTAACTGAGGAGAGAAAATGTCAGAAGAGATGGAAATCAAAAGACGGATCCTGGAAGCCGCCGGGCAAAAATTCATCCACCACGGATTCAGCAAAGTGACCATGGAAGAGATCGCCGAAGAACTCGGTATGAGCAAAAAAACGCTGTATCAGCATTATGACAGCAAAATGGTCCTGCTGAAAGAACTGGTCGGGCATAAACTGACGGAATGTAACGGGTTCATGGGCGGGCTGTGCGGAACTGAAAATATGACCTTTGTCGAAAAACTCAAGAAGATGCTTGAATTTGTCGGCGGGCTGTATTCCAGTTTGAACAAACATTTTGTCGACGATATGCGCAAACATGCCCCGGAGGTCTGGAAGGTCATCGATGAACACCGGCGTAAACATATCGTGGAGGAATTCGGCCAGCTCATCAAAGAAGGAGTTGAAAAAGGGAAATTCCGCAGCGACCTGGATCAAAAACTGACGACCCTGATCATGCTCACGCTTGTCGAGAACCTGATCAACCCGGACAAGCTGGCGGAAATGCCGTATACGGCGACGCAGATCTTCGAGAATATTTCAACCGTGTTCTTTGAAGGCTTTCTCACGGAAGAAGCGCGCGCGGAATATTTACGCAATGAAAAAACGGCGCACCATTTGATATAGATGTGGACAATTCACCGTTGGAAATCGGCTGTTGGCCGAAAAATGCAAATGGAAAAAGCCGTGAGGAATTACATTATGTTTATATCCGGTTTACTCACTTTTAGTGCAAATGTCATTCTGAACTTGTTTCAGAATCTTGCTCCTTCAACGCTTTAATGTAGATTCCGAACCAAGTTCGGAATGACCCGTGAGTAAACCGGATCAGCAGATTATCAACGCGCATAGAGATTTGACCAGGTTTTAAAATAACGAATATATAAAACTTACTATGGAGATATGATGAACCAACTGAAATTCGTACTCATTTGTTTTTTGTTTACGCTGTCCGCGCTGTCCGCGCAGGAAACCAAAAAATTGACCATCGACGAAGCGATCCGGATCGGGCTGGAGAACAGCAAGTCCCTGCACGCTTCGCAGATGAAGGCCGAGTCTGCATCCGCCAGGACATCGGAAACGAACGCGGCGCGCCTGCCTTCGCTCAAACTCAGCGCCGGATACACGCGCCTGAGTGAAGTTCCCGCAGGAAAATTTGTGATCCCGGCCGATGCCTTCGGCCCCGGCGTTCCACAAGATCCTATTGTAAATACCATAGCGCCGTCGATACAGAATACCTATACGCTCAAGGCTACCGTGCAGCAGCAGCTTTTTACCGGATTCCGCCTGCAGAATAATTCCAAAGCGGCGGAGCTTTCCGAAAAGGCCAGCAAAGAGGAATTTGAAAAGGATAAAACGGATCTGATCTATTCCATCCGGCTGGCTTACTGGAGTTTATTCAGAGCGATCGAGGTCAAAAAAGTTGTGGATGAGAATGTGGCGCAGGTTTCCGCGCACCTGAAAGACGCGCAGAATCTTTTTGCGCAGGGCATGATCACCAATAACGACGTGCTCAAAGTTCAGGTCCAGCTCTCCAGCGTTCGCCTGCTTCAGATCGACGCAAAAAATGCGGTAGAACTATCCATGATCAATCTGAATAATGCGATCGGATTGCCGCTCAATACGCAGATCGACATCGCTTCGGTCATCGCGCACGATCCGCTGGTATTTCAGGAAGTTACCGCGCTGATCCGGAAAGCGTCCGGCAACCGCCAGGATGTGAAAGCATTGGAAGCAAGGCTGCAGGCCGGAGAAGCCTATGTGAAAGTGGCCAGTTCAGGCAATTATCCGCAGGCTTCGGTGACGGGCAATTATTATTACAATAGGCCGAATAACCGCTTCTTTCCTGCGAAAGATGAAT
Organism: uncultured Bacteroidota bacterium; assembly: GCA_964535295.1. Lineage (GTDB taxonomy): Bacteria > CLD3 > CLD3 > SB21 > SB21 > SB21. The sequence continues at coordinate 24,608 of CAZHUW010000012.1, forward strand.
TCAAAGGAAGCTGGGACCTCGGAGTGAATATTAATTTCGACGTATGGAACTGGGGTGCTACGAAGTATCAGACGAAGCAGGCGCAGGCGCAGGTTGCCCAGGCTAAAGATGCGCTCGGGCTTCTTAAAGACGGCATCAGCCTGGAAGTGACGCAAAATTATCTGGGCCTTCAGAAAGCGAAAGAAAAAATAACCGTTGCCAAAGAAAGCATCGAACAGGCCGAAGAGAGTTACCGCATCACCAGCGAAAAATTCAAACGCGGTGTGGCGCTTACAACCGATCTGCTCGATGCGGAAGTTGCCGTGCTTCGCGCCAAGACCGATCATACGGACGCCTTGGTGGAATACGAATTGGCCGAATCAAGATTATTAAAAGCTATTGGCGAAAAATGAAAACTTTAACCGCAAAGAACACAAAGAAAAACACGCAAAGGACGCAAAGTTTTTCGGAAAAGAAATTGATTTCTCTTTACGCGACTCTGCGAAAACTTCGCGGGCTTTGCGGTTAAAGACAAATAATGTTAAACACCAAAATTTATAATATAAAGGAGAAAAATATGAAAACGTTAAAAGGAATATTACTCGCCGCATTGGTTCTGGGCGGGATCATCACTGTTTTAGTCCACAACAAAGCCAAAAGCGCGTCGACGGCGCGGAACGATAAAATGACCACGTTCCCGGTCTCGGCCCTGACGGTGGGCAAAGAAAAAATGGAAGAATCTTTGACCATGGTAGGAACGATCACCGGTAGTAACGATGTCGCGATCGTGTCGGAGACCCAGGGACGCGTGGTCTCGGTGTTTACGAAAGTCGGCGATTATGTGACGGCAGGAACGGCGCTGGTCCAGGTGGATGACGAAGTGAAGTTATCCAATTACAAAGCGGCCGAAGCGAATTATGAAAAAACAAAAAAAGATCTGACCCGGAACGAGGAACTTTTCAAAGACCGTACTATCTCCGAATCACAAATAGAAAGTTCACGCCTGGCCTATGCCAGCGCCGAGAATCAGTACATCGTCGCCAAGCGCCAGTTGAACGATACGCGCATCAAAACGCCCATCAGCGGCATTGTCACCGCACGAACGGTTGAGTTCGGAACAATGATTCAGCCCGGCATGACGATTGGCAACGTGGTGGATATTTCGAAATTAAAGGTCAAACTGAATGTAGCCGAAAAGGACGCATTTAAGCTGAAGGCAGGCGATAAAGTTGATATCACAACCGAAGTCTATCCGGGAATTACATTTGCGGGAATTATCGAAAGCATCAGTTCCAAAGGCGATGAGGCCCACACGTATCCGATCGAGATCACGCTGGCCAACAGCAAAGAAAACCCATTGAAAGCCGGCATGTTCAGCCGCGTTCATTTCGTCTCCATCCATTCGCATGAATCGGTCGTCATTCCGCGCGAAGCGGTCATCGGCAGTATCAAAGATCCAAAAGTGTACGTGATCGAGAACGGCATGGCCAAATTGCGCAGCGTCGTTGCCGGCGCGGAAGCGGGCATAAAATTACAGATCCTGCAGGGATTAAAGGAAGGCGAACAGATCGTGGTGTCGGGACACAATAATCTGAAGGATAATGTGCCCGTGACGGTTGTTCAGTAATGAATCATTGTTCATTGATCAATGAACAATGATCAATGAAGACAGACATAAGATGTAAGAGTTACAAAACAGGAGAAAACATGACTTTAACAGAATTAGCCATAAAACGACCGTCGCTGATCGTCGTGATCTTTACCGTTCTCGGCGTGCTGGGATTTTTCAGCTATACCCAGCTCAGCTATGAATTGCTGCCGAAGATCAGTCCGCCGGTACTGACCGTCACCACCGTGTATCCGGGCGCTTCGCCGAATGAAGTTGAAACCTCGGTGACCAAACCGATCGAAGATGCCGTATCGAGCCTTGATGAAATATCGGCGGTGAATTCTACTTCGCAGGAAGGATTGTCCCTCGTGACGGTTGAATTCAATCAGGCCGCGGACATTGACATAGCTTTGCAGAACGCGCAGCGAAAGGTCGGGGAGATCGCGTCCCGTCTTCCTTCGGATGCAAAAACGCCGGCGCTATCCAAATTTGCCATCGATGAAATGCCGGTGATCCGTATGGGAATTCTCAGTTCCATGCCGCCGCGTGAATTTTATCAGTTCCTGAAAGACCACATCAAGCCGCGCATTTCACAATTACCCGGCGTAGCGCAGGTGACGATGATCGGCGGTGACGAACGCGAGATCAAGATCAACCTGGATCCCGGTAAATTACGAACCTACGGAATTTCCGTAGCGCAGGCGGCGCAGGCGATCAAATATTCCAATATGGATTTCCCGACCGGGAAGATCAAAGATACGGACGGACAATTCATCGTACGCGTCGCGGGTAAATTCGCATCCGTCGATGAGATACGTAATACGGTGATCGCGCGCTCCAAACAAGGCGGAGAGATCCGCGTTTTGGATATTGCAGAAGTTCAGGACGGACAAAAAGATTATACCAATATCAGCCGCATCAACGGCAAGACCGCAGTCGGTATGCTGGTGCAGAAACAATCCGATGCCAACGCCGTCGTTATCAGTCAGCTTGTCAACAAAGAGCTCAAGAAGTTGGAGGAGGATTACAAGGATATTCAATTGAAGTTCACCATTGCGCAGGACGGTTCGCTGTTTACCGTTGATGCCGCCAATGCGGTCAAGACGGATCTCGGTATTGCCATCCTGCTCGTGGCGCTGGTGATGCTTCTTTTCCTTCACAGCATCCGTAATTCCGTCATCGTGATGATCGCGATCCCGGCCTCTCTGATTTCGACATTCAGCGCGATCTACCTGCTGGGTTTTTCGCTCAACCTGATGACCCTGCTCGGATTATCGCTGGTGGTCGGAATTCTCGTTGACGATTCGATCGTAGTGCTTGAGAATATTTATCATCACATGGAAAAAGGACAGGAACGCCGGACGGCCTCGCTGACCGGTCGAAATGAGATAGGTTTTGCGGCGCTTGCTATCACGCTCGTGGACGTGGTGGTATTTCTTCCGCTGGCGATGACCACCGGATTGATCGGCAATATCATCCGACAATTCGCTGTCGTGGTGGTTGTGTCTACTATTCTGAGTTTGTTTGTTTCATTTACGATCACGCCGATGCTCGCATCGCGTTTTGCCAAGATCGAAAGACTGACCAAAGATACGTTACTCGGAAGATTCGCTCTCGGCTTTGAAGGATTGTATGAGAGATTCAGCCATCATTATATGAATCTTCTTAAATGGAGCTTAGCCAACAAATGGAAAGTTTTTGGAATGACGGCAGCCCTTTTCTTTGCTTCGTTATCGCTCGTGCCGCTGGGATTCATCGGTTCCGAATTCGTTGCCCAATCCGACCGCGGCGAATTTGCTGTTACGATCGAATTACCGTCGGGTTCGAGTATTGAGAACACCAATTATATGACACAGGAAGTGGAGCGCATTCTTTTTGCCATGCCGGAGATTGACAAAGTGTTTACCAATGTCGGCGCGTCCAATGAAGGCTTCATCGGCCAGGCATCCAATTTTTCATCCGAACTGAATGTTGCGCTCGTTCATAAATCACAGCGGACCAAATCCACGGATGAATTGGGCTGGGAGATCAAGCAGCGCCTCCAGCAGATACCGGGGCTCAAAGTCCGGGTAAACCCGATCGGTATTTTCGGTACGGCCAATCAAACGCCGGTACAGATCGTCGTTAGCGGGCCGACGCGTGAAGAAGTTCGTAAAGCGGCGGAACGCGTTCAGGCCATTCTGGGCGATATTCCGGGAACGGCCGATATACGGTTATCATCGGAAGAGGGGAAACCAGAGACGCGCGTTGAGATCGACCGTGAAAAAATGGCGACTTTCGGCCTCACCATTGCCGATATCGGCAATACGCTGCGCATTGCATTGGCGGGCGACGACGAATCGAAATTCCGTGACGGAGAAAACGAATTCGACATCCGGATTGCGCTGGACGAATCCGACCGCTCACGCACGGACAAGCTCGGGAACCTGGTTTTCTTCAATCGCAGAGGCGAACAGATAGAATTACAGCAATTCGCCAATATCGTTCACGCCAGCGGCCCTACGAAACTTCAAAGGCGCGACCGTAATAATTCCATCACCGTATTCTCACAGGTTATTGGACGTCCGAGCGGAAGTATCGGCGCGGATTTTCAGGCGGCTATGAAAAAAGAAAGTTTGCCTCAGGGCGTGCGCCTTGCTTTTGCCGGTGATCTTAAGAATCAGGCAGACTCATTCGGAAGTTTAGGTTTGGCTTTGATCGCAGGAATTTTGTTCGTCTATTTGATCATGGTCGCTTTATACGATTCGTATGTGTATCCTTTCGTTGTATTATTCTCGATCCCTGTGGCTATGGTCGGCGCCTTACTGGCGCTGGCGCTCATGATGAAATCGTTGTCGATCTTTTCGATCCTTGGAATTATCATGCTCGTGGGCCTTGTGGCGAAAAATGCGATCCTTTTGGTCGACCGTACCAATCAAACACGAAAAGAGAATGGCTTATCAACCTATGATGCATTGATCGAGGCGGGGCAGTCACGGTTACGCCCGATCCTCATGACGACCCTTACGATGATCTTCGGTATGCTTCCGATCGCCCTTTCCACAGCATCAGGTTCGGAATGGAAAACCGGTTTGGCGTGGGCGCTCGTCGGAGGATTAACGAGTTCCATGTTCCTGACGCTGCTGCTGGTTCCCGTCGTCTACATCAAGGTGGATGATTGGAAAGAACGGCTCCCGCGTTTTTTAGGAAAAGTATTTGGCATATCTTCAAAAGAAAAACCCGTGGCGGCCGCATTGCCGGGAAATAACGGGAGCAGAAAAAAGGAAGAGGCGCTGGCGTAGGTTTTACAAATTGGATTTGTTTAGCCCTCCTCAAAATAACTTGAGGAGGGATTTTTTTTGTTGTATACTGAACGAAATCTTTTCAAAAAAATCGATCAAGTCCATGAACCTACTCTATCTCCCGGTAACGATCTTAATGTTCGCCGGCATACTGAATATACCCGTCCTTGCACAGGATGACTACGAACCCGCGGATAAAAAGCCGAATAAAACTTTTTTTCTGCCCATTATTTTCTGGACGCCGGCCACGCAACTCATGTACGGTTTTTCTGCGGGATATACGATATACAAACCGTTCCGCGACTCAACGCCCTCGCCGTCAGTGATCTCCGCGTATGTGGTTCATACCCAAAAAAACCAGTCGAGCATCACGCTGGGTTATGAAACGCATTGGAGTAAAGACAGACTGCATTTCAAGACGAGCGCCGGATACAGCGAATGGTACGATCTGTTCTTTGGGATTGGCAATGATACGCCCGATTCGGTATGGGAAGAAAATAAATTTACGCCGCGCACGTTTTCTTTCCGCGCCAGGATCGCAAAGACGGTTCGCCCGTATTTGCAGGCCGGCTTGATCGTCGAATTTGACCATAGTGAAATCATTGAGAGGGAAGGCGAAAGTTATTTTGCCACGCGGAAAATTCCGGGTGAGAAACGCGGGCCATCATCGGGCATCGGCGCCGGATTGGACTACGATTCGCGTGACAGCAGGGTCTATCCGACCCGGGGTAAATACCAGCAATATTCACTCGTCCCATTTCACCGTGTGCTCGGGAGCGATCATAATTTTGTCCGTTTTGTGGCCGACGTGCGTCAATATTTTTCACCGTTCGAAAAACATGTTATAGCCTATCAGGTGTATGTCAGCCTGATCGGGTTTCATCCGCCGTATTATAAGATGTCCTTGTTCGGAAGCGACGGGCTGATGCGCGGATACTATCCCTCGCGTTATCGGGACCGCAATATGGTCGCGGCGCAAGCCGAATACCGCATGCCGCTTTTTTGGCGATTAAGCGTGTCCGGTTTCGGCGGGTACGGCGATGTTGCGCATGATATAACGGATTTCAGGATTAAAGATCTAAAGTATTCGGTGGGGTTTGGAATTCGGTTTATGATCGATAGGAAAACGCAGTCCAATATACGGCTGGACATAGCGGTAGGAAAAAATTCTGCATACCCGACCATTGCAATCGGAGAAGCGTTTTAGAAATTGGAAATTATGAATTTTAAATTTTGAATTGAATTCAAAATCCAAAATTTAAAAATTCATAATTCCTATTTGTAAGGTTCCAGTTCCTTCAGTTTCAAATTGATCACCGTCTTATAGCGGTTCGCCCAATCGACGAGCTTTGCCTGATAATAGACATCAAATGCGGTCTTTTTATTACCCTTGAGTTCGTAAGCCCTCGCCAGATGTACAAGCGTAAAAACATTTTTTGGCGCCAACTTGTTCGCCTCGTCAAGCATGGCGATCGCAAGATCGGCTTGTGCATGTTTTACGTACAACTTGGCTTTTCTCACGAGGTAAAAATGATCCAACGATTTGTCTTTGCTTTTTATTCGTGCTGCAAGTTCTATAAAATCTTCATTGCCTGCGTCCAATTTAAGCGCCTGATCGATCGAGACTGCGGCTTTATCGGCAGCGCCGGAGACATACTGTGCAATGGACAGGACGAAGAGGAATTCGGCATTACTGCTGTTAGAGAACTTCACGGCAGATTCGGCAAGTTCAAGCGCCTTTAGCGGATTGCGCTTGGCGCC
>CAZHUW010000013.1:0-24887 GCA_964535295.1 uncultured Bacteroidota bacterium
TTTCTCGCTTTGCAGCATTTTTGTCCGGACATCATTATAACCTGCGATACAAACCCTAGGTTGCGGGGTACATGGGTCATATCGGAAACAAAAAAATGGAAAGCGGACGTACCGGTTGTGGTTGTAAGCGATCTTTATGAACAAGCGCAGGTGATAAAATATTTCGATGCCGGTGCGGCCGACTTTCTGAGCTACGATCAGTTAAGTTTCCTTCCTGTAGTGGTCCGGCGATTGTTTGAAGAAGATCAGGGGAGTATTCCATTAGCGCATGCGGACAAACAAAGCCCGGGTCTTTGTGAAAGCTGTATGTGAACGTATGGTAACCAAACGTGAAATTGAATCGAGGGACAGGATGGTCCTGAATCTGAAAAGTCATGATCTGTTCGAGCTGAAAGAGCTTTCAGCTAAGCTCTTTCCAGATTTATCGTACGCCGACACGATGAATATTTTTAGTGATGAAGCGGCGGAAGACGAAAGAACGATGGCTGAGTATATCGTTCTTGTGAAGCAATCGTACGATCGTGTTTTCCCTTTATTTGATGAGGCGGCATTCTTTTTCTTTAAGAATCTTTTCGAGTTCGATCCTTATCTTAGTTCTCACTTTACATCCAGCGCGAAAGGACAGCGCGAAAAGCTCTATGATATCCTCCGGTTCGCCGCAGATAATATTGACCGTCACAACGAACTGATTACCGGCCTGGAGGAAATGATTCGAAGAGATTGTTCCTGTGATATCACGAATATAGACTTCGAGGCCATTGGAGATGCCTGGCTGATGACGCTGTATCAGATGTTTGGCAAGGATTTCTCTGCCGAAACACGGAAAGCGTGGATCGCGTATTTTGAATGGCTGTCTGCTCAAATTTCAGTTGAATAAATCCTCCTGCTTTGTCTTACAACCCGCTTTTTCACCATTTAAAAAAGTGCTTATCCCGTTTACTCACATACGTCATGGTGAGCCCTTCGGCAGGGCTCAGGACAGGCTTGTCGAACCATGACTAAAGTTTAGTAAAATCAGTCTTCGACTTCGCTCAGACTGAAGGGTTCTCTTCCATTTGTGAGTCCAACCCGCTTTTTCACCTTTTAAAAATGAATTTTTTAGGAATATTTCTAAAATTGTCGCTCTTACCTCTTGACTTTTAGGCAATTTGAGATTACCATAGTAAAAGATTTACTTGTTCTTTGTAATTTTAGTTTAGGTGTCATGCCCAAGGCGTGATGAAAAGGGAATCACGTTACATTCGTGAACTGCCCCGCAACTGTAAACGAACTTTGAAATCCACTGTGAGCCTCAGACTCACGGGAAGGTGACCGGTATTCGTAAGTCAGGAGACCTGCCTAAACTTTATTAACTGTCCTCGAGGGAAGGCGAGAGTTAAAAATCAATAGATTGAAATTTCTATTTTTATTTAATCCTCATTCCTTTTTGGAATGAGGATTTTTTATTTATATCAATAACGAGGGGAGAAGAAGTATGAAAGCGTTTTTCAAAGCCCTGACCTTATTTGGGTTGGCATTGGTATCTTCAAACTTCGGATATGCGCAAGAGGACAGTTTGAAACATTATATTTTTGAAGGAACGATTGTTACCGCTACGAGAAGCAAGACCAATACCGTGAAAACGGGCCGAAGCGTATCGGTGATATCAGAAAACGACATCAGGAATTCGGCGTATCATACGGTCGGTGAATTACTGGAACGGCAAGAGGGCATTTATATGGTCGGAACCAAACAAACGCAGGGATCGATCCAAAATATTTTTTTGCGGGGCGCCAACAGCAACCACACCGTCATTATGGTTGACGGTATGCGGCTGAGCGATCCATCCAGCGTGGACAACGCGCTGGATCTAGCCGAATTGTCATTGGCAAATATTGAGCGCATCGAAATTGTAAGGGGAGCCCACAGCACGCTCTACGGTTCATCGGCCATCGGCGGGGCGGTCAACATCATAACGAAGAAAAATGACCGGCCTGGATTTAATGCCGAGGCGGGCATCCAGACGGGTTATTTCGGTGGAGGCACTTCGGAGTTAAGTCAAAACGCTTATATCAACTACACTTTTGGGAGTGGTTTCTACGTCAATACGGAAGTGTTCCATTCAACAACTAACGGGATCAACGCTGCCGCCGACACCTCAGAACCGGTATACGGTAAATTCGATCGTGATGGTTTTAGAAAGCTGGACCTGATGGGCAGAATAGGTTATTCAAATGAAAATCTGGATCTCTATGCAACGTTTAAAACGGCCGATCAGAAAAGCGATCTCGACAGAGGCGCTTATGTTGATGATCCCAATTATGCAATAGATTTTGAAAGACGCACGGCAGGCTATGGCGCGTCGTACCGGTGGAATGACAGGTTGTCTTTTGATTATTTCGGGGGATATTCTTCCACCATCCGCACCGCGATCAATGATTCCAACATCCTGGACGCAGTCGGAAATTCCGACCACAATTTTTTCAGAGGTGATTACGAAGGTACTTTGTCCAATAATGAATTTCAGTCTACCTTGAAATTAAAAGATGTGGAAATGGTGGCCGGAACGGGGATCTACAAGGAGACCATGTCCGCCCGGACCTTTACTCTCTATACAGATCCGTCATTTCCGTACAGCATTCGCACCGATCTGGATCCGTTGAACATTCAATCAACTATATATAATGCGTACCTTCATTCGACCATATCTGGAAACTTGATCCACAAGAGTCTAAGCAGGTTCTCAGTTGGAGCAGGCGGCCGGCTAAATCATCACACGGCTTATGGAAATAATTACACGTATGATATCAATCCTGTATTCGGTATAACAGATCGGTCGTTGATATTCGCATCGTATGCGACGGGGTTTAATGCGCCGTCATTGTACCGGCTATATACACCGGACACTTACTATACCTCTGATATCCAGAGAGGAAATAAGAACCTGAAACCTGAAGTATCGGTTTCGTATGAATTAGGATATAAACGATCCGGTGACTTGATCCGCTTTTCGTTGTCGGTGTTTTATACTAAGGTCAAAGACTACATTGACTATGTTTACTTATGGGATAAGAATATTCCGGTGGATCAGTTGGGTACCGATTTTATGCGCGACGATTATCGCGGGGATACGTATTTGAATATCGGCGACCAGATCAATAAAGGGTTGGATGCGGCTGTCAGCGTGAGGATGAATCCTAAACTAATGCTGTTTGCTAACGTCTCCCTTACTAAGGGGAAGCTGAATTACGTTCCTACAGATATTGATGAAGTTCAGACGCAAGGAAACCATGTGCAGCTGTATTCCAACGGAGCATTTTTGACTCAGAAGGTCAAATCAACCGTCCTTATTCGGCGGCCCAATACAGGAAATATGGGTCTGACATATGATCCAATAAAAGAACTATCCTTGACCGCTGATGTACAATATACGGGCACCCGCAGGGACGCATTTTATGATCAAACACTAGGGCCGTTTGGAGCGTTAGGCAATACCCCACTGACAAGCTATTGGTATATCAATTTATCGGCTAATTACATCATGAATAAGCAGTGGTATATCAATCTTAAAATTGATAACCTATTAGATGAAAAGACTACAGAGATCCGCGGGTTCAGGAATAGGGGCAGGGGCGCGATGTTGAGTTTGCGGTACTTACTTAAACGCTGATATTTGCAGGTCAAAAAATACCGCTGCATTGACACTGAAGTATTAATGTTTTATATTCACACACCAATCAGGCTTTCATTATCAATGATATAGTCAAAAAATCAAAGGAGTATACTATGAAATTATCGAAAGAACGTATCGCCGGCATCTTGCCTGTTTTTTTCGCCATCTTGATGATCGCATTATGCCGCCTGCTTCCGCATCCTTGGAATTTTGTGCCCGTATCCGCATCGGCCATTTTCGGCGGCATCTATTTGAATAAGAAATGGGCTTTTATTTTACCGATCGCATCGATGATTGTTGCAGATATAGTGCTGGGTTTCAGTTTGACCGATATGCCTTTTGTTTACGGTTCGATCCTTCTTTCGGTAGGAATAGGCATATGGATCTCATCAAAGAGAGAGAATAAGCCCGCCTTTGCTGCGTATTCAGTGTTTGGGACTTTAGGTTCATCCGTTATTTTTTATCTTATCACGAATTTCGGCGCATGGTTAACGCTCAGTATGTATAGCAAAGATTTCAACGGTTTGATCCAGAGTTATGTCATGGCGCTTCCTTTCTTCAAGAATTCGGTTGCCGGCGACCTGTTCTTCATAAGCGTTTTTATTACAGCGTATGAACTCACCAACATACTGGTTACAAAAATGTACAACAAACCGGCAGGCGTCGTTGCTAAATAAGCCTTGTAAAAATTTCATTTTAAGTTATCCAACATTACATAAGCTCACAGTAGCTGCAGTATGTTGGATTTCTTTTTTGAATGCTTGTTCGGATTCAAAGGAAAAAAGTCCAGATTTGCCGTCCGTTTCGCATGCGTTCATTATCTGCGAAGGCAATTTCGGAAGTAACAACAGTTCGCTGAGTATTTTGGATTCTGTAGAAAGCGACACCACATTCAATAATGTTTTTTCAAGCGTCAACAGCCGAAAACTTGGCGATCATGCGCATAGTATGCTGATTGTGGACTCGCTTGGGTTCATAGCCGTCACGAATTCGGATAAAATCGAGGTCATTAATACAAACTCGTATGAAAGCATCGAAACGTTGGATGATATCCGTTCGCCGCGCAATATCGCTTTATACAACGGGCAATTACTCGTGACTTCGTATGTTGACAGTCTGATCGTTGCCTATAGCTTTGCGACGCGGACAAGAGAATTTACGGTCAAACTTACACACAAGCCTGATGAGATCGCAGTGTTAAATGATAAAGCTTACATTTCATCCTCTCCCAACTCGAATGATTCGGTGATCACGGTACTTGATCTTGGCACTTTGCATACAGATACGGTCATATTAGCTAAGACCCCGGTATCTTTGGCTGCAGATCCGTCGAGAAATTATATTTATGCGGCTTGCAGCGGGGCCGGTGCAACAGGCTATGTTGCGGTTATTGATGGTTCTACGAATATTGTAATGAATAAGATCGGGGAATTTGGCAATATTAAACCGGTCAAGGTCGCTCTGCAGGACTCCCTGTTGGCGTATATTACCTCGTCGAATGGCCCGATCCATATTTACAATCTGAATCAGTCGCTTGTACAGTCTTCGATCCCCGGTAATTATTATTCCATCGCGTTTGGGGATCATGAATTGTTTGCAACCGACGGTCTCGATTTTATTTCAAATGGCGATCTAGTTTGGTTCGGTAAGAATTTTCAAGTTCGCAAAAAATTCAAAGTCGGGCGCGCGCCGGCCGCGATAGTATTCAAGTAGTACAGGAAGCGTTTATGAAGATATACACTAAAACAGGGGATGACGGCACGACCGGACTTTTTGGCGGTGCGCGTGTGCCCAAAGACGCCGAACGGATCGATGCGTACGGCACCGTAGATGAATTGAATGCGGTAATTGGAATGGTACGGAGCCAAAATAAGGACGGGAAACTGGACGGTTTTTTACATGAGATTCAGAATGACTTATTTAATCTAGGCGCTGATCTTGCGACCCCAATGAATGTGAAGAATGATTATATCACACGCATTCAGTCAAAGGACAGTGAAAAGCTTGAGAAGTGGATCGATGAACTGGACGCGGAATTGCCGGCTCTTACCAATTTTATCCTGCCAGGCGGACACCCGTCTGCCGCTTATTTACATTTGGCACGTAATGTTTGCCGTAGGGCGGAGCGTCTCACGGTCGGGCTGTCACACAAAGAATCCATCGGGTCTGAGGTTCTGGTCTATCTCAATCGCCTCTCGGATCTGTTATTTATTCTTGCACGCTGGATCAACCTTCGTGAGGGAGCCACTGAGGTTAAGTGGGGGAAGGAATAGTGGTAACTAAATGCGTATGTTCCGATATCACTTTTGAAAGAATGAAACAGATAGCCGATAAGCATAAATGCAAAAATATTCAGTGCATCCAAAGGTATTTGACTTTCGGCGAATCCTGCGGTTTGTGCAGGCCGTACGTTCAGAAAATGCTGGAAACAGGAGAGACGAAATTTGAAGTAATTTGGTAGGCGTTAGCGGATACCCCATGCGTGTAAGACATTGACAACTGCCAACGCGGCCAGATAGGCCGTGATCGAATAAACTCCTTGCTGTATCACCGGAATCTTCCAGGAACCGGTTTCTTTTCTGGATACGGCAAGTGTCGAAATGCACTGCATGGCGATCATAAAAAAGACGATCAATGCAACAGTTGACGCCGTAGTAAAAAGCGGCTTTTCTGAATTGGCTAACCTGGCATCGCGCATCGATGACAACATGGAAGTTTGAAGATCATCATCATCCGATATTCGCAGCGTTAAGGCCAATGCACTGACAAATACCTCCCGCGCGGCAAAAGCGGAGATCAAGCCCACGCCTACGCGCCAATCCCACCCTAACGGTGTTAAAAGTGGTTCCGTCCAGTGACCGATAGCGGCCGCGTAAGAGTTATTGGTTCTTTCGAATTCGATTACTTTGTCAATTTGTTCCTGGGTCATTTCGTTAGCCTCTCCAAGGTCTATGACCGGTTCAGTGTTCGGAAAGTAAGTAAGCGCCCATATCAGGAGTGAACAAAAAACGATCATCGGGCCTGCTTTTTTTACATACATGACCGATTTATAGTAGGTGGCTTTAAGAATAAAACGGACGATCGGTTTTCGATATGAGGGCAATTCTAACATAAATGAAGAAACGCCTTTTTTCCCAGCCAGCCGGCTGATAATCCCCGCCGCAGTGGCGCCCATGATGAGGCTTGCAAGATAGATCAATCCTAGTGACACACCGGCGATCCACGGCTGGTCCTTGGGAACCACAAGCGCCAATAACAGCGCATATACGGGCAATCGTGCACTGCAACTCATGAGCGGAATGATGAAAATGGTCAGCAGGCGTTCGCGGCGATTAGAGATGGTTCGGGCAGCCATGATTGCCGGAATAGCGCAGGCAAATCCCGATAACATTGGAACAAATGACCGGCCGTTTAAACCAATTTTGGAAAGCGGCTTATCAATCAGCATGGCCCCGCGAGCCAGGTATCCGGAGTCTTCGAGAATGCCCAGAAACAGAAAAAGAATAACTATCTGAGGTAAAAAAGTGGCAACCATACCTACGCCGGCTATAACGCCTTGCGCAAGAAGATCGGAGAACCATGATGATGGAAGCAGAGAAGTCACTCTGGAACTCAAGTATCCGAATGTCTCGCTGATCAAATCCATAACGGGTTGGGCAAGCCAGAAAATAGAAGTAAAGATCGCGCTCATTGATAAAATGAAAAGTATCATACCCCAAAAAGGATGCAAGAATATCTTGTCAAGTTTGACAGAATGCTCATCCGCGCTATGAGCCCGTGCATGGAATATTTTTTTGTTGATGGCGCTTAGGTTTAACTTCGGCAAAACCACCTGCTTTTCAACACTTTCTGTATAGGCATAAGAGGCTATGACATCTTGTTCTGTTGGCGGTGAAGGGCGTTTCACTCGTTCTTTTCCATTTTCAAAAATAGCATACTCATAGTGGATGCTGCAGCGCCTGATCAACTCAGCGATGCCATCACCTGTGCGTCCGTTTATCTTGATCACCGGTACCTTAAGGAGCCCTTCCATTTTTTCAACGGAAATGAAATGATCCTTTTTTTCCAGAATATCGTGCATGGTCAGGGCTATAAGAATGTTAAATCCGGAATCGATCAATTGCTGGACAAGGTAGAGTTGACGCGACAATTGTGATGCATCGGCTGTAACAATGACCAGGTCGGGAAGTTTATAAGCAGGGTGATGGAAGAGAGCGTCAATCGTTGTTTCTTCATCAGGAGACTGGGGATGGATACTGGTGACTCCGGGTGAATCGAGCAGGACGGCTTTGAAATCAAATTTAGGATCAATCTGACCGACCGAAAACTCGACCGTACTTCCCGCATAATTTGCGGTCTTAAAATTTGAGCCGGTTAAAAGATTAAATAACGTCGTCTTCCCGGAATTCGGCTGACCGATTAGTGTAATGACGGGAATATCCGCCGAAATGTCTTCTGGATTGGTTCTAATGTGGCAAGAGGCGGAAGATTTCACACTTGGATACATTCTGCCTCTTGTTTGCGCAATGCGATGACGGTGCCGCGAACGCAGACAGCAACCGGATCTTTAAAAGGTGATTTGGCAATCACCGTGATTAATTGTCCGGGTGTAAAACCGAGTTCAAGAAGTTTAATGCAAGGGGAGTTAGGGCCGAGATGTTCACCGCTTAGTTTACAGATGGTAGCACATTCTCCGCATCCCATTTCCGCAACCGTTTTCGGTTTCACCTTAGACTGTAATTCATTGTTTTCTATAGACATACTTGGTGTCCATTAGTGTTAAACATTTCACTAAATGTGTTATTGAGACGCAATCTCAATTTTTACAGTTCAATATATATATTTCGGAGTTGTTTGTCAAGAATAAGTCAAACTTATTTTTTAGATTGACTTGGGAATATTTTTTCGGTAAATTCATTGTAGTTTACAAGAAGAAATCGAAAACATTATCTAATTTGGAGGTATACATGGATACGATGACGGCAGTAAATGAGCAGGTAGCTCAGGACGTGGTTGTTACCCCGCGCGCGATCAGCGAAATTAAGAATATCGTTAAGGAACAAAGTATTCCTGAGAACTATTACCTGCGGATTGGCGTTCAGGGTGGCGGCTGCTCGGGATTCCAGTATTCATTGGCTTTTGACGAAACTATGAGTGAAAACGATATGCAGTACGATTTTGATTCTGTCAAAGTCGTGGTCGATTATAAAAGCATTTTGTATTTGAAAGGCGTTACGCTTGATTTTCAGGATGGGTTGAACGGGCGAGGTTTTGTCTTCAATAATCCGAATGCGGTAAAGACCTGCGGTTGCGGGAGTTCGTTCTCCGCATAATATTTTTTTGGAAACCCTTTAAAGGCGTCCGTAAACGGACGCCTTTTTTATTTAAAACGGGGTCCGGCAATCCGGACAAAATTTTTCATTCTTCTTAAGTTGCTGAATGTAGCGGGGAGAATATATTTTTCGGCAACCCGAACATATAACCCGGTGCTCAAAACACAAAGCTTCCTGTGTGGCGTGGCAATGAAAGGAATGGTCATTACATAATTCTTTCTCGCACTGGCTGCAGGATTTCACACATTGAGCGCATATCATTTCTTCTCCAACCGCACAGACATGATGGTGTTTTTCACATACAGGCTGACGGCAGGTCGTGCATTCGGTCTGACAGTTGGAACAAAGCGGATCGCTGCAGACCACACAGGCTGCGGCATGTTGAACATCCGAAGAATGTTTATGGCAGGTTGAACATACGAATGAGCAATGGGAGCATCCGATCTTTCCGTCATCGCTGATAACGATTTTCTCCATATCTGAATGGCACACCGGGCACGAACCGTAATCCAGTTCGCCTCCATACGCGTCATAAACCATATCTATCGGGATCTCAGCATTTGATGAATTCGGCCCGAGTTTGACCGATACCCGGATCTCCGGCCGTTCGACGATATGGTAACTAAGCAGCTTTAGAACTATTCTTAATTTATGATTGTCAATTTCTTCTTTTAGCTTGTGATCAAGTTCCCGCTCCAGGTGCAGACGTTTTTCTTCATAACTAGGTTGATTTCGGTGAAGCTCCTGAATTTGAGCCGTATAGAAGCCTTTGATCCGTGAAATATTCCGGTGCAGCCGTTTTAATATCTCATTTTGGAGGCCTTTGCCGTATTCCTGTGCTCTGTCGGACGCCGCTTTTAGACACTCACGGAATTGAATTTCCAGATCCTTACGGGATAATTCAATCCCGCCTTTTTGTTGCAGCGGCTTTACATTATTCAATACCGCATCAGTATAGTACGCTCGCGCATCAAAAACCGCACTGTGAGTATCAACGCCCAGAGTAAAAATATCCTCCAGTTTTTCATCGGATAGATAAGTGACTTTGAAATTAAAAAGGATATCGACAACCCATTCCTTTTTAGATTTTAAAGAATGGATTCGGCCGTTGACCACCCGAATTCTTTTTAGGAGGTCATCCCGAGTCGGCTTGTGTATTTCTTCCAGCCTGCTGACTATTTTGCCGCCGCGGTTTTGAAGGAAATTATAAACGGTATTTAGGACATAGCTGCCGTGGGTGACCAGTTCGCTTTTTTCGTCTACGTCCTTCGGGTCAAAAACCAATTCGAGCTCATCCTGTTTAAAATACTCGCGCAAATCTTCAGACAGCTGAACGGAGAGGCGGTTGCCCGATTCCTTGATCCGGGACCGATGGATCTCAAAAAATTGTTTAAGAAATAGCTTCATCATTTACAAAATAAAAAAGAGAACGCCGAGGAGCATTCTCTTGGTTTTAGATCCTTTTATTAAGGAACCAATTCTTATTCTTTTCTGCAACAGTCGGGAAGTTTTTCATAGGCTTCTTTGTTAGCAGGCTTTTCGTTGGCGCCGTATCCGGACATGACGATCGCATCTTCAATATCGCTGACTTTTAGAGATACCGGAATAAACTCTACGGTTGCCAACTTAGTATCGGTATTAACATCGACATTCTTGACCCCATCCAGCTTCATCACCGCTGCGGAGATCGTTTTAGCACATTGTCCGCAAATGGAGGTTGGAATTTTTACGATCGCCTTTTCTGTTTTGACTTCTTTTCCGCAACCGATGAAGGATAAAGACAGACACAATACAAAAAAGATATAAATTGACTGCTTCATAGATGTTCCTTTATAAATTATTCCTGAGATTGATCTTGTTGTTTTTTTCTGTAAATCAAGGCCAGTGGGATCAAAACCAAATAGCCGATGCACAATATGATGGGGGACAGCGTCAAAGACATGAATCCGTATACCGTGCCGCTGGCCATGCAAATATAGCCGATGATGATCATCACGAGACCGCCGAAAAAAAGATAGTAATTTTCAGCGGTAAAAGGTAACGCCGACTTTTTTCCCTGCAATTTTTTTACCTGCAATCGTGACGTATTTGTTTTTTTTAAGTTGGCAGACATATTATTCCTTTATTTTTGTCGCGAAAATATAGAGAAATCACCCTCATTTGTCAAGACAATTAAAGCCTAAGAAAGTAGTTCGATAGCCGACAAAAGGTGTGCTATTGCCTTTTTACCTGTTTCGCCGAGATCCAATGTGTAGGCATTGACATAAAGGGAAATATGGCTTTGCATGACTTTCTGACTCATTTCCTGGGCGTGTTTCTTAACATATTCCTGGCTCGAATCCGGAAAATCAAAAGCATATTGAACGCTGCGCTTCAGAACGCGGTCTATTTTTTCTTCCAATTCAGATCCCAATTCCTTCTTGGCGGCGATACCGCCCAATGGGATGGGCAATCCGCTCTTTGTTTCCCAATATTCGCCCAGATCCTGTATTTTCTTTAGTCCTTTTTGTTCATAGGTAAAGCGACTTTCGTGAATGATCACACCTGCATCGATCTCATCGTTGAGCAGGGCCGATTCAATTTCTGAGAACAGGTATTCCTTAGCATTCAATCTCTTGCCGAGATAAAGCTGAAGAAGCAGATTGGCTGTAGTAAATTTACCGGGTATACCGATCTTTTCAGGCGCCAATTGAAGAGGATCGATCGCATGTTTGCTTATCAGGAGCGGCCCGCAGTTGCTTCCCAAAGCGCTGCCGGAATTAAGCAAGGAATAAGAATTCTGCAAATATATCCACGCGTGATAACTTATCTTTGTAATATCCAACTCGCCCTTAAAAGCCCGCGTATTCAGTTTTTCAACGTCTTCTAGTACCGGATCGAATTCAAGTCCTTCCGTATCGATCTTTCCATGCACCATGGCGTCGAATATGAAAGTATCGTTTGGGCAGGTTGAATAGCCGATCGAGAGTTTTTTCATTTTAAGTCCGTTTTAAATGGCTGAGAATACTGATGGTGAAATCCTGAATGGAATCGCAAGCCAAAGGAATATTCCATTTTGAAGTATCCCGGGGTTCGACATAATTTGAAATACTTCTGAATTCAAAATAAGGGATTCCTTCTTGCAGGCATACGGAAGCCACGGAACCGCCTTCCATATTTTCGATGCCCGGATTAAATAGTCTGCCGGCATTGTTTATGCGTTGCATGTCGCCGTTGACGGTGTTTACGGTTAATCCTACTACATGCGGGATCCTTTGAAAATCATAATCAAAGAAACCCGATAATGCGTTCGGGTTTTTGATCCGGTTATAGTAGTCATTTCCTGCCGTGCTAAAATTCTTAAATCCGATTTTTTCAAGATCGAGAAAATCGCCGCCGGCATCCGTGGCTCCCATTTCAGAAAGGATTTCTTCCTTTACATATACGACTTCCCCAATGGTGCGGGAACGGTCATAAGAACCGCAGATTCCAACATTTAAGACAAAATCATAACTTGCGGCAGCTAACGACTTTGTCAGGCGATAAGCGGAATTGACCATGCCGATACCTGTCACCGTAACACAGACAGAATGACCCGCAAAATGTTGAGATGAAATTTTATCGGATTCGAAGGAAGTTGCTGATACGATAAGAATTTTCATATAAACGCTAAAAATAAAAACTGCCCGAAACCGGGCAGACGTAAGGGTTTCCGGTTGTGTTTGCTTTCTAGTTCAGAACGGGTATTGAGATGTTTTGCTTAAGCGATTGCGCAA
This sequence comes from uncultured Bacteroidota bacterium, assembly GCA_964535295.1. Classification (GTDB taxonomy): domain Bacteria; phylum CLD3; class CLD3; order SB21; family SB21; genus SB21. The sequence goes on from CAZHUW010000013.1 coordinate 12,741, forward strand.
CATCGTTTTCGTCATAAGTTTTGATGATATGGTACAATGCATCACGCTCGATAGGTTGACGTCCTGCGTCTTTGATCAGTTTGATCAGTTCCGGCTCTGTCATGCCGTGCGCGCTATCAGTGCCTGCCATACTCATGATCTTTTCTTCCAGTATCGTTCCTTCGATCTCATTGGCTCCATAGCTTAACGCGATCTGAGCCATGCGTTTGCCGATAACAACCCAATAGGCTTTGATATTTGGAAAGTTATCGAGCATGAGCCTGGGAACGGCAATCATTTTGAGGTCCTCAAATGCACTGACTTCCGGAAGATTTTTCAACCGGTTATTCTCATGCTGGTATTTCAAAGGTATGAAGGTATTAAACTGCGCTTTGGCGCCTTTTGATCTCGATACGTCTTGAAGATCGCGAAGCCGCATCAGATGATCGACCCGTTCAGCATAGGTTTCGATGTGTCCATAAAGCAGCGTGGCATTGGTCATCAGCCCTAATTCATGCGCGATCTCATGCACGGCGAGCCATCCTTCAGCAGTAGATTTCTCATCGCAGATCTTCTTGCGAACACGATCGGCAAATATTTCTGCACCGCCACCCGGCATGGCTTCCAGTCCTGCTTCGATCAGTTTTTCCAGAACTTCTCGCAGGGTCATGCGGTAGTGATGGGAATAATATTCAATTTCAACCGCCGTGAAACCTTTAATATGGAGATACGGGGCCGTCTCCTTTATCGTTCTAAGCATGTCAGTATAATAGCTGAAGGGAAGGGTAGGGTGCAAACCCGATGTAATATGAATCTCCTGGATGCCGTGTTTGACGCCTTCGCGCACACGCTGTGCGATCTGTTCCATCGTCATCGTATAGCCGCCTTCTTCGCCTTCGCGGCGGTAAAAAGAACAGAACATGCATGAATATTCGCATACGTTGGTGGGATTCAGCTGCCGGTTTCGTACAAAAAAGGATCGGTCGCCGTGAAGACGTTCGCGCACTAAATTAGCCATAAAGCCGACGGAAGTAAGATCGCGCGTTTCAAATAATCTAAGTCCGTCTTCCGTCGTCAATCGCTGATGATCCATGATCTTTTGGTAAATATCGTCCAATCCGGATTTTTTTATTTGCGACCGGAGTAACGTATGGCTGAGAACGGCGGCCTCTTGAGGCATACGGAGTTCCTTAGTTAGCTTGAACTTTCAAAAATTATTGAAACTTAATTTCAAAGCGAATTTATAAGTTAGGTTTTTCAATTACAAGAAGAAATTTGAGTGAGGGGTCTAATTCGACTTGAGCAACTCTTCGTTCTCTGCCAGCTGCAGCTTTTCAACGATCTCGTCGATCTTGCCGCCCATGACACCTTCGAGGTCATAGATGGTCAGGCCGATACGGTGGTCGGTCAGGCGGTTTTGCGGAAAATTGTAGGTCCGGACCTTTTCGCTCCGATCGCCGGAACCTACCATCGATTTGCGTTTCGAGGCGATCTTGGCGTCGTGTTCCTCTTTTTGCTTTTCGTAAATGCGCGATTTCAAAACTTTCATGGCTTTTTCGCGGTTCTTCAACTGGGAACGTTCCTCCTGGCACTGTACAACGATACCGGTGGGAAGGTGTGTCATTCGTACGGCCGTTTCAACTTTGTTGACGTTCTGGCCTCCTTTGCCGCCGGAACGGTAGATGTCAATACGCAGATCGTTGGGATTGATCACGATCTCTTTATCCACATCATCGATGATCGGCAGTACCGCCACGGACGCAGCGGAAGTGTGAACACGGCCCTGCGTTTCCGTTTTAGGTACGCGCTGTACGCGATGCACGCCGCTTTCAAACTTAAGTTTCCCGTACGCGCCTTTACCGTCAATCTCGATGATCATTTCCTTGAACCCGCCCTGATTGGCCTCTGTGAAATCGATGGTCTGGAAGGTCCAACCCATTTTTTCAACATAATACCGGTACATGCCGAAAAGATCTCCGACAAAAATTCCCGCTTCATCACCGCCGGTGCCGGCACGGATTTCAAGAATGCATCCGCCTTCATCGTGCGGATCTCTCGGAATGAGCAGGTATTTGAGTTCGTTCTCAATATTTACTTTGTCAATCTCAAGTTGGTTCAACTCCGCACGGGCCATTTCCCGTAATTCAGCGTCGTCTGAATTGTGCAGGATATCTTTGTTACCTTCCATATCCGATAACAGCTTACGATAGACGCGGTATTTGTCAACGATCGCTTCGGCGGCGCTGCGCTCTTTGCTCAATGTCCGGAATTGATTCTGATCCGTGATGGTTTCCGGACGGGTCAACATATCGTTGATCTCGTTGAAGCGAATTTCGATTTTTTCTAATTGGTCGATCATGATGTCAATTGGTTAATACCGGTTCAGTTACCCTGCACTCATGAACGCTCATAGCGCCTTGCACCTGGCCATTTTCATATTCTCCGATCACCGTTTCGCCGAGAGCGGCTGTTAGCGCCGCGATCGCAACTTCCACCTGCTTTTCATCCGGCCGTTTCGTTGTAATGCGCTGCAGCCACAGCCCGGGGACCATAAACATTTTGGCTATCGGATTTCTATAATATTTTCCTGAAATTTTTATCAATTCATATGAAATGCCCGCCACGACCGGAATAAAAGGAATATGAAGAAAAATGCGCGTTGAGAGTTCCATCTCTCCGAAATTCAGTATGTAAATACTGTCGATGACGGCAAACGAAATGATAGAGCTTAACATGACGAACATGAGGAAACTGGTTCCGCATCGCGGATGCGGAGTATCATACTTAAGTGCGTTGACCGGTATGAGCGGATCCTTGTTTTCAAATGCATACACAGCCAGATGCTCCGCCCCGTGATACTGGAATATCCGGAATATATCCTTCATGGTGCTGATCACCAGCAGGTAACTCAGAAACAAAGCAAGACGTATGCTGCCGGCCGCGAGATTAAACTGCCACGCGGTCTTTTCAATGTTCAGTCCTTCGGTCGCTATGAAAAGAGGCCCAACAAAAAATATCACAATGCCAAGACAGAGAGCCACTGCCGTAGTGGCCAGCAGGCTTAGTTTTGATTTCTTGTTTTGGGCCACAGGCTGAGAACCGTTTTTTTTGTTCAAGTCCTGTTCCATGATATTTGCCGAATACTGCAAGGCCCTGGTTCCTATGATCATCATTTCGATCAAGGCAACCGTTCCGCGAATAATAGGGACATTAAGATACTTGTTCCGTTCCAATAAAGACCGAAAGGGCTCGGTTTTAATAACGATATCCCCATTGACTCTGCGAACGGCTGTGGCGATTGCGTGCGGGGCTCTCATCATAACGCCTTCGATCACGGCCTGTCCGCCGACGGAAATACTTTTTTTAACGTTTGAACTCATGGATTTCAATTTTAGACACAAAAAAAGGAATACACCGTCACAAGTGAACGCGCATATTCCTTTTTTAGAAAAACGAAGCTAAGCTTTTTCTTTGGATTCTTTATACTTGGCAAATTTCTTGTTGTACTTATCGACACGGCCTGCGGTATCGATCAATTTCTGCGTACCGGTATAAAAAGGGTGGCAGCTTGAGCAAATTTCAACTTTAATATCGCCGACGGTCGAACGCGTGGTGAACGTGTTGCCGCACGAACAAGAAACATGCGATATCGGGTAAGCGGGATGAATGTTGTCTTTCATGGGTCGAAATCCTTGATGAATTTATTTTCAAAGAAATTATTTTCAGGACTTTAGCGGCGCATTATACAAAGGAATCCATAAAAACACAATATTTTTTTTCATTTTTTTTATCCAGTACGGACCTCTGACCGTTAAAAGGCTTTGACTATTAACGGTTTTGTTGGTAGAATATTCCGCCTATGATTCGAACCCTTTCAAACGCCGCACTGTGTATCCTGATCATTGCCATTACGCATCCGTATGCCTTTTTCAGTTTCGCTTTTCATCCGCTTCAGGTAACGATCTATTGGGACGCACCGGACCAGGATGAAGATATATTTGTGAGCCGGATCAATACCGACGACGGAAGCGCCGACATGGTCTACCAGGAGGAATCCAAACGTGATCATGATCAGAAAAGTAAACTGAAGCTTAAATTCAAGATCGTTTATTTCCCGAGTCAGCCTGATTTTGTTTCTGTGAACCTTTTAGTGACAGAAAAAGGGGATGCGTCGTTTATCTCACCGTTGCAGAGTTTTCTCGCAGATCATTTCCACCCGCCCAATTCCTGATCTCACATTCAATGATGTCGGTTGACATCAAAATTAGTAAAATTCATATACGTTAAACAACGAATGATCGGGAGTGATTATGTTTAAATTCACGTTCCTTTTCATCCTGTCATTTCTTGCTGTGGTTTCACTCCGTGCTCAGGAAACAAAGGATGAGAAGGCAGATTCTACTTATAAATCATATCAACTGGAGGGGATTACGGTTACAGCGACACGTCTTCCAGAGTTGGCAATGGAAGTACCTATGGCGGTCAATATCCTTCGTCGAGATGAGATCGAAAATGCGCGAGGGTACGGGCTGGATGAAGTATTGTCCGGTATTCCGGGCGTGCTGGCTCAATCCCGTTCTGGCAACCAGGATATCCGGCTTGCGATCCGAGGGTTTGGGGCACGCGGGGCCGGCGACCGTTCCAATGCCGGGACCACACGCGGCGTTCGTGTTATTCTGAATGGTATTCCTCAAACGGAACCGGACGGGCGGACTTCCTTTGATCTGATCGATCCTAATCTTATTCAGAGAATGGAAGTCGTGCGCTCGAATTCATCAGCTATTTGGGGGAATGCCGGGGGAGGTATTGTCAGCATCAGTACCGTTCCGGACTACGAAGGCACGTATGCCCGTGCCCAGCACAAAGCGGGAAGTTTTGGTCTAAGCGAATCATCGGTTCTGATCGGAACCAATAACCGGACTACCAAGTTGTATGGTACATTTACTTCGACCGCATTTGACGGCTGGCGCTATAATTCGTCGAGTGAGCGAACGCTGGCTACCTTTGGCATCGTATCCAATGTCAGCGATCAAACGACGCTGAATTTTTACGCCGCTTTCACACGCAGCATGTTCAATATACCCGGCGCCTTAACGAAGGCCCATTTTGATACGGCCGGACGTGATGCGAACGCAAAGTATGCGATCCAAAAAGAGCGGCGGGTTAATAAGGTGGGGCTGATCGGTTTGTCCATGGATCACTCTATCACAAGCCATAACGGTATTTCTGGTATGCTGTATGTCAATCCAAAATTCCTTCAAAGATCCGAAAGAAATACGTTCAGGGATTTTACCAGGTACCATTTCGGAGGCAATCTGATGTACCGTCACGACTGGAAGTTGTCCGGTATGACCAATACAACGCTGATCGGCGGCGACGGCGCCTATCAGGACGGCGCCATCTTGTTTTATAATTTACTGAAACAGGATTCGACCGGACAGCGTGGAACTACGCTGCGCAATAACAAACGCGAAGGCGCGCGGAATCTCGGCTATTTTACGCAAAACGAAACGAAGCTGACCGAGAAACTCTCTGTTACTTTGGGATTGCGATTAGACGCCGTGACCTATTACAGCGAGAACTTCCCTGTTACCGCCCAAGATACGGTTAGTACCAAACTCGGGCTGCAGCATAAGACCTTTTCTTCTTTTATTCCGAAAGCGGGCATTTCGTATTTGCTGACCGAAAAGCAGACGATCTATGCCAGCCTTGGAGGCGGAATTGAGGTTCCGGCAGGGAATGAAACAGATCCATCCAACGTCAACGGCGACGATGCGAATTATCTTATCAATCCGCTTCTTGACCCGATCAGATCAACCACGTTCGAGGTAGGAACCAAACACAACGAGGTCTATCCAGAAGAGAATTTTGTGAAGTTCCTATACTACGATGTGGCGCTCTATTGGATCAATGTCAAGAATGATCTGATACCGTACCGGGACGGTGTTTTTTATTTTACGGCAGGCGAAACGCAGCGTCGGGGTATCGAGTTTAGCGGGAATACCATTTTAGCTTATGGTATTTCAGCAAAAGCCAATGTAACGTATGCCAGTAATAAATACGCGAAATATCAGGTGGATTCCATCAATGCATCATTCCCAGGCGGCCAATATAAGAACAACAAGGTCGCGGGTCTGCCGGACATAAGTTACTGTGCGAGTGTGAGGTATACCTCTGAACAATTGATGAATGCCTATGTAGAATTCGGCATTCAGGGTCTTGGAAAATACTTTGCGGATGATGCAAATAAATTAGAAGTGCCATCGTACAAAATTCTTAACATCTCAATGGGTCTTGCGAAACCCATGAAACTTGGGCATGGTGTGTCCCTCAAGATCTTTGGAGGTGTGAACAACCTACTTGACCGCAAGTATGCATCCTCGTCATTCATCAATCCGCTTAAAGAAAGCGGGACGAATTTACCGATGTATTTAGAACCGGGCCTTCCAAGGAATTTTTATGCCTCGATAGTACTCGGCTGGAATTAGCGCAAATGTAAAACCCCGCAACAAAATGCGGGGTTTTTTTTCGTCTATTTGCATTCAAATTGATTTTTATTTAAATTCTTTTTTTTTAAGAAACCACTTACAACTGATCCCATGACCCCCGACGACCATATAACTATGAAAAACTATCTGCTCAATTCCGAATCGGAAACGATATGGAACGGCACGGTCAGAAATTTTACGTTCGCCAATGTGAGCGCTTTATTCATCTGGTTCGGGTATGTTATGCTAAAAGACAATATGGACATTTTTATTTGGATCAACATATTAGCCGTGTGTTTGTCCGTGACTTTTTCTGGCTGGATCGCGGATCGCATTTGGTATTCTTATGTTTCTCATAACTTCGATAAACCCTTTGCATTAAGAGCTTACGCAAGCCGGGTGCCTTTTTTCTTTGTTTTATCCGGAATATTTTTTATCATTGCCCTGTTATCCGTTCAGTGGATCGATTGGACCCAAGCTATTCCGTATTTTTTAGTAGGCGGGTGTATTCAACTAGTGATCCAGGTTCCCCTGCAGTGGTTCCTCTTTAACCGCCTGCGGAAATTAAGTTTAACCAATTTGTAGTAGAAGGAGTATAATTCTTGAGCACCACAGTTCACAAGGTTATCATCATCGGTTCCGGTCCGGCAGGATTAACCGCCGCCATTTACGCCTCAAGGGCAAATTTGAATCCGATCGTTTTCGAAGGAAATCAGCCCGGAGGGCAGTTAACCATAACTACGGAAGTAGAGAATTATCCCGGATTTCCCAAAGGCGTTTTAGGCCCGGAAATGATGGAGCTGTTCAGAGAACAGGCCACGCGATTCGGCGCCGTATGTGAATTCAAATCCATTGAAAAAGTAGATTTTTCCAAACGGCCGTTTACGGTCATCGATGACGGCGGTGCTGAGCACTTGGCGGAATCCATTATTATTTCAACGGGCGCTTCGGCAAAACTTCTGGGACTGCCTAAAGAAAAAGAATTGATGGGATACGGTGTATCTGCCTGTGCGACCTGCGATGGATTTTTCTTCAAAGGGAAGGACATTCATGTGGTTGGCGGCGGAGATACGGCGATGGAGGAAGCTACATTTTTAACCAAATTCGCCAAGTCGGTAACGCTCATTCACCGGCGGCAGGAATTCCGCGCATCCAAGATCATGGTTGAACGTGCAAAACAAAATGAAAAGATCAAATACTTGCTTGATACGGAAGTGGTGGATATTACCGGAACGCAGGATTCTCATATTAAATCTCTCAAAGTGAAAAACGTAAAGACCGGCGCGGTCTCGGACGTTTCGACACAGGGTTTTTTCCTTGCGATAGGCCACAAGCCTAACACGGACCTTTTCAAAGGTTTTTTGAATATGGATGAAAATGGATATCTGATCACAGAAGCCAAGTCCACCAAGACTAATATTCCAGGTGTATTTGCTTGCGGGGATGTACAGGATAGTTATTACCGTCAGGCTATCACCGCAGCAGGAAGCGGATGTATGGCCGCGATAGATGCTGAAAGATTTTTAGCACATTAAAATATATCATTTTACATGGAGAATCTATTATGCTGTCCAAACGCGTTCTCTCGCCGATGGCCATTTTACCGCTTTTGCTCATTATCATTGGATGCGGATCAAGCAAACAACTATACAATCAGTCCGATTGGCAGACCAGAAAAGATAACATCCGGGGCGACGCCACCATTCTTATTGCCAATGTGGATTTTGACGCTAAAATTAAAAATGTATCCGGCGACAAACTGGTCATTGAACAAAACGGTTTCAAAAGTGAATTACCCGTGAATGTGGTGTCAAAAATTACCTTTTCAGGTGATGTCAATAAGAAGAAAAAGATCATTTGGGGCGGCGTGATCGGGGGCGCAATCGGAATTGGAGCCGGCTATGCTGCTGGATCGGCCATTTCCGATGAGAGCGGAGCGGCGGCCGCCGCGCATCCGATATCGATGGCATTGATTCTCGGCGGGATCGTCGGCGGTGCTTTTACGGGAGCAAGTTTTGCAAAGTATGAAGAATATTCTTTGGGAAACCAATTAACACCGTTCATTCTGCACCCGGATCTTGGCGCTGAGATCACACCTGCAGAGATCAGGGGATATTCTATATTTGAGGATCTCCAATCCGATGCGGATGACAAGATATTGCAAGTTCAGGTCTTCAAATTACCCGACGGCCAATATTTCTTGCTCTACGATGTATCCTATCTTGGCTCCTATAGTGTTCGGTGGAAATCAGTCGATGAAAATTATCTTAATACCCAAAAGGCGAAAATCAACACGCAAAACTAGTTCAGCATGAGAACCTTTTTACTTTTCATATTATTTACGGTCATTTCCTGCGGGCCTAAACAGCCTGATGCGCCAAAGAACGCGGGTAATTCTGCCCCGGCATCCAATGCAAAAGCGGTTGAACTGGCCGGTCGCATGATGGACGCCATGGGCGGGGCTAAAGCATGGAGTGAAGTTAGATATCTGCGGTTTGATTTTGTTGTAGAGGCAGCTGACGGCAAGGAGATTTCGCGGCATTCGCATCTTTGGGACAAATTTTCGGGGCGGTACCGCGTTCAGGGAAAAACGCGAGACGGGAAATCCTACGATATCTTGTATGATAACATCCATAAGAAGTCCGGCAAAGCTTATGTCGATGGCCATGTGGCCGAGGCCAAAAAAGCTGAAGAGAAACTGCAATACGGTTACAACCGTTTTATCAACGACACGTACTGGCTTCTCATGCCCTGGAAATTAAAAGATCCGGGCGTTAAGCTTTTATATGAAGGCCTGAAGAAGGACTCCGTTTCCGGAAAAAATTATGAAGTTGTTCATCTGGCGTTTGAACAAGTTGGCCTTACGCCAAAGGACCAATATTGGGCATTCATCAACCCTGAAACGTTTCTGATGGAAAAATGGAAATTCCTGCTTCAGGACGGCGAAGAAGGCTTCTATGAATGGAAAAACTGGAAGGATTACGGTGTTTTGAAATTTTCGGATACAAAAACAGATGCAGGCGGTAAGAGGACTATCAAAACAGAAAAGATCATGGTAGCCAACCAAATGAACGATGAGGTCTTCACTTTTCACGATGCCATACTGCCTTAATTTTGAACGGTCAAACATACTGAATGTCTATTCGTCCAACCGAAATCAATAGTTCTAAAAAGTTATATGCTCTTCTGGGCTCTCCGGTACAACATTCTCTTTCACCCCTAATTCATAATACCTCTTTTGAAATATTAGGCCTTGATTCCGTATATCATGCATTCGACGTCCATGATCTTGGCCAAGTTTTACGTGATTTAAAGGTTCGCTGTATTCAAGGTTTTAATGTTACCGTTCCATATAAAGAATCGGTCATGCCTTACTTGGATGAGCTCTCGAATGAAGTAAAAATTATAGGAGCGGTTAACACTGTTGTTGAAAAGAACGGTAAATGGATTGGCCATAACACCGATGCCAAAGGATTTTCAAGAACCCTCAGGCCGTATAAAAATGCTGTTGCAAATCAGAATATTTTGCTCCTCGGGGCTGGCGGCAGCGCACGGGCCGTATTGTATGCACTTCTTATCGACTATGAACCGAAAAAGATCTTCATATTTAATCGTACCAAAGAACGTGCCCTTAACATGATCGAAGAATTCAAAACATTGCGTCCTGAAGTTGAGCGGCTTTTTATTTCTTTGAGTTCGACCGCCGGTTTGGACATTACGTTAGCCGTAAACGCATCGTCTGTCGGGATGAAGCCTGACGAGTGTTTGCTTGGTGCTGATTTTTTTAAACAAGGCATGATCGCCTACGATCTCATTTACAACCCGGCAAGTACATTGTTTTTAAGGCATGCGCGAGCCTCAGGGGCAATCGGGATCAACGGACTGGAGATGCTCATTGAACAAGCGGCCGCGGCATTTGAAATATGGACCGGACAAGCCATGCCGGTGAATGAGGTCAGAAAAAAACTTGACCAAAAAAGTTGATAATCAGAATGTTTCGGCGTTATATTTCAAAAGAAATGGTGCGTTATGAAACTGTCCTACGAAGAGAAAAGGATCTTACTGGAGATCGCCAAGCGAACGATTGACGCGTCTGTTCACCATAAGCCCATTCCTGATTTTGAAGATGAGTATGACTTGACACCCGCTTTAAAGACGAAGGCAGGCGCATTTGTCACCATAGAGATCGACCGTATGCTGAGGGGCTGTGTGGGATACATTCAAAGCAACGAAGAATTGTACCGGACGGTCAGCAAAGCTGCCGTTTCTGCCGCAATGCACGATACCCGTTTTAGTCCGCTTAGGCCGGAAGAATTAAAGGATATTGAAATCGAGATCAGTATATTGTCTCCCATGCTCAGAGTTGATGATGTGATTACCATTATCCCCGGTCAACATGGACTGCTGATCGAAAGCGGTTATTCTCACGGCTTATTGCTTCCGCAGGTTGCTACCGAATATGGATGGGATCGGACCACGTTCTTAGAGCAGACATGCGTCAAAGCAGGTCTGCAAAAAAACGCATGGAAAAGAAACGACACGGTAATTTATTCTTTCACGGCACTGGTTTTTAATGAAGTAGAAATAAAATAAACGGAAGGAATTCATGCGTCATATCGTTTTTGCCGTTTCAGTAGTTTTATATATGATGATCACGCCTTCACGATCGCCCGCCCAGGAATCAAAGGACGGGAGTCTAAGTATTTTCTGTACCGCGCCCGCCGTTTACGGAAAAGGAAGAGAAGAAAGTGAAGTAGCGGAACGCGTTAACCTGAAAACCCAATATTTTGCGAACTGTTACGGCCGAAATATTACTTCTAAAGAAACCAAAGAATTCAAAGTCCGATTCCGTTTTGTCATCAAGCCGTCGGGTATTGTTGACAGCGTTTCCGTTGTGCATCATTCGACACAAAATACCGGATTTCTGGAGTGCATGAAGGGGATCATTTTGCAGATGCAGTTTTCAAAGATCCCGTTGAGCAACGGAGACTGCCCGGTCGAACAGTCGGTCATCTTTAGAGTTCTATGAGCTTACGTTCCAACGGACATGTCCGTCTCACGAGGCGACTTTGAGTCGCCTTTTTTGTAATTAACTCGGTAACATGTATTTAAAGGAGAATATGAAATTCAAGTTAACCTTCTCATTCATTCCGGCGATAATGGCCGCCTTGTTGCTTTGCGTTGTATCCTGTACGACCGTGCAATTGACAACTCAGAATCCTGAGGCAAGAGAATTCTACCTGAAGGGCAAATCCTTTGAGAAACAGGGCGAGCTTAAATGGCGGCAAGCTCTCGATTTCTTTAAAAAAGCCGTGCGTGAGGACAAAAATTTTTTTGAAGCTTATGCGGCTATGGGTTTACTATATGAGCGTCAGGGGCTCAATCGCCGTGCGGTTGAGAGTTACGGGCAGGCATTCAAAATAGATAATCGTCGAACGGATCTGTTTCTTTCATACGGCAGAGCGCTGTTCAATATCGAAGAATATCAAAGCGCTTTTATGATTCTGCAACGATACGTATCCGCTTACCCGAACGACCGGGAAGGGCTTGAATGGCTGGCGGAAGCCGCCCGTGCGGTCAACGATCCCGAGGCAGAAAAATATTTCATACGGCTGGCCGATCTTGATTCAGTGAATATTGAATCGTGGGTCTCTCTGGCCCGTTTTTATTATGACGAAAA
>CAZHUW010000013.1:24987-30956 GCA_964535295.1 uncultured Bacteroidota bacterium
GACGCCCGATCACAAATGGATCTCGTCAATACCGTCAACGATAAACGTAAAGCGTATGGGATCATCGTCTTGTCGCTTGAAGAAGCTGTTCGTTTGGAACCGGACTTTACGCTGGCACAGACCGAGTTAGGCAGGATCAATTTTATTCTCGGGAAAGACAGCGAGGCACTGAGTTATTATGAACAGCTTTTGAAAAAAGGGAAGATGGGGGCTTTGGAATACGGGAACGCTGCCTACCTTTATTTCCGCCGGCAGGATTGGGTCAAAGCCAAAGAATATTACGAACGTTCGCTGGAGTTGGATAATCGGCAAGTTAATATCCGCGATTATCTGGTTACGGTTCAGAAACTTATCGACGGAAAAATAAAGAAGGAAGCTTACTTCTATTATGATCGCGCTTTGGCGGCATCCGCTCCTGATTCGGCCGAATATTACCTCCAGCAGGCGGTGTCACTGGATACGGCATATTATGAAGCTTACCTGCAGCTGGGACTATTGGGAATGAGAACCGGAAAATACAAATTGGCTGAATCGGCTTTCAGCAAAGGACTACCGTTGTCTTCGGATCCGGAAATTCAAAAGGTATTTCATTTCAATCTGGGCCTGACCTATTCACAAATTGATTTTCATGATAAAGCGATCCAGCAATTCCGTAAAGCGGTGGAGATCGATTCCCAGGATGTGGACGCGCTTAAGTATTTGTCGCGGACGTACGCCGACAAGTCCGACTTGAGTAATGCCGTAAAAACCTATGACCGCATGCTGCGGATTGTGCCCGGGTATTTTCTGCCTTCGTTATCCGATCTGCAATCCGTCGGGCTCGGCAGCGAATATACGCCTGTCGGTGAACGTTCCGTCATGTTTGACGAAGCATTGAAAATTGGGCAGACCAATACCTATAAGTTGAAAGTAAAATCCACCAACGATGCCTTAATCGGCGCCGATGCAAACGGCGATCTGTCTCGCGAGCTCACGATCATTTTCCGTGAACAGGTTCAGGATATCACCGATTACGGGGTCGTGGAATTCGCATTAGACATTGTTTCAGTAGACGGTTATGCGCTGTCGCCCAAAGAAAAAAATGCGATCGGCCAGCGTTTTTATTTACGAATGTCGGACATCTACGGAGTCGTTAATATTTACGGATTATTGGAAAACGACCCGCATTCGCTGCCGCGATTTGTCATTGCCGTTATGGAAGATCTGCATGGATCGTACTTGCGCAAACGCGTGAATGAAGGTGAAATGTGGAAATCAAGCCAGTATATTTTCAAGCTGGGATCTATTGATGCCGTGACGGAATTGGAAGAGATCAGCGATAGTATCGCCTTCGTTAAGAAATATTACGGTATTACAGGAAGTTATGATGCCGCACGTTACGGAGAACAAGGACGCGTCTCCATTCACAATCAGGGGGTTGCGGAATTCCAGTTCGATACTGAAAAGCGTCTTATTCACAAACTGACCAATACATTCACTACGCGTGAATTCAACGAGATAAAAGCTGTGACCGAGCAGCAAGAGGGTTCGTATACGGTGACGTTGAGCGGCACGAAATTTGAACAACTGGAACCTCCGAAAAAAGTAGTCATCAGCGATATTCCCTACGTCAAGCAGCATGGCCCGCAATGTGCCGCCGCTTCGCTTTCGATGATCCTGTCTTACTATAAACAAGATATCGACCAGGACGATATCTATTCCGTTATTAAAAGCGATTATGCAGGGGCTCAGTCGAATGATATTTTGACATATCCCCGCAGTTTGGGAAAATATAAGAGTTTTGGATATATCGGAACGCTTGAGGATCTTAAGCAGAGAATAGATCAAGGCATACCCGTTCTTGTGTTTCTCACACCCTTCGGCTACGGGCATGTGGTCGTTGTCATCGGATATGACGAAAGCAAACATCAGATCATCATGCACGATCCGACCGTAGCAAATAACCAGGCTGTATCGTACGACGACTTCCTTCAGGAATGGCGGCAAAGCGGTAACGAATGCGCTATTGTGGTGCCATTTGATAAAAACATCGTTCTGACAGAAGGACCCATTACCACCAGCCGGGCGGTTGAGCTGAAATGGACGGGCGACAAAGCTTTGGGGGAACATCACTATGAAAAAGCTATGACGTATTATCGCGACGCCTTATCCGTGCTTCCTGATTTTGAAAGCGCTTTGGAAGGTATCATGCTTATTTACCTTCAGAAAGACGATTTTGACCGGGCTTCCTCCGTTTTAGATACTTTACTTCAGATCAATCCGACGAGCATTGAACTTGTGCTGCGCCGCGCCAGCCTGTTGCTTTCGCAGAACGATTATGACAAAGTTCTGCAGATCACGAAAAAAGCCAAACAACTTGACGCCTCGAATATTGCCAATTATTTGTATACCGCCAGTGCGTTATTTGCCCAGAAGAAGTTTGACGAGGCGATTGCAGAAGTCAAACAAGCTATCAAGATTAATCCTCTTACGTCCACACCGCGCAATCTTTTGGCGGGTTATCTCGCCGAGATCGGTGAATTTGAGAATGCGTATGAGCAGGCGCAACTCGCGATAAGGTATGAACCAGAGAATATCGGGAATTACCTCAGCCTTGCCGGGATATACCAGACCGAAGTGAATAACCGTTACCTGACCGCACAAAATAAATGGGATCTGATCAAGAAGGCGCTGAGCATGACCGATATGGTAAGAATAGCGAATCCGGATCTTCCTAATCTGGATCAGATCTATGCCGATTTTTATACGTCAGCCGGAAATTATGGAGTCGGAGATTCACTGTTCAAAGAGAATATCAGAAAATTTCCGGAAGAGAACGGCGCTTATAATAACTTTGCATGGCGACTGGCTACAGAATCCGTCCGTCTTTCTGAAGCTGAAAGATTATCCCAGAAGTCCATTGAGCTCTCGAAGCGAAACCCATACTATTTTGACACGATGGGATGGATACATTTTAAAATGGGCATCGAGCAGATGAACAAAGGCAATCGGGATTCTATGGAGTTTTATTTTAAGAAAGCTGAGGTGGAATTGAAATCAACGATTGAGTATGATATTTACAGTGATTTTGCTTACCGGCACCTCGGCGTTTTATATCAGAAATGGGCAAAGACTTCTGAAGCCAAAGCTCAATTCGAGATCGTTGCAGCGATGATGCCGGATAAGGCCAGGGTTTATACCGATATCGGTAAAGATTATGAAGAAGCCGGGCTTCCGCATGAAGCAATAGAATACTATTTAAGAGCGTTGGAGGTCAGGCCGAGTTTGGATTTCGCCGCTTACCGCTTATCGTATCTGTATGTTAAAACAGGCAAAGACTTGAAACGCGCCATGGATTTTGCGCAACAGGCGTGGTTGCAGGACTCAACGAATTTCTTATACCGGGGATTATTCGGCATTATATATTTTCATCAAAAAGATATTAAGAACGCAAGACTGTACCTCGAGCAAGCGGTTGAGAGTCAGCAGGGATATTTGGATAAAGACGCTGCGACGAACCATTATTATCTTGGATTAGTGTATCGTGAACTTAAGATGTTTGCCGAAGCTAAAAAACAATTCGCTGAATATCAGAACCGTGCGCCGGAAGGGGAACATACGGCAGAGGTCAAGAAATTACTAAAATAAAAACCATGATGGAATCAAACACCAAAACTCAGTGAAAACTTAACCCGAATCCGAGGAATTCAAATTTTTTCGCCGAAGCATATTGTGCGAACGATTTGTTGCTGATGTAGGCATAGTTGAATGAAAGATCGAGCGGGTTCAATTCCAGAAAGGTCCATTTCAGGTAATGAACCATATGGCTCCCGCTGCTGACGGTTTGCCCTAGGCTATTATCTTTATCCATCGGAAGCCCCGCCATATATCCTAATTTTACGAATGGGATTACCCGCAGACTCAATCCTCCGATGAGAAAGTGGTTGTTCACAAGGTCATACTTATACGAAAAATACCCGTAACCTATGCTGGTCACGACCCTTCGGTATCCGAATGAGACGTCCAAAGTTCCAGCATAATGATCGATGTCACGGCTGCCTTTGCAGTTCAGGTACATGACACTGACCCCGCCTCCGAAGAAGCTCTGAGGACGTTTCTTTTTGGGTTGATACAGTTCTTTCTGGCGCTGTTCCCTTTTTTCACGATAGGCCAGTTCGTCTTCAATTCCCAATAAATTATCCACGCGTTTATCGATCTTCATCTCATAAGACATGACGGTGACAAGGCTACCGCTCTGTACGTCGGTCAACTTTACGGTTAGGCTAATGTTTTCTTTCAACACCTGATACGTGCCGGTCAGGATTATGTTTGCGTTGAGCAATTTACCTGCCTCGACGTTCCGGCTCTGATCCACAAAGTCGGTCATGGAAAATTGCTGTTCCAAAAGGACCTTTTCGAGAGATCCGCGTTCAACCACATCAAAACCGATCTGTTCACGGTTATTCATCAAGCTGATAATGATCTGGTCGGTCATGAAATTTTCAAATACGGTATAGGTCAAATTGGCCTCTTTGATGACCTGCCGGTCAAAATTAAATACACCTATTCGCATTTTGTTCGTTTCATCGGCGTATTTAATTCTGAGATTGGAAACCGTTGTCTCGGCAATATTGTCGATGACGTCCCGGATATCTTTTTGAGCGAATAAGGATGAATTGGAAACAAAGGCAAAAACCAGGATGAATAGGAATTTATACATGGAGTCCCCGACGCAGGTTGAAGTTGGTGATAATAGACAATTTCATATGGCATATTTTATATGCCATATAGATCAAAAGTAAATACTTTTTTTCACGTAAGTCCGAAATGACGGGCTGCTCTTTTCGTAATTTCATCGGCGATTGCAAACGAGGCGGTTGCGGCGGGGGACGGAGCGTTACAAACGTGAAGGGAGCGCGCGCCTTCTACAATGAGAAAATCGTCCACCAAATTACCGTCAGGGAGCAACGCCTGGGCGCGAACACCGGAGCCGCCTGATGAAAGGTCTCTTTCTTGTATCTGCGGGACCAATTTTTGGAGAGCCATCACAAAAAGGGACTTACTATAGGATCTTTTCATTTCATCTATGCCGGTTCGCCAGAATTTTCGGGCCAGTTTGATAAATCCCGGATACGTCAATGTCTCAAGTGTGTCGCGAAGGTTAAAGTCTGTTTTTCTATAACCTTCACGTTTAAATGCGAGCACAGCATTCGGACCCGCCTCACCGCCGCCATGGATAAGATTTGTAAAATGAACACCGAGAAAAGGGAAACGTGTGTCCGGAACCGGATAAATAAGGCCGTTAACCAAATGACAACTTTCCGGTCTTATTTTGTAATACTCTCCGCGGAAAGGGACAATGCGGGCTCTAAGATTCGTACCGCTCATCTTTGCCATACGGTCTGAAAAAAGTCCCGCGCAGCTTATGATGAAAGCGGCTTTAATATCACCAATGGGAGTGTGCAGGATCCATTCTTGAGTTTGTTTTGATATTGAAACAACTGATGCGCTAAGATAAATCTCCGCTCCCGCAGACCGGATCTTTTCGGCGATTTTTTCTGCTACTTGAACGTAATCGACGATCCCGGCATACGGAACATGTAACGCGCGAAGACCAGCCGCATGCGGTTCGATTTCATTAAGCTGTTCACGTCCGATGACCTTTAAGCCCTTCACGCCGTTTGCCGTGCCGCGCCTATAAAGTTCTTCCAAGGCGCTTAATTCACTATCATCTACCGCTACGACGACTTTTCCGCATAATTTAACGGGGATGCCATTTTCCGCACAAAATTGTTTGAGCAGTTCCGCGCCGAGAACCGCGGTCGCTGCCTTCGCAGAACCCGGTTTATAGTACAGCCCGGAATGGATCACGCCGCTGTTATGGCCTGTTTGATGATACGCAACACGATCTTCTTTTTCTAAAACGGCAATTTTGATTTTTGGATAAAGTTTTGACAGCCTCTGTGCCGTCGCAAGTCCGACTATGCCGC
>CAZHUW010000014.1:0-30740 GCA_964535295.1 uncultured Bacteroidota bacterium
TATGGAACACGCGCGCGAGATCATGAAGCAGGCGGGTTTACCGATCATTATCAAAGCTACGGCCGGCGGCGGCGGGCGCGGAATGCGAATCGTGAGGGAAGAATCGGAATTCGAGAATGCGTTTAATACGGCGCAAACTGAAGCCAAAACCGCGTTCGGCAACCCGGACGTTTACGTCGAAAAATTCATCGAACGTCCGCGCCACGTCGAGATCCAATTGATCGGAGACCAACACGGAAATGTATTCCATCTCGGTGAGCGTGACTGCTCCATGCAGCGCCGTCATCAGAAACTCATTGAAGAATCCCCGTCGCCGGCGGTGGATGAGGCTTTGCGTGAACGAATGGGCGATGCGGCCGTTCGCGGGGCCAAGAGCGTTAACTATGAAGGCGTAGGTACGATCGAATTCCTCCTCGACAAAGATAAGAATTTCTATTTCATGGAAATGAATACGCGTATCCAGGTCGAACATTGTGTGACGGAAATGGTTTACGGCATCGATCTGATCAAGTGGCAGATCCGTGTGGCGGCAGGGGAAGAACTGCCCTTTGTGCAGTCAGAATTGAAACCCAAAGGCCATGCGATCGAATGCCGCATCAATGCAGAGGATCCGGAACACAATTTCCGCCCGTCCGCGGGAAAGATCCACGCCTTCCACATTCCCAACGGATACGGGATTCGCGTCGATTCGCATGCCTATGCCGAATATCAAATCCCGCCCAACTACGATTCGATGATCGGGAAACTTATCGTGCACGGCGATGACCGCACAGAAGCGATCGCAAAAATGTACGGCGCGCTGGATGAATTTATCATCGAAGGCGTGAAAACCACGATCCCGTTCCACAAACAAATGATGCGGAATGAGAATTTTGTCAGTGGCGATGTCGACACTAAGTTTGTGGAACGCCTGCTGGGTATGTCATAACCTTCGTTCGGACAATTATGATAGCAGATGATGACATAATACAAGCGCTCGATGAGATCATTCTTGGCCAGATCGTGAAGCGGTCCAAACACGAATTGATCTGGGAAGACAAGAACATTAAGGATCTTTTCGTTCAACGCTTGCTTCTGAATCGATTCGAGTTCAAAAGGATCAAAGACGTGGACGTTCCGATTGGGTTTCGATGTCCTGCGTTTCTGGTGCGCGAACAGTGGGCCTATTTCGGCTGGGTCAAATGGATGAAATACGATGAAGGGATCTATTGGAAATATTTTGCCTCTGAAGTGCGCCGTCCATCGGGCAGCCCCGTGATCATTGTTACTTCCGACGATATCAAAGAAATATATGTGAATGATACGTCGCATGAGGAACACGATTCCGACATGCCGCCCCTGTTCGAATAGAGGTTTAGGGTTGAATTTAACTGAATATTTGACGAATATAGTGCGACCCCAAAAAACTAAATCTAACGGAGATACATTTTGAAACGACTTGGGATAATAGTTGATGTCATCGCCGCGTTGCGCCACATGGGAGGAGGCAATCTCCCGGATCCGGTGCATGCGATAGCTATGATCGAAATGGCCGGTGCTGACAGCATTGTATATACTTTGCAAGGAGCCGCCGCATCCAAAGAGCCTCGCGACGTAAAAATATTGAAGGATTGTATTCACACCCATTTTAATCTTCGTATCGTTCCGACACAGGAAATGGTTCAGCTGGCCATCGGTGCGCGGGCGGAAATGGTGACGCTGATCGGTCGAGAGGACGCTGCCACCCAAAGCCTGGCGGTCGCACAGAACGAAAGCATGCTCATACCGTTGGTGCAGTCGCTTCGCGCCAGCGGTATTGTGGTCAACGCATTGGTCGATCCGGATGCTGTGCAGATAAAGTCCGCCGTAAAGATAGGCTGTGACTACGTGGAACTGAATGCAGAGAAATATGTGCGCGCGGACAATTTGACGTTGATGGAACAGGAATTGGAAAATATCAAAGCGATCGCGATGGCGGCCGTGAAACTCAATCTGGGCGTCATGGCTTCGGGCAATCTCGACTATACAAATGTGCGCGACATTCTAAAGATCGAAGAGATCGAAGAGATCAACGTAGGTCATCCGGTCGTTTCGCGGGCGTTATTTGTCGGACTGGATCAGGCGGTACGTGATTTTGTGACAATTGTAAAATAGAAAACAAATAATCATAATAACGACAGGAGATGTCAATGTCAGAATTGATCTATGATCCGGCCCTTTGGCTTCAAGATATGAACATTATACACGGCGCTGATGAGGATGAGGAGGAAGAACACGAAGAAAAGAACGACGATAAAGAAGATCCGCTTGGAAAAAAAATGATGGAATTCTTTCTCAAGTCGCGTACGGTTTTACTATTTGAACAGATCGAACCGAAAGTGACCCGCCGTCTTATTTCCCAGTTATTATTCCTGAATGAACAGGACCCCAAAAAAGAGATCAAACTCTTCATCAATTCCCCGGGCGGCGTTGCCGATGACGGGCTTGCTATTTATGATCTGATCAAACTTATTGATGCTCCCGTCAAGACCATTGTCTGCGGATTGGCCGCCAGTGCGGCTGCGATCGTCCTTGCTGCCGCTAAAAAAGAGAACCGGCTTGCTTTGCCTCATTCGCGCATCATGATCCATCAGCCTCTGGGAGGAGTTCGCGGCAGTACCAAAGATATTCAGATCAGCGCACAGCAGATCGTTCGGCTGCGTGAACAGTTGAATGAAATCTTAGCGTATGAGACGGGTCAACCCATCGCAAAAGTTGCAGAGGATACGAATCGGGATTACTGGTTCACCACTCCGGAAGCTATCGCTTACGGGATGATCTCCCGCAGTGTCGAGAAAATGACCGCGATCTGAAATTCCAAACACGGGGCCACAGAGAACACAGAGGAAATTAAAGACGGTTTTGAGTTTCTGTTGTAAGATTTTTTTTCGAAATAGTTATAAAAAAAGTAAAACATATGCCTAAATTCAAGCATCATATATTCATCTGCCAGAATACCAGGGAGCCTGGGCATGTGCGCGGCTGCTGTAATCCGGAAGGCAAAAGCGAGTTGATCAAGCTATTCAAAGCGGATTTAAAAAAATACGGACTGGATGGCGCGGTCAGAGCTAACAAGTCGGGCTGTCTGGATCATTGTGAGCACGGCCCGATGGTTGTGATCTATCCGGATGCGATCTGGTACGGAGGGGTGACCCCTGAAGATACGGATGAGATCGTTCGATCGCTTGCGGAAGGACATGTTGTTGAAAGGCTTCAACTCAAAGAAGGATGTATCAATACGCCTTCATGCGAACATAATCCTAAGAAGCCCGCATAATATCCTTCAATTCCGATAAGACGAAATGCGATCCTGTTATTACTAATAGATCTCTTGAGGACATTTTACTTTTGATTTCCGCTATTGCCTCACCTAAACTTTCTGCTTTTTCAACCCGTTTGTGAAAGACCCGAAACGCTTCGGATAATCTGGATGCAGGCAATGCCCGTTCATTTTGCGGCGTAACGGTCACTATTTCCGTAAAATGCGGCGCGAGAATCTTGGCAGCTTCTGCATAATCTTTATCGGCCAGCATACCGACGATCAGAAAAAGTTTATCAAATTTCGGTTTATAAATCTCCAGAATGGCCTCCGATAGCGCTCTGATCCCGGCCGGATTGTGCGCCGCGTCCGCAACAATACAGGGTTGTTTTTGTATCATTTCCAATCGCGTTTTCCATGCGACGTTTTTCAAACCGTTTCGAATCGCATCTTCGGATACAGTGAATTTGTTTTGAAGCATGACCGCGCCGACCGCAAGGGCCGCATTATTCAACTGATGTTTTCCCGCAAGCCCGATTTGCAGTTTTTTAAAATTGGAATTTTTACTTTCATGACGTATTTCGAGATCCATTACCGATCCGTCAACCTCCAGTTCGGAATTGGATATAGAGGTAATGGTGTCAAGATAGAATAACGGGCTTTGCCCATTAGCTGCGGTCTGATCGAACACCGCTTTGATATTTTGATTTACAGGTCCTGCTAAACAGGTCTTAAAAGGTTTGATGATCCCTGCTTTTTCATAAGCGATGGATTCAACCGTTTTACCGAGATGTTCGGTATGTTCCAGATCGATATTCGTTATGACGGATAAGATCGGATCGATCACGTTGGTTGCGTCGAGACGCCCTCCCAATCCCGTTTCAATGATTCCAATATCTATTTTTTGTTCCTTGAAATATTCAAACGCCATGGCGGTGGTAGCCTCAAAAAAAGTACATTTTAAATGATCGATACGGATCCTCATGTTGTTCGTAAGCCGTACGATATCATCCTCCGGAATAGCCGAGCCATTAACACGGACGCGTTCGCTGAAATGAAAAAGGTGCGGTGAGGTGTAAAGCCCGGTGCGGTAACCCGCAGCGCGAAAAATGGATTCCAGCATCGCGCAGGTCGAGCCTTTGCCGTTGGTTCCGGCAACATGGATGGCGGGGAATGAATGCTCCGGATGGTCCATAAATTTCAGAAGATTCCGGATATTATCCAGGCCAAGCTTCATTCCGAAGAACTGGAGATCGAACAGGTATTTGAGAGTGTCCTCAAAAGTTTTATTCATAGAGATAACTAAAATAAAAAAAGCTGTATTTGAAAATACAGCTTTATGATAACTCAAAAAAATAAAATACCGGTTATTCGTATTTCCCTGTGATCACCTCGGCAACGAAATCACCTTTCCGGCCCTGGATACCAACATGTTCGTCGCCGTACATCCCTTCGTCTTTAATATCCCTGGCATAGACTTTTTCTTTTTTGTCGATCAATCGCTGAATTTTCATCACGGCTTCGATCAAACCTTCCGGGCGCGGAGGGCAGCCGGGAATATAGACATCGACTGGAATGAACTGGTCGACGCCCTGGATCAGGGTATATGTATTAAAAAAACCACCGGTAGATGCGCAGGCGCCCATCGAGATACACCATTTTGGGTCGGGCATCTGATCCCAGATCCGTTTGAGGACGGGCATCATTTTGATCGACACACGGCCGGAAACGATCATCAGGTCGGCCTGACGCGGCGAAAAGCGGATCGCTTCCGCGCCGAAACGCGCCATATCATAACGAGGACCTAAAGTGGCCATCATCTCGATCGCACAGCAAGCGGTTCCAAACGGCATCGGCCAGAGCGAATTTCTACGACCCCAGTTCCAGATGGCTTCCATCGTGGTAGTTAAAACACTGTCTTTGATTTCTTTTGTCAGGTCCATAGCTGTTTCCGTTTGCTCAAAGTCATGGTGAGCTTGTCGAACCATGACCGAATAAAATTGTCATCCTTCGACAAGCTCAGGATGACGATGGTATTATTTTGCTTTTTTGTAGTACTCTGCAACTCTATCCCAATTCACCACGCTCCAAAAAGCAGTGACGTAATCCGGACGGCGATTCTGATACTTCAGGTAATACGCGTGTTCCCAAACATCCAATCCAAGTATCGGTTTCAGTTTATCCGATATCGGGCTGTCTTGGTTGGCCGTGCTGGTTACAACCAGATCACCCTTGCCGTCCACGCACAGCCAGGCCCAGCCGCTGCCGAAACGGGTTGTGGCTGCTTTGGCGAATTCCGCTTTGAAATTATCAAAGCTGCCGAATTTCTTGTTGATCGCATCGGCCACCTCGCCTTTAGGCGTGCCGCCCGCATTGGGCCCCATAATGGTCCAGAAAAAGCTGTGGTTTGCATGGCCGCCGGCATTATTACGAATAGCGCCGCGAATATCGTCCGGGACCGCACTCAAGTCAGCTATCAATTCTTCAGCAGTTTTCGATTGTAAGTTAGGATATTTTTCAAGCGCCGCATTGGCGTTATTGATATAGGCCTGGTGATGTTTGCCGTGATGGATCTCCATCGTCTGCTTGTCAATGTGCGGTTCCAATGCGCCGTGTGCATACGGCAGAGCGGGTAACGTGAATGCCATGAGGACCTCCTTTATCTAAAATGTAAATAATTACCGAACTTCGTACTGACCATAATATCGAATTCTTTTCTATTTATCAATTATTTTCTGAACGGATCATTCGCCCATGATCTTAATGATCACGCGCTTTTTCCGTTGTCCGTCGAACTCGGCATAATAGATCTGCTGCCACGGCCCGAAATCGAGACGCCCTTTGGTCACCGGAACGATCACTTCGTGATGAATGAGCAGGCTCTTAAGATGTGCATCGCCGTTATCTTCACCGGTACGATGATGAAGGTAGTCCGCTTTGAACGGTGCAAGTCTCTCAAGCCATGCGTCAATATCCTGGATCAATCCGGATTCAGCATCATTGACGTAAACCCCCGACGTAATATGCATCGCTGAGACCAGGGCCAAGCCTTCCCGGATGCCCGATTTTTGCAGTTCATCGTCGACTTTGTCCGTAATGTTGATATATTCGCGGCGATTCTTTGTATTGAACCAAAGATAGGCGGTGTGCGATTTCATGGATATCGTAAAATTATTCTACTATCGTTCCGATCCGCGACCAGCGGATGTCAAAATTATCGTCCGACGCTGTAGACCAGTACACCATCAACGCCTTGCCAATGACGTAGTCGCGTGGAATGAAGCCCCATTGCCGGCTGTCATAACTGCGGTCACGGTTGTCACCCATGGCAAAAAGAAATCCTTCGGGTACTTTGATAGGACCATAGTTGTCACGGCTGCCGGCATTTTTTGGATAAACGCTTCCGTAGCCCTTATCTCTGGGAATGATCTCCGGATCTTCAAATTTCAAACCCGCAGGATCGATGATTTCGCTGAAAGGTTCTTCGTCTACGTATACGACTTTGTCCCTGATCTCAACGGTCTGACCCGCTACGGCCACACAACGTTTGATATAATCCACCATAGGATCCGGAGGAAACTTAAAGACAATGACATCGCCGGAACGCGGCTCACGGATAGCAGGGAGTTGATATTGGGGTATTTTGATGTCGGTGAAGGGAATCACGTCCGGCGTGCGTGCGCCGTAGATGAATTTATTGACCAGCAAAAGATCACCAACAAGCAGGGTGTTTTCCATAGACCCGGTCGGGATCTTGAATGCCTGCACAAAGAATATACGTATAATATAAGCAAAAAGCAGGGCATAACAGGCGATCTGGAACAGCTCGGCGGTTTTACTTTTCTGTTTTCTTCCAGCGGCGATCAACGGTCGGTTTTCAACAGGTGCAACGTCGCCCAGCGGCGTGTCAAGTTGGTTATCTTTTGATATTTCGTTGATGGACATATTTTCTATCTGATGATCGTTCCGATACGTTTCCAGTTTACTTTGGAAAGATTGAGAGTACTAAACAATTTTAGAACATAATTGGTCTGTTTGGCGGCCTCCACATTGGACCAATAGATGAAAAGGCCTTCACCGGCGATATGGTCGCGTGGAACGGGACCCCAGAAACGGCTGTCAAGGCTGTTATCGCGGTTATCGCCCATCATAAAATAATAATCCTGGCCGACTTCATAGCGGTCGGTTTTGGCGCCGTCGACATAATATCCGTCCGAGCGGGATTCAAATTTTTTCTTATCGCGTAAGGCTAGGTATCGGACCAGATCGTCATTCGCACCGGAGATCGTGATCGTATCACCTTTAGCTGGAATACGCAGCGGGCCGAAATTATCTCCGGTGCCCATGGTCTTTGGAAATACATCGCTTCCGGTGCTGATATTTGCATCGTAATGGATACCGGGGAAACCAAAGCTTTCGGAGAATTTTTTCCCGTCGACAAACAATTCTTTGTTCTTAATTTCCAGGGTTTGGCCGGCCACCGCCACGCAGCGTTTGATATAATCCAGTCCGGTCTGACTGGGCATCAGTTCCGGATGCGGAAAACGAAAAACGACTACGTCACCTTGTTTAGGCTCTTTGAACGAGGGGAAGCGATAACGGGGGAGCTTGACATCGGTAAACGGAATATTGTCCGGCGTTTGTGCTCCGTAAACAAATTTATTCACAAAAATGAAATCACCGACAAGCAGCGTGCTGACCATGGAACTTGTCGGGATCGTGAATGCCTGAAGAAAAAATGTTTGAACGAAATAAAAGACACCCAACGCCCAGGCGAAAGACCGAACCGTTTCGCTGGTTTTTTCTTTAAAGGTTTGTTCTTTTTTTGTTTGTTTTGCTTTAAGAGCGGCTACTTTGGAGTCCTTTTCGTTTGTCAGATTCTTTGCCATGAAAAAATACCTTTTGATAGTTTCAGCTAGAACGCGGCTTAATTATTTATATTCGTACAAATAAACAAGATTTATTTCCCGTTTATTTTTTTTCGAACCAATTCAGCAATGGCCGGAGTAACAAAGGATTGAATGTCTCCGCCGAACGAAGCCACTTCTTTGACAATGCCGGAGTTAAGATACGTATATTTCTCGCCTGGCATCATAAATACGGTAACGATATCCTGCGCCAGACGCCGGTTAACGTGTGCCATCTGCAATTCATTTTCAAAATCGGACAGAACCCTGAGGCCGCGTATCAGAACCAACGCTTGCCTGGACCTGGCAAAATCAACGATCAATCCGTCAAAGCTTTCACAGGTGACATTTGTCCAGGGTTTGATAGATTCACGGATCATCATCACGCGTTCTTCCGTCGTGAATAACGGTGATTTTTTCGGGTTCTTGGCAACCGTTACGATCACGCGGTCGAACATGGCTGAAGCTCTTTCAATAATATCCATGTGGCCGTAGGTCAGCGGATCAAAAGTGCCGGGATATAATGCGGTTCTCATAAATACCTTATACGTTTAGGCGGAGAATAGTTACAAACGACTCGCCCCATTTTTTTTGTTTATAAAACGACATGCCGGGGTAATTGTCGAGTGACCGAAGTGTCTCGTTCGGAGATGTTTCGATGACCAGCACGCCGCCCGGATTAAGACAACCAAACTTTAAAATCTTTTCAATGAGCGCATCGCCAATGTGTTGATCGTAAGGGGGGTCGGCAATGATGATGTCAAATTTTTTGGTTCCATCGAGGTACTGCAGGGCATCATCCTGTACTATAGACGCCTGTGAATCCAGATTCAATTTAAGAATGTTTTTTCGGATGATTTGAACCGCTCGCGAGTCGATCTCCACGAATGTGACTTCTGAACTTCCGCGGCTGATTGCTTCGAGTCCCAGCCCTCCGGTTCCGGCAAAAAGGTCACAGACGGAACACGTGGAAATATCTTTCAGATTGGCTAGGCAATTGTAAATGAATTCTTTGACAATGTCTTTAGTTGGACGTATGAACTCGGCGTCAAATTGAGATAAGAGCAGGCCGCGCCGCTGTCCGGCAATGATACGCATAATAAGTTTCAGCCTTTGCTGAAGATCATTTACCGCTTGATTTCGATGAGTCCAAAACGGCCGTAGGTATCAGGATGTTATAATCAAACAGCATTACATCCGGCTTTATCTTCTTTTTGTCTTTTTGTTTCGGGTCCCGAAGAGCAAACGTTATATCATAACGCGTCATTTCGACATTGAGACTTAATTTGGACAACGTAGCAATGAATTTAAGAAAATTTCCGGACGTGCCGGAGAATTTGAATTGCGTACTGTGTTTGGTCATGATCACCGCTTTGGATTCTTTGGGTTTTCCAATCTCCTCTGTCTGGAGGGAGTCGGCTAAAGCCAGCAGTTTGATCTTTTTCTTTGCTTTGTCGACCGGAATGTAGGTGGTCGCTACCGTGTCGCCTTCTTTAGCCGGCGGAACTCTGAGCGTGCCATACAAAGATCGTTTAAACCGGAACCCGGAAATTTTTGAGTCGCGCTCGATCTTATCGGGCCGTGTTTCATCAATGGTTTTAGCGGTCAAATAGGCATTGGTAAAATCAATTACATCCTTTTCGCTTTTTCCGTAAAAATCTATCGTGTAATCGTTGCCGTCCAGAATAAAATTGGATACAAATACATTGGCATGTTTGAATCTCAAAGAATCCAGACGGCTCAAAAACTGAAAATCCCTGTTTTGCTGTTTGAGCGTGTTGGCCATATACAGCTGTCTTATCCTTTCGCGTCTCTGTTCCTCTATCATTTCCGGCGACGGCGCCTCTTCGACTGGGGCAAGGATATTCAGAGGTCCCGTGTACTGTTCAGCCCAACTTACAACGGCATACCGCTCCATGTATAACCAGATGATTCCGCCGATCAAAACCAACAGGAAAAGGGTCAGCTTCATAAAGCGCGATCCGCTTTTTCTGGCTTCCGACCGAAATGTCTGTCCCGTAGGCTCGTCTTTTTTTACAAGATTTTCCCTCGCGACCGGGGTGGATAACTGGTTCTGAAGCAGATTGATTTTGATCATAATACTAAGGTGTTAGAAGTTTGATGGCTGCGCCGGCGCATTCGGCATACGGTGAATAATCGGTGTGAGGAACCGGTTCGGTTTCGGCCTCAGTCTCGCCATCTTTTTTTTCATCCGCAGAGTCATCCTTAGATTCAAAGGGCTGAGGCATTCTTATTTTCGCAAATGGATCGATGGCCTGCGGATTAAACCTCGATTCGACGTAGGGCAGCGACGCGACAGCAAGTTCATTGCATAAGATCACGCGCCCTATCTGGGAATTTTTGTTTGCATTTTGGTTATACAAAGTAATTGCATTATCAAGATGCTGATTGAGCAATACGCCGACCTTTTGCGGCGAACTCTTCGCGGTGGTCGTGAATTGATGGACGTATTCGACCTCATAATCATCGCAAAGTAATAAGGTGATCGCACCGGGTTTGACCTCCGCTAATACCGTTATTCCTCCTGGAAATCGATCGTAATTGATCTCATACGATGCATGGGAACAGAGGATGTCCACATCCATACATGCCATATCGATCTTCACTTTGTCCATGATCTGGTTCAGTGTGTCGACGAATCGCCTGCGCATACCCACGATTAGAACGGGATCGATCTTGGGGGATTCGTCTTGGGTACGGAGTTGCACCGTGTTAACGACAAATTGATCGACCTCATCCAATACATGTTTGCTGAATTCCCATTTGACAAAACTTTCGAACTCTTCATCGGTGCTGTTGGCTTCGACAAATGTTTTATGAATAGTGGCCAATTGAGTGTTCAGGCTGAGATTAAACCTTTTTGCGAGAATAGCATTGTCTTCGATACATCCGTTAAGGTAGGAATAAAGATCGGAAATATTCTTTTCGACGCCTTCGATACCCGTGCCGAATTTCATATTCGTAGGAATGATACCGAATTTACGCACGGTGAATCCGCCGGTGTCCTTTTCGATTTCGGCAAAACAGATGTTCTGGCCTCGCAGGCTGATACCCAGTGCGGTATTTTCAAAAAGCGCCTTTTTTTCAGAAAACTCGCGGTCGATGGCGTCGTGATCGAGAGCATCCCGATCGCTTTGTACGCTTAAACTACTCATGCATGCACCATTCGGTAAAGTGAGTTACAATGCCAGCTCGGCTTTTTCATCCCAGCTGATCTCGCCTTCAATTACTCCGCCAATTTTTTTGAGGTCATCCTCATTCCTGGACGGTTTGATGTTAAAAGTCTGCCGTCCGGCTTTTGTGGTTAATTCAATGATGAATTTTTCACCGGTATACAAATTGTAGG
This sequence comes from uncultured Bacteroidota bacterium, assembly GCA_964535295.1. Classification (GTDB taxonomy): domain Bacteria; phylum CLD3; class CLD3; order SB21; family SB21; genus SB21. The sequence continues at coordinate 11,552 of CAZHUW010000014.1, forward strand.
GTATGGAATCCAGATAAAATTGTTTGAATTGAGCCATCGATTTTCCTTCGAGCGCCGGCCGGTATTCCTCAAACCGCATGCACGCATTATACAGCGGCGTAAAAAGTGAGTCGGGAAGGATCTCCGGTTTTGCGGTCTTCGCAAAGGCTACCAGCTTGTCAATGTCGGCAGTAAAAGCCGTGTCATTGTACAAGGTCAGATACTCAAGTTGAAAAAGCATCTTGATCCTTGCCTTAGTGAGTTTCAAATGGTTTTTTTCAATTTCCTTTTGTTTAGCGGGTTCCAAGATCGACCATATCAATACGGCCGTCATCAACAAGATGCCTATTTTCAGGAAAATATTTCCTTTTGCTTTGGGTCTGAGATCGCTTGCGGGTTTGTTTCCTGCCTGTTTTTCCTCTGCCATAAATCCTCCGTAGTCTGAGTTTTTATTGAATTTCAACAAATGGTTTTATTTTTGCAAACATTTTCTTACCGATTCCTTTTATATGCTGTAAATCTTCAACACTCCTGAAATTCCCGTTCTTATTCCTGTATTCGATTATGCGTTCGGCGATTCTTTCTCCAACGCCGGGCAATCCGCCCAATTCGACAGCCGTCGCCTCATTAATATTGATCCTTTTGACCGGCGCATCGCCAACTTGTACGAAAAACGAATCGATAGACTCTCGGGATGCATGATTCGCCAAAAGCGTTTGTATCGAATCGGCCTGACGCCGCCACCGGGCGGTTGACACAGAATCCCCGTTCCATACTGCGATCAAAGAATCCTTTTCATTTTGACTCAACGCGGAATCGCTGAATATCTTGCCGGTGTGATTCTTAAAAGATTCTGCTTTTTTTTCATTCAGTGTTCCCGCATGTTTATTCTCAAAAAAAGGCTTAACGTACGGAATCAACGCACCTACAAGTGAAATTAAAGCGAGCAGTATAACAACGTACATTTCCTGCCGTGTTAATCCAAACATTAAGAAAAAACGATACAGCGATTCTGAAATTTTTTTAAAGAACATGGCGTGAATGCTTTAATTCACAAAAGCTTCTTTGACCTTCTTAAAAAATCCTTTATCGGTATTGGAGGACGGCGACAAGTTCTCGCATTCCGCTAATTCCCGAATGATCTTTTTTTCCTTTTCAGTCAGATGCGTTGGGGTATACACCATCACCCGAACCAATTGGTCTCCCGACCCGGATCCGTTCAAATGGGGAATCCCTTTGCCGCGCATACGAAGGATCTTTCCTGATTGAATCCCGGAAGGAATCGAAAGCTTTGCCTTGCCGGTCAGAGTAGGGATCTCAATTTCGTCTCCCAGCACAGCCTGCGGAAAACTGATCGGCAGATCCAGAAGAACGTCATCGCCGTGACGTTCGAATACTTCATCTTCAACTTCCTCCATGATGACGATCACATCGCCGGGTTGGCCGCCCCGGGGGGCTGCATGTCCCTGGCCACGCAGCGGTATATAATTCCCCGTTGTGACTCCGGGGGGAACTTTCACATTGATCACCGTTTCGCCGTTGATCACGCCTTCGCCGTGGCAGGCCGAGCAGGGTTTTTCAACTACGGTGCCCTGTCCTTCACAATTTTTACAGGTCGTGACATTCACAAATTGCCCGAAGATCGACCGGGATACCTGTTTGACCTGGCCGGAACCGTGACAGAGAGAACAGGTTTTACGTTTGCTGCCGGGCGCCGCGCCGGTTCCCGAACAGGTGTCGCATTCTTTGCGCTTTCGCAGTTTGATTTTTTTGGTAACGCCTTCCGCTATTTCCTGAATTGTAAGCTTCAGTTTGACCTCAAGGTCGGCGCCGCGTTGTTGCCGCGATGACCTTGCGCCGCCAAAAGCATCGCCGAAACCGAAACCCTGGAAAATATCGCTGAAGTGAGAAAAAATATCATTGATATCGTCGAAACCCTGTTGACCCATACCCCGCAGGCCTTCATGGCCGTAACGGTCATAGTTGGCCCGTTTCTGATCGTCGCTCAATACGGAATAAGCCTCAGCGATTTCTTTGAATTTTTCTTCAGATACTTTATCTCCAGGATTCTTGTCGGGATGGTACTGCATAGCCAGCTTCCGGTACGATTTTTTAATGTCGTCCAGGGAAGCGTTCTTTCCTATACCAAGAATTTCGTAATAATCTCGTTTTGTCATTGTGAAATCGGATATGTATTCACGAAAAAAACCAATTATATGCAAAGGCTTGTGAATATATCAATTGAGGCGTAATTAAGCAATATAATTTACGTATAAGACATGCTCGGGTTCTAATGATGGATTCAGGTAAAAAAGGTCACGCGGTCTTCATAATCCAAGTAACTCGGAATTATCCTGGAGGGATTTGATCACGAATGCAATGTGTTCGTCCAGGTCGATATTCAATTCCTGCGCCCCAAGGATGATGTCGTCACGGTTTACCTTGGCGGCAAATGCTTTATCTTTCATTTTTTTTCGTACGGACTTGACCTCGACCTCTTTGACGCTTTTGGAAGGACGTACATAGGAGACAGCCGTTATGAATCCGCATAATTCGTCGCACGCGAACAAGGTCTTTTCAAGAAGCGACTTACGGGTGACGCCGGTATAATCGGCATGGGACATGATCGCTCGCCGAATCTCGTCGGAATATCCTTTTTCTTTCAGAATTTGGTTGCCTTTATACGGGTGGCCGTCCGGATCTGTTGGATCGGGAAACATCTCATAATCAAAATCATGAAGCAGGGCGGTGATACCCCAGGTTTCCTCGTCGGCATTAAATTTTTTTGCGTACGCTCGCACCGCCGTTTCTACAGCCAGCGCATGTTTGCGGAGACTCTCTCCTTTTGTATACTCACAGAGTAGTTCCCAGGCACCTGCACGTGTCATCGGACTTCCTTTTTTTATGGTTTAATGTGTCAAATCAGTATATCACAAAAAAACATTATTGAAACAATGATTTTTTAATAAGACATTAATTCATGCTGGCGGATATCATTCTTATCACACATTTCCTTTATGTAAGTTTTGTCATCGGCGGATTATTGGCCGTTTGGACCGGTGCTTTTTTCCGCTGGCAATGGATCAGGAATTTCTGGTTCCGAATCCTGCATTTGATCGCGATCGTCTTTGTTGTGCTGGAGTCCGTTTTTGGCGTAGTTTGTCCTTTGACGGAATGGGAAAATAAATTGCGCACTTCAACAGGCGGCGGTTATGAGACCAGCTTCATGCAGCACTGGATTCATAAAATACTTTTCTATCACGCACCTGAATATGTTTTTACTATCATCTATATTTTGTTTACGCTTTTAGTGTTTGGCTCGCTCATCGTGGTCAAACCGCGCCGCCCGTAACTAACGTACCCTCACGATATTAGATCCTGCGGCTTTTTTTAGACGGTTCATGACGGCCAATCCCAATCCTTTTTCTGAAACGGATTCGATCAGTATCAATTCGATCTTCCGGTCGTCCATTTCCCTTAATACCCTGAACAAATTCTTTGCAATACTTTTGGACGAAGATCCGATGTAGACATTCTCAGCGCCTTGGAAACGATGGTTCCGATTTGTTACAAAGACCGCGATTTTTTTCGCCGGTGAATGCCGGATGATATTTTGGATTTTACTTTTTATTTTTATTGTGTCGCCTTGAAAAATCCTCAGTTCGGCCTTCGGTGCATAATGCCGATATTTCATCCCGGGAGACCGGGCGGCAATGATTTTCTTGTCTGATTTCACAACGCGATGCAGGCGGACATTTCCGATGACCTTCCCTATTTCAGACGGGGATATTTTCCCCGGACGTAGTATCGTCGGAGAGGCGGCTGTAAGATCGATGACCGTTGACTCTAACCCAACGTGGGTCGATCCTCCGTCGATAATACAGCTAATACGCCCTTCTAGATCCGCTGAAACATGCGAAGCGCATGTCGGGCTAGGTTTTCCGGAAATATTGGCGGAAGGTGCAGCCAAAGGGAATCCGGCTGCGCGAATAAGTGCACGGGCGACCCGGTTGTCCGGCAGACGAACCGCGACCGTATTCAGGCCTGCACAGATCTCATCCGGAATGATCGGCGATTTTTTGAGGATGATGGTGAGCGGCCCGGGCCATAATTTTTTGATCAATTTGGATGCAGCAGGGGGTATGGGGTCAACAAGTTGACGCAGTTGCTTTTTATCAGCGATGTGAACGATCAACGGATTATCCGAAGGACGTCCTTTGGCCTTGAATATTTTCCGAATAGCTTTCGGTGATAACGCGTTAGCGCCGAGGCCGTAAACCGTCTCGGTCGGAAATGCAACGAGTTCACCTTGCTGTAACAGGGCCGCCGCTTTTCGTATAATCCGGGGTTGCGGTTTTTTCGGATCAATACGGAGAATGAGGGTTTTCATTTGGTAGTGCCGGGTTCTTTGAGAATGTTCTTGATCGCAAAGCAGAGTAAAGAAGAGTGCACCAAACACGCAAAGCTCATAAGTTATCGCAAATCATGACGGAATGTCAATGCGTACTCGACCGGTTACTCACGTTTCATGGTTTTCGAATTTTCACAATGACCAGTGTGATATCGTCATGCTGCTCTACATCGCAGCAGAATGCATTGACGTCCGAAACGACCTTGTCGAGTAATGCTTTTGAAGAAAGTTGTTTATGTGCTTGGACCAATTCGTACAGCTTGTCCTCGCCGAATTCTTCCTGCTGTGCATTCATCGCTTCCGTAATACCGTCTGTATAGAAGATGAATGAATTGTCCTCTTCGAGTTTTTCAACCTGCTCGTCCAGGTTATCTTCAAATTTCTCTCCCGTGACCAGCCCGACGCCGAGTCCTTTGCACTGGATTAGTTTCAGCTTCCCGTGATGCAGCGCGATAACCGGATTATGGCCCGCGCGACAGATTGTAATGGTTTTTTTGTAGGTATCGACCAAAGCAAGAATGATCGTGACGAATGATTGGCGTTCCATACCTTGGTACATCCATTTGTTTACTTCAATCAGAATCTGTCTTGGTGACGAATACAGCCGGCTTGCGATCTGGATCATGCCTTGTATTTTGGACATATAGAGAGCTGCCGACACGCCTTTGCCGGACACATCTCCGACTGCGATCAGCAACCTTCCGTCATCGAGTTGTATATAATCAAAATAATCGCCGCCGACTGAAAGTGCGGGGATCGAAATACCTGCGATGTCGAGACCGGGAATATTCGGGCTTTCGCTCGGAAGCAAGGACTGCTGAATTCGCCGCCCCACATTCAATTCGTTTTCCAGCCTGGCTTTTTCCAGTTCTTCTTTCAACAGCCGGGCATTCTCGATTGCAATACCGGCCTGGTTGGCCACGGTGGTAAGCAGATCGATATCTTCCTGTGAGAATGGTTTCTCCGATAGTTTGGGTCCCATAAAAAGGACGCCGACCAGTTTTTCTTTTTTGAACATCGGGACCGCCAATACGATGTTCGATTCCCGTATCCTTCGCTTTTCATCTTCCGGTAAATGGATCTCATCCAGATTAACAGCATACAGCGGCTGGGCATGGCCGGTTTTTGTAAGAAGATCGATCAGACCGCCCTCATGGCGCAGCAGTTCGCAATTCCCCGACGAGATGCCGCGTTGGACATAATTTACCGGTTTCTCTGTCCCGGTAATATAGAGCGCTACGGCCATGGATTCGATATGCATGGTATCAACCACCGTAAATATGACCTTTTGTAAGATCTGGTCCAGCTGTGTAAGGCCGGGTAATTCCTGCGAAAAGTGTAATAATGCTTTTTGATAATCGTAGCGTTCCCGGAAGAATCGTTTGTCTACGGCAACCTGGATACGTTCTTTCACCGGAGCAAAAACGAATGCTACTATCAACAGGATCCCGAATTGAATGAAGGGGCTGTTCGCCCCGTAACCCATCCAGTTCTGTAATACATATCCTGAAGAGAACAGTATTACGAGGTATGTCAAAGCCAGGCTGGCGGTGGCTGCCGCATAGACCAAACTTTGTTTGATGATCAATTCCGTATCCATCGTTCGGTACCTGAAAATAGAATAACCGAAAGAAATGGGAATCATGACCACGATGAGCACCGGTATCAGGAACTCAGGATAATTGATAAAAATGGCCTGAAAGAAAGTTGGAATGAAGAACAAATAAACAAATCCTGTGAAACCAAAACCCGTTCCAATCAGAATGCTTCGGAACGGTTTACGATCCTTGGGATCCTTCATCGTAAAGTAACTATTGCAGAAAAGCCCGAAACCTACGCCCATCATAGCGAACATGATAATGATGGATATTCCCCCTGTCTGGCCGAAAAATGTGGAGACGGTATTGATGAGAGAAAAAATATAGATAGACGGAATCAGCCAGCGTCGTGTTTTGGCATTCGTTTTTTCGCGCGGGAACCAGAAAAAGAAATGGATGAAATATGCAGGGAAGAGAAAAAATCCAAGTATGGCGTTTATTAGCCAAAAGAGATTGCCCTGGTACCCGGGTCCGAACGTGGCGCCAAGCAGAACGAACATCAGTGCGCCGGTCGTCGACATTTTGAAGAACAGGCGCGGGATCCAGTCAACGGGCCGCGCATGGCCAACGATCCATCCGATGAATAAGAAACCAAAACCCAGCATGGCGAGAGAAAAATAGACCGGATTGTACGATCGGACGATCTGTAACGGCAGTCTGATCACATCGCCTTGGCGTGACAATGTATAATAGACCGTATCCTGCGGCGTAGCTACATTCAGAATTCTTTGGGCCTGCTGATCGCTGGTGATGACCGAGTCGTTGATCGCAACGAGAATATCGCCGTCCTGTATACCCGCGCGGTCCGAGACGCCGCCTTTAAGAATATTGCGTATCGTCAGTACTTTTTTCCCGTTGATTTCCTCACGTACCCAGACGCATTGGTCATTGGAAAAGACCTTCAAGAAAAAAGCGTCAATAAAGATATAGAGGCATGTGAGAGTTACGTAGACTCCCACGAGAGCAAAGATACGTCTGAATGTTTTTGGCGACATGCGATTCATGATCTTAATCCTCGCTATTAAGGTTCTCAAAAAATTTCATAATGATTGGCTGCGCATCAACCTGTGGCATGTCGGGAACGCCCATGGCATCCGTGACATACCCGGGGGATCGCATACCATTTAATACGCAGGAAACGCCTGCCAGTTGCGACAGCAGCGACAAGGCGATCCGGCTCAGGGACTCGTTTGATTCCGGATAACCCGATTTGTACAGATCACGCCGGATACCGTCAGAAATATCTTGTTTAGAAATCGAAAGATATTGTTCGATGCCGTCCAGCGTCCGGTTGATCGAGGCGATAAATTCTTTCTGCCAATGATTCCACCGCTCGTCGTGCCCGAAGGTTTCCTGCGCCTGACGCATCCAATGGGTCACGGGCGGAACGATGTATTGGTTCATCACACCCTCCCAGTAATCGCCGGACGGAAGGTCCAGCGCGACAAAGCGCAGATATGCGGCAACGCCTTCATGTTCGGATCCAAACGCTTCTCCGCCGAATAATGTGCTGAAGTTATTTTCAGATTCTCTCAAAGGTTCTAAAAGTTCGTCCAGTTCATTCTCGCCTGGTTTGGGTTCACCCGGTTTGACATAATCGGCGATGCGATAAAGTTTATTATTATGAAAAGCGTTCAGAGGACGATTAATAAGTACGCCGATGTCCTTTGCTTTGCAAAAATTCAGTACCGTTTTTCCGCCGTGCGTGATATGCACTGCGCCTCCGGCTTCGTAAAGATTCAGAGGCAACTGGATGACTCTGAAATGATGTTCCGCTAAAATGCTCTCCGCTTCTTTCCACGCACATTCCACGCTCGTGCGGGCACGGTCCTTTTCGTGAAAACCGAAATTATTGGAACTGATGCCGTAGTAACGGATCCTTCCGGCTTTCACCTGCGATTCAAGAAATGTAAAAGCTTGGCGGATCCGGCGGTAAAATTCATCCAGGATCTCCGGAGTAATGGGATTCAGCTGCGCCGCATAATTGATGAAATATTCCGGATTGTGAAGCAGATAGATGTCAATGGTATTGGTTTGCATTCGCCGAAGAGATCGTTCGATCTGTGTTTCCAGGAACTCCGGATGAATGCAATGCCACAGATCCTCTCCGTATTCGACCACCTCCGGGAATGATCTGTGTCCGGCGAGAACCATATTTTGGCCCTGAATATAACCGCCTTTGGTCACCAAAATTATTTTAGAACGGTCGTAATTCTTTAATACTTTGCCTATGAGGGATTCAGACAATCCGTCGCCGTAATTGGCGCTGGTATCAATCAGGTTGCCACCGGCATCAAGATACTGCCTTAGAGCCGATTCATGGTTTGCATTTCCTTCGCTGATGCGGTAGGATCCGAATCCGATACGGTGGCAATAAAGGCCGGTTGAGCCTAATGGGCGGTGGTGGTTCAGTGCATTCATTTAAAGAAAGTAAGCAAAAAAAAATCATCAAAAAAAGCTTATTTTTTTCAAAAAAAAAGCGCTCCGTCTTAATGACGAAGCGCTTTCTTGCCCTGAGCCAAGTAACGTCATAATTTCTGGACCGATCCTGAGCCGGAAACGTTGGTATTCACTTTATCCGGATCGCCCGCATATCGGATGGATCCGCTTCCGCTGACCTTGACCTCGAGTCGTTTTGAAACATAGATCTTCGCATCGCCCGCGCCGCTGATTTGGACTGCACAATTCTCCGCTTTCAGGTCCAGCGTATTGACATCGCCGGAACCGCTGATCTTGAAATTATTATCGGTTGTTTTGCCTGTGAGTTTGATGTTGCCCGAACCCGAAATACCGGAATTGATCTGAGTGGCAGTGACATCGAGCTTGATGCTGCCCGATCCGCTGATCCCGAGTTCAAGTTCATCGGTCGCTATAGGTGTTTCGCCGATGATATTGCCTGAACCTGCCAATTTCAGTCCGTTGATCTCTTTCATTGTCACGTAGACCCTGGTCTGATCATGAGAACGGTTCCATCGGCCTTTATATTCGATATAAAGTACGCCGTTCCGAACGTACGTATCGATATCTTTGACAATATCTTCATCGCCTTCAATACGGACCTTTTGAGTATTGCCCTGCGTAACAAAAAGATCCTCGCTACCGCCGGTTACCACGGCTTTGAATTCACTGACCGTTCTGGGCTCGGAATACGTCTGAGCGGCAATCATGGTACCGCTATTCAATAAAAAAATAAAGAATGCCGCCACGGTCAGGCTTCTTCCGATGGTTGTTGAAGCTTTCATAGTTAAACTCCTTCCGTTAGTGTGATGTTTTGATCTACACCGTTATACTGGACCCGGAGTTATAATGTTTCAATTCAGCGTTGTAAAAGTTCTCTGATCTTTTCGGCGATCTGGGGGTCCCTCAGAGCAGCGATAGCTTTGATGAATTCGGCAGGTGCACCTTTGAGAGCCATTTCCTTTATAAAAGTGTTGATCAGGGATTGACGATCAAAGTCCTTCAATGCTGCGACTTCTTTAATGAAGGTATGGATCTTGGGATCTTCCTGTGCAACGGCGATCAGGTTGACGAAGACTTCATCGGCAGTCATGGGTTTTTCGGACATGGGAGGCCTTTGGTTTAGACTACAAATTTATTTGAAGGTAAAAATAATGCGGCGTGAAAGCAAATGTGAGGGATCCGTTGCTGAAGGAATAAAGCTATTCCGCCAACAACTGCTTCACCAATTTATCCAATTTCCCGGTCGTGCCGAAAAGCTGATGCCTGAGGATGCCTTTTTTATCTATAAGTAAACTGGTAGGTGTGCCGTTCATAGCATATGCTTCGAACGTTTCCGCGGTGAATTCCTGATGCAGTACGTAATCTCGGATGCGGTTGCGTATGCGCATTTGTTCGCCGTAACTGAGGCGTTCGAATTGCGGGATCTCGTGTTCAATGATCTTGATGACCTTCTGATCCACGTGTTCTGCTTCCCGGGAAACCAGATTGTCCATGGCGACGGGGAAAGGGATTTTATAACGTAACTTATTCCCGTCAAGCCAGTCATGCTTTTTCAGCGTAATAAGAGTTTCTCCGACCACTTCACCGGAGGTCAAAAGTTTTTTTAGATTCTCCAGATTATTCTTATCAAAATCCTCGAACGCGGTTGACAAACCTATTGCCGCAAATTTATCATTTCGGTATTTGGCGTACACTTCAATGGCTTCCGGGAGCCCGTATAAAAAACATCCGGGGCAATTGACCTGAAAGACCTCGACAAGTACGACTTTTCCCCGATGCGTATCGATATTGGCCGGGCCGCCTTGTACCCATTCGGAGACCTTAAGATTGGGGGCGGTGGAGTTGGCTTGAATGTTCATGAACGGGTATTAAATTGTTTATAAAACGTCACGCGCAGATTGCGCGAAATGACTCAGAAAAATTTCGTCTGAATGAATCGGCGTTTTCTGAGGAATAAAATTATTTTACTTTTTCCAGCGCTGCTTTTATTCTCGGCAAAGCCGCCTCGATATCCGACATGGACACGGCACCAACGGAGAGTCGGAACCAACCGGTTTCTGCCGGATAACCGAATGCAGGGAAATGCACGACGCCGAATTGCGCTTCATGCAAAAGGTATTGGCGAATCTCTTCGTTGCTATTAAAAACACCTCCGCGAGGATTTTTCTTTCCTATGAGATTAAATTGTGCTGTCAGATAGATCGCGCCCATGGGAACGATGGACGTCACAGGAAAGCCTGCATTCTTCATTTCAGTGATTCCCGTATGCAAAAGATTCAACCTGTCTTCCAATCCGGTGATCATGGTCTTATGATAGGATATGATCACGTCGGGCTTTTGCAAAAGCTCTGCTGTCGCCAGCTGCTCCGCGCGTGGCGCCCAGGCACCCACATGCGTGATGATCGCCGACATACGGGAAATGATATCCTGAGGCCCTGCGCTCCAGCCCACCCTTACGCCCGTTGCGGCAAACGCTTTGGAAATGCCGTCCACAAAAATCACGAACGGCGCAAGCTCCGGTCGCAGTGAAACAGGATTGTAGTGTTGCGTTTTTCCGAATGTCAGCATCCAATAGATTTGATCGTATAACAAGTATAACGGACGATCCTTGCCTTCACGACGCCGGTTCTCTTCCAGCACGAGGTCGCATATCCCCTCCAGCGCATCCCTTGTAAAAGCGGTTCCGGTCGGGTTAAGCGGCGAATTCAGCGTGACCAATCGGGCATCTTTGATATGATCTTTCAAAAGTTCCCGTGTGGGAAGGAACGCATTATCCGCATGGCATTGAACGGGGATGCTTTGTGCGCCCGCCATATGGATATAATAGTGGTTATTCCATGACGGTACCGGGGCGATAACCTTATCGCCGGGGCTTACGACGGTGCGAAACAAACTGTAGGTGATCGGACGGGCACCGCCGCAAACGATGATCGATTTCTCAGGATAATCCAGGTTCAGGCGATCGGCATAAAATTTTCTGATCGCAGCGCGCAATTCAGGGACCCCTTCAGAAGGCGGGTAATTGGTTTGCCCGTTTTGATATTGACGGTGAATGGCTTCTTCAAGGAAAAGCGGGATCCGGAATTCCGTTGGACTGAAATCGCCGACGGTCAGGTTACACATTTTTTTTCCTTGAGCCGCCAGCGTTCGGATCTCGTTTGCGATCTTTAAAATTTCCGATCCGGACAACCCCTCGGCCATGTTTGAAAATCGTCCGGTTCCGTTGTATTGTAAGTGTTGTTGAACATCTATGAGCGTTTTCACGGTAGAACTCCTCGCAATTAATGCCTGTTCCGGTTCAAAAAAACCGCGGTAATATATGGAAAAATAGGCTAAAATCTAATGAAAAAGAGAAAAAGTCCCAACTCTATTAAGATGAACCGGATACTATTTGTCTTGTTAATATTTTATCAAATAAATTTCCCTTGCTTTTCTTAGGGTGTCTGTATTATACTCCGCCACCCTAAACCCAATTTAAAGTTTTATTAAACTGAGGAGAGTTTCATGGTAAAGAAAATGTTGATAGTAACGCTGCTGGCGGCAGTGATCGGTTGCGGCGGTAAAGTAAGTTCGGTCGACGAATTTGCCCGGCTGGTCGGCACGATCCAAAATAAAAACAAAGAGATCGGCGAGAGGAACAAAGAGATCATGGATGCCGTACAGAAATTCAACGCCAATCGTAAAGCCGATGAACAGATCGTATTGCCGGACAGCCTGATGGGTCTTAATAAAGAACAGCTCAAACTGATCCAGGATATGGTCAGCAAAGAGCAGGATGCGACGTATAAGGGTTTGCTCAATCAGGTGATCGACAAGAATAATCAGATACAGAAATTATCCTCCGATCTGGAAGACATCAAATCGAAACTGCCGAAACCGTACGTGGTCAAAGGCGGCGATTCGCATTACAAAGTGTGCTTTGAATATCTTACGAAAGAGAAGAACATTTCAGCCGATAAAGCCAATGAATTGCTCCAGCAGACTTTTTTGGCAGACGATGTGTTGGAAGGATTCAATATCTGGCTGTATTACAACGACGGCGTGTTTGGAACATTTGTTTCCCAAGGCAGCGTGAAGATCTCGCCGAATGCCTTCAAGAACATTATTCGTAAGAGCCAGATCGAAGCCGCCAAAGCCGCAGGCCGCGAAGAAGCAATGAAAGAAATGAACGGTCAGACCGAACAGAAACCGGCTGAGCAGAAATAATTTTTTTAAAAATCTCTCTTAGATAAAAGGCTTCACAGATTTGTGAAGCCTTTTTCATTTATCTTAAACTGTCGCTTACAGAATATGTAATGGGAATACCGATACCGTATCCTGTTAGTCCTCCCAAGGTACTCCCCGTGCCAAGGTAGATTAGCGCAAGAGAATACATTCCCACCGCTTGGAACAAGTTGAATGGAAAAAAGTTTAAAATAGCAGGTTCTGGCTCTTTATCCGTTTTCTGCATTTCACGTCTTAGTAAGAAATAGGCGCAAATTCCACCGGCCAGCGCACCGAAACCTCCGGAAGATTCATGATCGCGGAAAGTTATTTTTTCTACCTGATTCAGCAGATCTTCCTGATTTGTCTTGGTCTCCTGATCGACCCAATAGATCATGTGGCCATCCGTTTCAATCGCCGAAGCGGTCGAATAGGTGGAATCACGAAAATAAATAGTGGCTTTTTTAAGTTTTTTTGCAGTTTCAGCAAAATCCAGAAAGTCATCACTGTATAGCAGAGATCGCGGCGCGCACCCGTTCATAACAACGAATACCAACCAGCAGATATAGTTCTTATGCGACATAGAGCTATAATAATGTTGTGATTGAAATGACGCATGATGATAAATTCAGCAATGATTACAGGCGAAGTCTATGCCAAAATGTAAGTTCAACAAACAAAGAAGATTTAACACGATAGATATGAATGAAGATTCACACTGCAATGATTATCTTGCAGAAAGAAGGGGTTGGAATGAGTTGATTCCTAAGGTTGAACGTCAGTTCTCGTTTCACTCGAACTGACAAATGCCGGAGGTTCACCTTCCCGCCCATTTCCATTTGCTGCCTTTGGCGGATGGGGCGGTTGATTTCATGGGATGTGATCGCATGTCGCGGTTGCGCACAAAATCATATACCGCTGCCGCGACCGCTGCGAGGGTCTCTTCTTTGTGTCTTAGTTTGTCCGGCGAAAATTCCTGCGTGACGAAACCCGTATCAAAATTTCCATCGATGAACCTTTGATTTTCCATTACAAAAAGGCAAAAGGGGATCGTCGTTTCGACGCCGACAATGGCATATTCTCTCAACGCGCGGCGCATGCGTTCGATCGCCTCCTGTCGGGTTTTGCCCCAGGCGGCCAGTTTGGAGATCATGGGGTCGTAGTAGATCTGAATGGTATCGCCCTCGACGATACCGCTGTCCTCCCGCATGCCGGGGCCGTAGGAAGGTTCCAGATGTTCGATCTTTCCGATGGACGGCGCGAAATTATTTTCGCAGTTTTCCGCATAAATCCGGCACTCGATAGCATGGCCGTCGATCCGGATGTCGTTCTGTGTAAATGGAAGTTTTTCTCCTGAGGCGATCAAGATCTGCTGATGAACCAGGTCGATACCCGTTACCATTTCTGTGACGGGATGCTCCACCTGCAAGCGCGTATTCATCTCCAGAAAATAATAATTACGGTCGGCGTCCACCAAAAATTCAAGCGTCCCGGCGCTGTAGTATTTGGCTTCCTTCGCCAGCGCGATCGCAGATTCTCCCATTTTCTTCCGCATCTCCGGCGAGACGATCGCCGAAGGGGATTCTTCGATCACCTTTTGATGGCGGCGCTGAATGGAACATTCGCGTTCGCCGAGATAAATGAGGTTGCCGTATTCATCTCCGAGAACCTGAATTTCAATATGACGGGGCTGGGTCACATATTTTTCTATATAAACAGTATCGTCGCCGAATGCAGAACGCGCTTCACCCTGCGCACGGTCGATCGCTTCGTTCAGTTCGGATTCCTTATTAACCACGCGCATACCTTTACCGCCGCCGCCGGCCGCCGCCTTGATCAGAATGGGAAATCCGATCGATTTTGCAACGGTCATCGCTTCGTCTTTGCTTTGAATTCCGGATTCGGTTCCGGGTACGGTTGGCACGCCGCATTTTTTGGCTAATTTACGCGCTTCGGTCTTGTTGCCCATCATCGCCATGGACGAGGCGGAAGGGCCGATAAAAATGATTCCGTTATCCCTGACAAGCTGTGCAAATTCGTCGTTCTCGCTCAAGAACCCGTAACCCGGGTGAATAGCATCGGCTTTGGATTTTTTGGCTGCTTCCAGGATGTTTTCCATCACAAGATAGCTCTTTGCCGACGGAGCTTCGCCGACGCAATAGGCTTCATCGGCAAGACGAACGTGCGCCGCTGTCCGGTCCGCCTCAGAGAAAACGGCCACGCTTTGAATACCCATCTCACGGCAGGCGCGAATGATTCTGACAGCGATCTCGCCGCGGTTGGCAATTAAGATCTTTTTAATGGGTTTTTTCATATTCAAATATTTTTTTCCTGCTGAATACGTACCGGAATAGGAACGTTCCGAACTTTTAATTAGAAAACTCAGAAGGCGCGAGAGTACCTTCGATCATACGAATGATCCGTTTGGGGATCCTTTTAACGATTTCATGATCGTGGGTAGCCATGATAATGGCGGTGCCCTTTTCGTTGATCTTCATGAGCAGTTGCATGATCTCCATTGATGTTTCGGGATCGAGATTGCCGGTCGGTTCATCGGCAAGGATCACGATCGGATCGTTGACCAGGGCGCGTGCGATCACAACGCGCTGCTGCTCGCCGCCGGATAATTCGTAGGGCATCCGGTTTTTTTTGTTTGAGAGACCAACCTCCGCCAAAGCTTTCATGACCTTTTTTGGAATATCGAGTTTATGCGTATCGGTGACCATCAGCGCAAAAGCGATGTTATCGTAGACGGAGCGGTCGCGCAGCAGGCGGAAATCCTGGAATACGATACCGAGTTGGCGGCGTAAAAAAGGGATCTCTTTTTTCTTGAGCGTTTTGGATTCGAATTCCCCGATCTTTATTTCCCCGCGTGTCGGCAGGATGTCCATGTACAAGAGTTTAAGCAAGGTGCTCTTACCCGCGCCGCTGGGGCCGAGAAGGTAAACAAATTCGCCGGGATTGATCGTGAGCGACACGCCGGCAACGCTCGATTTTCCGTTATAGTCTACGTAGACATTATTAAGTTCGATCATTTATTCTCCGTATCGCACAACAAAGGATTTCGGGTATTGTGATTGTATCTTTTTTTTCAATTCGTCCGCCTGCGCGCGTTCCGCGAAACCTCCGACCCAGACCTTCCATGCTTTATCAATGACTTCGATGGAAACTTTTTCCTTGATTCGTGATTCAGCATCCGCTTTGGCTTTTTGTGCGGAGGATTCATTGGCAAAAGAACCTATCTGAACCCAGAACATAGGGCCGGCCGGCGCATATTTACCTTTCATTTCATTGATCCAGGCATCGGGGAATCCGGACTGGATGAATTTGTTCTTGCTCTGTTCTGCTTCTTCGTGCGTGGGAAAAGCGCCGGCCCATACTTTCCACTTTCCATCTTTGTCCTGAACCATGTACACTTCTTTATTTTCAGGATCGGAAGATAGTTGCCGGTAATTCTTATACGCGTTTTCCGCGCTTCCGGCAAAAACCTGTATCCGGTATTTTGCGAAAGTGCTCGGCGCAATCTCTTTATACTCCACCGGCGCTGCCACGACCGTGTCTACGGATGCAGTAACAGTGTCCACAGGCGTAAATTCTTCGTTGGGTAATTTCTCGTCTGCAAGAAAATCCAGTTTTTTATTCTTATTCTTTTCGGATTCCTCCAGCGCTTTTGCAAAATCCGCGTCGGATTTTTTTGCCGGCTGGGTGGACGTGCAGGCGGTGAAAAACACGAACCCTGCGCAAAAAAAGAAAATTTTTATCATATGAATACTCCGATTAAAATGATCATGGATTCAACTCATTCCATTTTCCATTGAGTTTCACAAGCGCCGCAAAGGCATTTGCTCCGCAGATACGTGTAAGAGAAAATGCCCGTATCGTGGCCGTCAGACCAGGCGAAACGAAGCGCATACCTGCCGACCTCCTGCACATCGCGCAAGCCGATGTCTTTGAAATTAGCGATATCCATAGAACCGTCGTTGGCCGGCTGTCCTCCGTGTTTGGTTGCATCGCATTGAGCGCACGGGCATGCCGAGCGTAAATAATCAAAACTGTATTCGCTGAGGTGATCATCGCCCCATACGATCGTCATTTTCTTTTGGCCCCGGTCGAGCGTCACATCAACGGCCGTGAGTGATCTTACCTGCATAGTTCCTTTATGAATTCAATGGATTCTTTATGAATGATCGCTTTGTCGTAATCGACGGTCGCCACATGATAACTGTTCTCGAGGACGATGGTCTTTTTTGTCTTAGAGCCCAGAGCGTCGTACATCATCTTCTGATTTTTAAAAGCAAACGTGTGGTCTTGTCGCGCATGGATCAAAAGAACGGGACACGTGACCGATGCCATCCGCTCGCGCAATTGATCCAATAAATGCTGCAGTTCGATGATGCTTTTTACCGGCATAAGATCGTAATGAACTTCATTTGCTTTTGCAACCGGGTCTTTTATATCGGGCCCGTCATGTTTTTTAATGAACCGGACAAAATATTTTACGAACGGTAAGAAACGGAGTTTCCAGTCAAATATTTTGAGTCCCGAAGAGATCGTGATCACGCCGTTAACCGAATGGAATGACGCCGCGTAAAGTGATAAACACCCACCCATTGATTGGCCGCATAAAAAAACATTCTTGTAGCGTGCCTGCAGTTCTTTAAGTTTATTTTCAACGGCATCGTACCACTCGGTCCATTTTTTCTTTTCCATATCATCGGCCGTTGTCCCGTGGCCCGGGAGCAGAATACCGGCTGCATCAAAACCTGCATCAAACAGCCTTTCGCCAAGTTCCCGCATGGAATGGCATGACGAAGTAAAACCGTGAACGAGAATAACCAAAGCGGTATGCGAAGGCTTTGTGAAATAAAACGGTTCTGCGCCTTTCAATATATGATCCGTCAAAATGATCCTATTTGAATTGTTCTAACTTAGACTGAATGGTCGTAATATCGATCCCGTCCATGGTCCCTTCGTTGGCCAGTTTATCGATCAATTGACTAACGCTGGCGATCGCCTCATTGATAATAACGATCGTGGCAGGCGTCAAAACAGGTTTTCCTTCTTTGGCCACCTTAAACCCGTCCTCGAGCGCGCGTCCGATGCTTTCGATCGGTGTCAGACCGAGCATACGCGCGGCGCCTTTCATACTGTGCGAAGTTCGGTGGAGCAGTTCGATCGCCGCTGGATTGGAAGGATTCTTTTCTATTTCCTTCATTTTATCGTTGAGAATGACCAGGTTTTCGGCGCTTTCAGCCTTAAAAACCGCCATGATCTCCATCATCTCTTCTTTTGAGAATTCCATCTCCACCTCGCTTGAATGATTCAATCGACAAAATGTAAATCTTTTGGTTCAAAACGTCAATCTTAATATAGAATCTGGATTAACCGCAAAGAACGCCAAGTTCGCAAAAAAGATGGACTAAAATTATAAATGCTTTCGGTCAGATTTTGCGTTTGAAAGTTTGAGGAATTTGAATACATTGATAAAAATTTTGATCAAGCCGTTTATCTATGTACCCCATCATTCTTGCAACAAACAACAAAAAAAAGGTCGAAGAGATACGCGCCATTTTGGATGGCTTGCCTGTCGAATTGCACACGACGTTGGAGTTTCCCGATCTTCCGGAAGTTGTGGAAGATAAAGAAACATTCAAGGAAAATGCGCTAAAAAAAGCGAAGGAGACCCATGCGGCAACAGGAATGAACGCGCTGGCCGATGACAGCGGGCTTGAAGTGGACGCGCTTGACGGGAGACCCGGCGTGTACTCCGCCCGGTATGCCGGAGACGGACACCCTTACGAAGAAAACAATAAAAAAGTACTGAACGAACTCAAGCATATCCCGGACGACCGGCGCTCGGCCCGGTTTCATTGTGTTCTGGCTTATGTTGGCCGTGACAGAAGCGGGAATTATTTTGAGAAATTCTTTGACGGCGTTTGCGAAGGAAGGATCAACCATCATCCTGTGGGGCAATTCGGCTTCGGGTATGATCCGATCTTTTTTATTCCCGAATTCGGAAAGACCATGGCGGAACTGGAACCGGATATCAAGAACGGTATAAGCCATCGCGCACGCGCATTGGAAAAATTCAAAGAATACCTAAGAGCTTCAAACCAAGCCGCAGGTGAAAAATGAGAATCGGTTTCATCGATTGCACGTCCGGGATCAGCGGTGATATGCTTCTGGGAGCGTTGGTGGATGCAGGACTATCGCTGACTGTTCTGAAGAACGAATTGGCCAAGCTGCCGGTTCAAGGTCAATTTGAAATCTCGGTTCGACAGGTCAAGCGCGGAGGCGTTTATGGAACCCGTGTAGAGAAAGTATGCAGGGACGGCGCAGGTCACCGGCATTTGAGCGATATTGAGGAGATCATTGATAAAAGTTCCCTTCATACTGTCTGCAAAGAACGCATACTTAAAACTTTTACATGCCTAGCCGAAGCTGAAGCAATCGTTCACGGGACAACGATCGATAAAGTTCATTTGCACGAGGTTGGATCTTTGGATTCGATCATTGATGTTACAGGATGCGCGATCGG
>CAZHUW010000015.1:0-30161 GCA_964535295.1 uncultured Bacteroidota bacterium
TATAGAGGATATCGCCGGGCTTTTTTGGGGATTTTGCCGAAACAAATGAGCTCAAGCCTTGCAAAAATGCTTTGTCAAACGCCACTCCGCGCAGGGAATCGTGAACGGCGATCTCGGAATTAAGGGGGGAGAATTGTACATAATTCTCCGGCAGTATGAATTCCGAGAATTTTTCGGCTGAAGCAGGTGTATCAGGCATGGTGACTTCCGTGATTATCGGTTTAAAAGTTCCTGGTAATTAATTCGTGATGTGAACGGGCAAAAAATTTTGAATGTATTTCTTCGGCAAGACCATAATAGGCTTGCAGACCGCCCGACGTATTTTCCAGTTCTTCCAGCGCTTCCGTGAGAGGCCGATTCCCCGTATACAACATATTTAGGTTAGTGTCGCGTGGAATGGCGGTATCAAAAACAAGGTCTTCCGTGAAATATTTACGCACTTCTTCATGAACAAGTTGGGATGCAGCGCTTTGGTGATCGTACATGGTCAAAAGAATCCCCGCGATCTCAATGCTGTGGTTCGCCGTTTTCTTAATATCGATCAATTGATGCAGAAGTTGCGGAAATGTCCGAAGGCTCAACGGCTCACTCTGCAGAGGGATGATCGTATAATCGGAGGCAATGAGCGCACCGGTCGAAATAAGTCCGATCCCCGGCGGACAGTCGATCAAAATGAGATCATAATGAGGCGATGCATTCAAAACCGATTCGCGAAATAAGCCGGTTGCGCGCGTTGAATCCTCGAATGCCTGGATCTCCGAGTTGGAATTGGGGATTCCGGAATCCATGACGTAAAGATTTTCAAGTTCCGTAGGCTGCGCGCCGTCCTGGATCTCGGCCTCTCCGCAAAACACCTGATATAATCCAAAGGGTGAGTGATGCTGCTTATTCAGACTATACACGATGCCGCCTTGGGGGTCGGCGTCAATGATGAGGACCTTCCGGTTACTTCGTGCAAACGCCACGCCGAGATTCAACGCCGTGGTCGTTTTACCGACGCCGCCTTTTTGGCTTGCTATGCTGAATATAAGACCCATTGAAATTTATTCTAAATTTTGATTGCCGTAGAGTGCGAGAATTTCCTTTTCCGTTTTACCGGATGCCGCGTGTTCCGTGATCTCGCGGATAACCTGATTCGTGCTCAATGCAAAACGGTTTCTATCGGGGGTTTTCGTTCCGGACAATGGAGAACAGAAAATCTCCCTCCCCGCTAACGATGAAAACAACGCTGCTAAAAATCCGCATAAGGTGCTGTTCATATAATCGGAATGGGGTGCATCGAAAGAGAATTCCACCGAGTTTTTAATATTGACAATGTAGAACTTATTTCCTTCCGTGATGCGGAATTGGCCCATACCGGAATAGCTTAGATAACTATTCAAGTGCTCTATAAACTCGTCCTTTAAAAAATCCTGCGGTTGAGAGATCGAGTCGATACCGGCCCGCTTGATTCTTTCAGATAATTGATCGTAAAACTCCATTCCCCAGCTCTTGCCGAATTCATAGAAAAAAGCGCCGGGTTCTGCGGATTTTTCCGCTAACTCGGTGTAAAGCAAATTCTGCAGGCGTATCATAAAAGCAAGGTCTGCAATGCCGACGCGAACAGGGAGTTGGGTGAACGGATCGGTCAGTGACAAGCTTCCGGCGGCATAGTCGACTTTTACGTTACTAAGGACGGCTTTTTCGATAGGATTCTTGGGTTTCATAAATTGATCAGGAGTAAATGAAGGTTAAAAAAATGCGCATCAAACTACCGATTTTTTGTTTATAAATCAATGTAAAAAATATGGAGTTTTCAGGTTTAAATTTACTCGAAGGTCAAAATTTGATTTGAAATTGGCATTAATTTTTTTAGCTTTTACATAATTTTTTACCACATCCATTAAGGTCGGGCATCGGCGGCATATGTCGAAATTCATAGTGCACATTTCAAAAGAGTATTTGAAATTCAGTTCCGCCCATTTTACTATTTTCGACGATAATGATGTCGAACGTATGCACGGGCACAATTATTATGTTTCGCTGAATATCGAATGCCGGGACAGCAGCAACGGGATCACCTTCGATTTCAAACACATCAAGCGTATCATGGAAGGGTTATGCGACCAACTGGATGAGAAAATATTACTGCCGACGGAATCCAAATATCTGAAATTGTCAAAGAACCGCGATCAGTTCGAGGTAGTTTTCTCGGGTTCGGGATTCACTAAAAACTACAGTTTCCCGTGCGAAGATGTGGAAATACTTCCGATCAGTAATGTGACGTCGGAATTATTGGCCAAATATCTGTGCGACGCATTTTGCCGAAAACTGGAATCAGTGTGGAATGAGGCTCATCCGGGCCAGGATATCGTCAGTTATGTGATCTCCGTAGCGGTTAAAGTGGAAGAAACAAGAGGACAGGCAGCGAGTTATGTTTGGGAATACTAGTAAATGGCAAATTGACGATAGCCGAATGAAGTGTCTTGGTCGTATTTTCGTGTTCTCGGTGACGTTCATAAGTCTAGTGCTATTAGTTGCATGCAGTAAGCCTGTTCCGGAACCCCAAGCCAAACTGCGCGTTGCGGATTCTAAAATATATCTAAACGACCTGGCTGTTTCTGATCTGGATTCCGTGGTCGGGCAGTCTGTTTTTCTTGTTGATAAATTATACAACGCTCTTGATGATCTGCGGGAAAACATTCAGATGTACCGTGATAGCGTGACGGAGGAGATGGAATCACTCATTCCAATGAAAGAAGGTTCACAACGAAATAAAGAATACGATGAACTGGCCGCCAATATTGATTCGATCAAAGATCGGCCTTATTCAGCATCACTTTATGTTCTACAGGATGTGACGTACGGCACTTTTATAAAATTAGCCTACACCGTTTTTCAAGCAAACTTTGAGCGGTTGTACTTTGCCGGCGGAAGCAACGTTCCGGTCATGCGGTCCTTTATCAGTAAGAATGCCGCTCAATGCAGCCCTTATGTTTCAAACGTTTTCGGGAAAAAACCCGAGTATAAAACCATAGGATTGTCAGAATTAGATCGGATCGATCTTCTCAATACTAAAGATACCGTTCAACGCAAAGCCGAAAAGGCCGGCAGCCGCATGGACAAAATACTTTATCCCGGCGGCATTCGGCTCAGCCGGTCGATCAAATTCATGATTGAATTAAAAGCTTCAGGTATCAACGTTATGGCCGAAACATTCACTGCAAAGGATGATCTTGTCGCGTCTGATAATTTTTTATTGCTAAACGAAGGCAAAAAGGAGACGCTTCCGAATATTGCCGGACAGCGTGATTGGGAGGGCCTTAAAAATATCATGGATGAGATCATATTTCGTCTTAAACAAAATAAAAATACCCGTTATTGTGAACACGTGATCACACTCATGCTTTCTCCGGAAGCGCCTTTCGAAGAATTCCGTAAGATCACGAGCGTCATTGAAGGCGCAGGCTTAGAAGGTACCGTTCCATGGTACCAGGAGATCGTTCCCGGATTATACTATAATAATAATTGACCTAATACGTGAAAGAACCAATGGCTGAATTCAAAACAAAATCGAAGAATTCCGAGAAAAAGGGAACGGATAAGGAAAGCGCACTTGAGTCACAAGATTACTTGAAAATGTATCGCCTCATGCGGCTGACACGGGAATTTGATCAGGGCATTATTCGGTTGTATCGACAGAGTAAGATGATCGGCGGCGCTTACTCCGGCTGGGGTAATGAAGCGACGGCCGTTGGCAGCGCGTATGCGATGGAACCTCAGGATTATTTGTACCCGATGCACCGCGATATCGGGGCGCATTTCACGCGGGGCCAGTCGGCCAGAGTTCTGATGCTCAATCATCTTGCGCGTGCCGAGAGTCCGACGCGCGGTGTGGACGGAACGGGCCATTATTATGACAAAAAACTGCGTATTGTCGGCAATATCAGTCATCTTGCCGCCATGATTCCTCAAGCCGTTGGAACGGCTTTGGCAGCGGTGAAGAAAAAGGAAAATGCCGTGGTGATCAATTATATCGGGGACGGCGGCATGAATGTCGGCGAATTTCATGAAGGTATGAATATGGCCGCGGTTTGGAAATTACCCTTCATCCTCATCATTGAGAATAACCAATATGCCTATTCCACGCCGACGCACCTTCAATACGCCTGTGAAAGCCCGGTCGATCGCGCGATCGGGTATGGTATCCCGGGAATTAAAGTGGACGGCACAAATATCCTGGAAGTGTATAAGGTTTGCAAGGAGGCGACGGATCGCGCCCGTGCGGGAAAAGGTCCGACGATCATCGAATCCGTCACGATGCGGATGCGGGGTCATGCGGAACACGATGCGCATGAATATTATCCCAAAGGACTGCTGGAAAAGTGGAAGGCGAAAGATCCGATCGAACAATTCGAGAAATTCCTGCTGGAAAAGAAGATCCTCACTCATAAACGGATCGAGGAAATTCTTACGGAAGTAAAAAAAGAGATCGACGATGCGGTCGAATATGCCGACAAGGCGCCGTGGCCTAACGGCGCGGATGCGGAATTAAATGTTTATGCGGAATAAGTTTCGCGGTCACTCTGAGCGCTTCGCTCAGAATGACTACTATAAAAATGAAATGATAGGAACATGATTTCTAAGGGTAAAAAACAAGCTAAGATTCAGTCCGTTAAAAATGGACCAAAACTATTTCTAACTTCTGCTGACCTTGATCTCAAGAAATTCGAACCAACGGATGAGCAAAAAAAGGAGATGTATTACTTCATCATGCTCAATCGTGCATTCGACGACCGTATTGCCAAATTGTATCGTCAGGGCAAGATCATCGGCGCCGCTTACGGCAGCCGCGGCCAGGAGGCTACCAGCGTAGGTTCTGCTTACGCGCTTGGAAAGGACGATGTGGTCGGGCCGATCATTAGGAATGCCGGCTCCATTATTGTTCGCGGATTACCGGTGAAGAATTTTCTGGCCAATTTCATCGGGCGGGCGGCCACGCCGACGGGAGGCCGTGACGGCAATTCCCATCTCGGCGATCTGAATATCGGAGTATTTGCGCCGATCTCTCATCTCGGAAGTTTGATCATCAACTTAGCCGGATGCGCGCTGGCGTTTAAGGTCAAAAAAGAACCGCGCGTGGCGCTCACTTATACGGGCGACGGGGGGACATCAACCGCCGAATTCCATGAAGGCATGAATATCGCCGCTGTGATGAAACTGCCATTTGTCTGCATCATTGAAAATAACAATTGGGCGTATTCCACGCCGACCACAGGGCAAGCCATGCTTAAAGACTTTGCCGTCAAAGGCAAAGCCTACGGTATGGAAGCCATTGTCATGGATGGAAACGATGTCTTCGAAGTGTACCGTGTCTCCAAGTACGCCATCGAAAAATGCCGCGCGGGTAACGGGCCGATCTTGATCGAAGCCAAGACCATGCGCATGAAAGGACACGCGGAACATGATGACGCATTTTATGTTCCGAAAGAGATGTTTGAGGAATGGCAGAAAAAAGACCCGATCTTACGCGCGGAGAAATACCTGCTCGACCATAAGATACTGACATCCGAAGAAAATGAGGCGCTGAAGAACCGGGTGGCTAAGGAAATGGAAGAGGCGGAGGAATTTGCGCTGAATGCGCCGTTCCCGCAAGGCGAAGAAGCGGCCGAGGGGATTTATGCGGAGTAGCCCGGGCCTGTATCCGAAAGACCAACATGATACCTAAGAAGAGTCTTTTTCGGTGGATCAATTTTTATCCGCCGTTTCTCGGAGCCGGTATCCGCGTCAAGCAAGTAAATCATGACGAAGACGCGGTAGAGGTGGAAATGAAGCTGAGATTCTGGAACAAAAATTATGTCGGAACTCATTACGGAGGGTCACTGTATTCCATGTGTGACCCTTTTTATATGCTCATTCTGATGCGTAAGCTCGGCAAAGAATACGTCGTCTGGGACAAGGCGGCGCAGATCCGGTTTATCAAGCCCGGCAAAGGAACGGTCCGTGCCCGGTTTCATATACCGGACAGTAAGATCAGATCCATCAAAAGCGATCTGGAAATAAGCGACAGATCCGATTACATTTTTACGGCATCCGTTGTGGATGAACAAAACAATATTGTTGCTGAAGTTGAAAAATTGATCTATGTGAGGAAGAAAAATAATTAAGTAAGGAGTAACTATTTACCGTGAAAAAGAATAGCACACGGATAATACGGATTTAACTGATTAACACAGATAGAAATGGAACTGCTACATAAAGATATTACAGATAAAATTATTAAAGCATTCTATAAAGTCTACAACGAGCTTGGGTTTGGTTTTTTAGAGAAAGTTTATGAGAATGTTTTGTTTCTGGAATTGATATCAATGGGTTTGTTTTGCGAAAAACAAAAACAAATTAAAGTATATTATCATAAGCAAATAGTTGGTGAATATTTTTCAGACATGGTCGTAAATAGCTGCGTGATCGTTGAACTGAAAGCGGCAGAAACATTAGTGGAGGAACACGAGCTTCAACTAATCAATTATCTCAAAGCAACCGAAGTAGAGGTCGGTCTACTTTTAAATTTCGGTAAAAAGCCTGAGTTCAAAAGAAAATTATTTACGAATGATAAAAAGAAAATCAAATCCGTTTAAATCCGTCTTATCTGTGTTATCCGTGTTCTATGACTGAGAACATACTGATTAAAACCCTAATTTATTTAAGGAGAAAAAGTCATGACGATCTTACTCGTATTTCTATCATTATTTGGTTTAGGAGGCCAAAACATGTTCGATGAATATTTTACCGGACAGACCTTTCGTTTTGATTACTACCACAGCGGTACCGCAAAGCAAGAGCAGATCAGTTTGGATGAGATTCGCCTTGAAGGCGCCTGGGCGGGAAGCAAAGTCAATCTCATTGACGGGACCAATTTTGGAAAATACTTGTTCGAAGTAGTGGATATGAAATCCAATAAAGTGATTTATTCACGCGGCTTTGCCAGTATTTACGGCGAATGGGAGACGACCGGCGAGGCGGCAAAAATGTCGCGATCGTTCCATGAATCCCAGAGATTCCCGGAACCCAAATCTAAAGTACAACTGGTCTTAAAAAAACGTCAGGACGACGGTTCTTTTTCGCAGATCTATGTCACCACGATCGATCCGGCGAGCCGTTTTGTGAACCGTTCCCCGCTCGTGCCTGCAGGCGAGGTCTGGAGCGTGTTTGAGAACGGCGATGCGGCGAAGAAGGTCGATATTCTGATCCTTGCCGACGGTTATACGGCGAAAGAAAAAGAGAAATTCCACAAAGACGTCACGCGCCTGGTCGGTGTGATGTTCGAAACGGAGCCGTTCAAGTCCCATAAGAAAGACTTTAATGTTCGCGCGATCGATATCGTTTCGAATCAATCCGGCATCAGTAACCCGCGCAAAGCGGTTTGGCGCAAATCCGCCCTAGGCCTCAGTTTCAATTCGTTCGATTCCGACCGGTATGTCCTGACCTATGAGAATAAGAATATGAGGGAGATGGCGGCCAATGCGCCTTATGACGCGATCATCATGGTTGCCAATGACCGTAAGTACGGCGGCGGCGGTATTTTCAATTTGTGGGCCACG
The DNA here is from genome assembly GCA_964535295.1 of uncultured Bacteroidota bacterium. GTDB lineage: Bacteria > CLD3 > CLD3 > SB21 > SB21 > SB21. The sequence continues at coordinate 7,581 of CAZHUW010000015.1, forward strand.
GTGACTTCGGATACGGAACCTGCGGCTTATGTTTTCGTGCATGAATTCGGTCATTCCTTCGCGGGCCTTGGCGACGAATATTACACTTCGCCGGTATCTTATGAGAATTACGCTATGCCGTCAGTTGAGCCCTGGGAACCCAATGTTACCGGACTTTTTGATCCGGCAAATATGAAATGGAAACACCTGATGGAAGCCGGAACGCCTCTGCCGACGCCGTGGAATAAAGATGAATATGACAAATATGAAGTTGAACGGCAGAAAAAACGCGAGAAAATGGTAGCGGAGAAGGCAACCGAAGAGCAGATGGAAGCGCTTTTCAAAGAGGTCAAAGAGGTCACTACGCCAATGCTCAACAAGAACAAGTTCTTCGGCAAGGTCGGAGCGTTTGAAGGTGCGGCATATGAGTCGAAAGGATTATATCGGCCTGAGATCGATTGTATCATGTTCACACGCAACGATGTACCCTTCTGTAAAGTGTGCACCGAGGCGATTGTCAAAGTGATCAAAATGTACGCGGAATAAATTGGAACCAAACGTCAGTCCTAGCGCAACGAGAACCGATAAGAGGAAAATATTTCTCGTTCCGCTTTTGCTGCGCTCGAAGTGACATAAAAAGGAATATCCGATGGTCGTTACGCATCAGTATGTTGACATCACCGTGGATCAAAGTCCCATGCGGATGTTTGTTGCATCGCCGAAAGCGGAAGGGAAATATCCGGGTATCATTTTTTATTCCGATATTTTCCAGCTTACGCCGACAATGGTACGGGCTTGTATTCGTTTGGCCGGGTATGGATTTGTTGTCGCTGCGCCGGAAATTTACCACCGCGTAGAACCGCCCGGCGCCTGGATACCGTTTGATGATACGGGGCGCGACAGGGGAATGAACGATGCGGCGCAGACACGCGTGGCGGAATTTGACGAGGATTGCCGTGCGGTATTGGATTATTTGAAGGTGCATCCTAAGTTTTCCAGCGGGAAATTAGGCGCTGCAGGGTTTTGTATCGGCGGCCATCTCGCCTTTCGCGCGGCGCTTCAGCCGGACGTCAAGGCAACGGTATGTTTCTACGGCACAGGTATTCACAATGGAAAATTAGGCAAAGATAATAATGCAGGTTCTCTCGAAAGGGCAAAGGAGATCCGTGGTAAACTGCTTATGATTTTCGGATCTCTCGATCCGCACGTTCCGGCTGAAGGACGAACGAAGATCGAAGCCGAATTAAAAAAAGCGGGGACAGATTTCTCGATCAAACTATTTCCGGCGGAACATGCATTCATGCCCGATGAAGGGCCGCGTTACGATCCGGAGTCTACAGATCTGGCCTGGCAGGAGGCGATCGGTTTTTTAGAAAGGAATTTGGAATTTAGCCGCAGACAATTACTTATTGTCAACCGTGCCCTCGATCACGGATTGAATGGATGCCAGAACGTTTGACATGAAATCGTAACCCGTTGCGGCTTCAAGCTGATCGACGGATACGCGATAGTTTTTCCAGTTCGCATTTCGGATACCGTTGACATTCGGCATGTCCACCGCAATGACTCGTGTAGCCGAAGTAACGCCGGCCAAACCGCCGGCGGGTTCGTTTAATACCACAATGATTTTCCATATTCGCGCGGGAACCGACACATGACCTGCCGCGATGAAGCCACTGGAACCGTAACCGCCTGCAATAATAAAAAGTTCATCTCCTTCGGCCACAAGGCCGCGGCAGTAATTCTCAAGATCGGCCCACGGGCCCTGATTATTATCCGGAGCCTGCGCGATCATATTGGTCATCAAAAAAGTTTCTGAATTATCCGCTTCCGTTGCCGTACGATCGCCCGATGGGCACATGTGACCGCGGTCGTACCCTGAATTATCAAAATCATTAGCCTCGACAAAATACCAAGCCTCAGGGAGCGATTCGTCGGAACGGAAATCCTCTTGCCGCGCCACATTTCCCACCCACGCGTTATTCAACTGCCACGAAACCCAATTTGGCCTGCCGGCAGAACTGTTGTAAGAAAGCGCAAATTGCGATTTCTCCATCAGATAGTTCTTGGAAGAATCAGGAAAGGCTTTAGCTTCGCTAGGATTGCCGAGGATCAGATGCGGGTTAGAAAAACCGGGTAAGCCGCCGGTATCTGAAACCTGAACGGTCAGCCGGTATTTGTTTGCCGCCGTGAACGAACCGTCCCCGCTGGAAATTCGTATAAAATAGGTGCCCGGCAATGATGAGGTAAAATTGATCGATTCAGTTAAGCCGGCACCATTTATGGAACTGTCCACCGCCGACTCCGCATCATTCAGGAAAGACAGGTCATAATCCTTGCCCGATGGGATCGATAATGTTATTGTAATAAGTTTTGCCGATGCAATTTCCACTTTGTAAAAATCTTCATCATCAGGATCATCGATGAATTGGCTCGTGGTCACAGGAAAACTAGTCAGCACGACGGCGCTGGAGGTATCGTCATTATTATCGGAATCCGCAGGTTCTTTCAACTGAGCGCAAGCAGACATCAGAAGCATAAGGGAAATAATGGCGGATGTAAATTCTAATCTCATATTGAGACGATGGTACTTATTTCATCCGGTTTTGTCAATGGGTTTTCTGCGCGGTTTCGCAGTTTTACCTTTTAATTTGCTTAAAAAATTACTACACTGCTCCGCAAAAAATTGAGGTAATTGATCATGTACAAGATTGCATTTATCACATTGGCGTGTATCCTGATCGGGTGCAGACCCGCCGACAATTCGGAAAAGTCAGCGCCTCCAAAACTGATCGTTTTCATCAGTATCGATCAGTTCCGTTTTGATTATACGACGCGTTTTGCCCGCTATTTTGGCAAGGACGGATTTAATTATCTGTTGGAACGGGGCGCGAATTTTGTCAATTGTCAGTATGAACATGCCGTTACGAAAACATCGGTAGGACATACCGTGATGACGAGCGGAACTTTTCCGCGAACTAACGGCATTATCGCAAACCATTGGTATGACCGAGAGCTCAAGCGCCTGGTTTTTTCCGTGGAAGATACGGCGTCGGCTGTTTTGGGTCTAACTCAAAAATCAAATCTGGAAGGAAGGTCTCCAAAAAGAATGTTGGTAGATAATCTGGGGGATATCCTCCGGCATCAGACGTCCCTCAAGTCTAAGGTATTTGGTGTGTCAAACAAAGATTATGTGGCAATCCTCATGGCCGGCCGTTCGGCAAACGCGGCGTATTGGATGAACGACGAACAAGGCGGATTTTTTACCAGTTCGTATTACATGGCATCGTATCCGTCATGGGTTCAACATTACAATCAGGAACGCAGTTTTGACAGATGGGTCGGCGGAAAGTGGGACTTGCTTCTTCCGGAAGAGAATTATCCCGTTGACACAGCCTCGATACTTCATTACGACTATCCTAAAGGGTGGAGCGGAACTTTACCTTATGTTGTGGGGATGGGTGCAGCGGTGCCGGATTCAAATTATTACCGGCTTCTATTGCAAACGCCATTTTCTTCGGAAGCATTATTGGATTTTACTGAGAGATTGGTGGCCGAAGAAAAACTAGGTTCTGACGAGGTCCCGGATATACTTTGTATCAGTTTCTCAGCTAACGATGAGATCGGACACAGTTTCGGGCCGATGAGCCGGGAAGTGATGGACGTAACGCTTCGTACGGATCGTTATTTAGCCCGGCTGTTCAAATTTATGGACAAGACGGTGGGTGAAGACAATATACTCTACATCCTAACTTCCGATCATGGCGTTGCGCCGATCCCTGAAGGGCAGGTGAAACAAGGAATCGATGCCGATAGAGTGAAGCCTTCAGATATCGAAAAGCTGGTTCAGGAATCCATGTCAAAAAAATACGGCAAATTGACGAAGGAAAGTTCGTATGTCAGCCGCATGGCAAACCTTGATTTGTATTTCAACCAAGCGGCGCTCAACGAAAAAAAGATTGATAAAAAGGCCGCAGAAGATTATATTAGCGAGGTTTTGACCAAATCGGTGCCTCAGGTTTTTCAGGTATTTACGGCTAACAGCCTGAAGCAAGGTAAAATCGGTCAGGATAAGGTTTCTGAGCTGATCCAAAAGGGTTATCACGCACGGAACAGCGGCGATGTGATCATTGTTCTGAAACCGAATTACGTCTGGGACAGGAACGATGTTGGCGCAGAACACGGTTCACCTTTTTCATATGATCGCCATGTTCCGCTCATGTTGGCAGGACCGCGTTGGATAAAAACCGGGACGTTCGGGAAACCCTGTTCACCCGCAGACATCGCGCCCACCTTGGCGGCAATTTTGGGTCTCGACACGACCGGTTTTGATGGAAAGACCCTGAGTGAAGGAATACGATTTTCGAAATAGATACATTACATCAACCTAAGAAGGAGTTCATACAATGCCCGGAATGATTACCAATATTAAATATGTCTGCATCTACGCGTCGGATTTCGACCGCTCGCTGGCCTTTTATAAAGACGGCTTAGGTTTAGATATAACGTATCACGAAGAAGGTTTAGCGCAGTTTAATACCGAAGGCACGATACTTATTTTGGAAAAGGGCGGGGAACGCAGCGCGGAACCGAAAGATTATAAAAAGAACGGTGTTCTGATCCAATTCGAGGTTGATGACATGGAACGTACGGTTGGAACTCTGAAATCGCGTAACGTGAAATTCACACAAGGTATTACGGAATTGGAATTCGGTAAGACGGCTGTGGTCGTTGATCCTGATGGAAACCAGTTGCAGTTGCTGGAGCAATAAGCCCGGTTTGGTGAATTTTATATTATACGATCTGTTAATATATTTCAAAAGGAAATAATGGCGACAGTTACATATCTGGAAGCGATTTCAATGGGGCTGCGCGAGGAGATGCAGCGCGACTCCAATGTTTATCTGATTGGCGAGGATATTGGTATCTACGGCGGTGCTTTTAAGGTGACCAAGGGATTTATCGACGAATTCGGCGCCGACCGGGTGATGGATACGCCGATTTCAGAAGCCGGTATCATCGGCGTGTGCGTCGGATCCGCTCTAATGGGCCTGCGTCCGGTGGCGGAAATGCAATTCGCCGATTTTATTTCCTGCGGGTTTAACCAGTTAGTTAATCAAGCTGCAAAGATCCATTACCGCTGGCGCGAAGCGGTGCCGATGGTGGTACGTTGTCCATCGGGCGGCGGCGTGCACGGCGGGCCTTTCCATTCACAAAATCCCGAAGCGTGGTTCTTTCATGTTCCGGGCTTAAAGATCGTTTCCCCCTCGACGCCCTACGACGCCAAAGGTCTGATCAAGGCCGCTGTCCGCGATAATAATCCGGTCTTATTCTTTGAACATAAATTCCTCTACCGCCGTATCAAAGGCGAAGTGCCGGATGACGATTATATCGTGCCGATCGGAAAAGGCGATATCAAGCGCGAAGGCAAAGATATGACCGTGATCGGATACAGTTCGGCCGTGCATTGGGCGCTGGAAGCCGCGGAGCAGATACAAAAAGAAGACGGCGTCAGCGTGGAAGTTCTGGACATGCGAAGTATTCTGCCGTATGACAAAGATCTTATTCTGGATTCCGTAAAAAAGACGAACCGTGTGATCATTGCGCACGAAGCAACGCTGACCGGAGGAGTTGGCGGCGATGTTTCCGCATTCATCACTGAGAATGCGTTTGAGTATTTAGATGCGCCTATCCGTCGCCTGGCGGCGCTGGACACCCCGGTTCCGTACAGCCCGCCGCTCGAGGCCCACTTTCTGCCTAATAAGGACAAGATGCTGAAGGTGATGAGGGAATTGGCTGCTTATTGACTTGAAAAGTATTTGGTTCAGGCTATAATTTAGGACGTGAAAACTTGCTTCTGAGAATTTCAACATTGTTTTGTTTGGCGTTGTTCTTGTCTACCGGCTTTGGGTTTGCCGGTGTCTTAGGTAATTGGACAAGTTTGAATGAACGTAACTACATCGAAGATACTTACAGGGACGCGTCGGTGAATTATCCGGGTGTCATAGAGAAGCCTGTCTCGCAATGCGATTTCTCCGTTTACAAAGGCTTTTCCTCCGATCTGGACGGCGACGGGAATAATGAGTTGATCGTTTCGGGCAGTTTGAATGAAAAGATCACGTATGTGATGGTCTATTACCTGGAAGAAGGAAAGTGGACATGCAATATCGTCAACAGCTGCGAAGGCGGAAGCGTATTTGATATTAAAGTGATCGATGTGGACAATGACGAGAGGCCGGATATTTATTCCGTACTGCTGGACAAAAATCTCCGTCGCTATTGCCGTATTGAACGAATGATCAACGGCGCATTCACCTCGTTATTCAGCCTCGATACTAAAGGCGGTTTAAGTTTCTCCTGCAATATCTCCCTGACACGCGCTCATGAAAAAGAAAAATTCAGGGTACGGATCGACGAAGTGGAGTATCCCGATACCGACGAAGGAGATGTAAGACAACGCACGTATTTCTACCGATTAGATAAAGATGTGTTTGTTTTAGAAAATATTTATTCTGGACGGCAATAGCATTTATTTGAAGGAGATCATCTATGATCATATTATGGCTTTTAAAATTGTATTGGATCTGGATCATTCTGGGTCTGATCATACTTATTCCGAGCGTTCCTCCTTTCGGATTCAGTATTACAGGTATCATTATAGGCGGGATCTTGACACTTTGGGGACTGGTGGCAAGAAAAGCGATGTCGAGCGACAGTTTCCGCGACCGGATCGAAAGAAATTTAAAATAAAAACCGGTCGGCTAATCGAATAAAATTAAAATAAGATCGAGGTGAATGACGATGGCACAGAAATTTCAAAATTTTATTAACGGACAATGGAAAGACGCAAAGTCCGGCCAGACATTTGAGAATCGTAATCCGGCCAATTGGGATGAAGTGATCGGCACTTTTCCTAAGTCGGCCGAAGAAGATGTCAACGAAGCGGTAGCTGCGGCGAAAGCGGCCTGGAACGAATGGCGTTTAACGCCGGCTCCGAAACGCGGGGATATTTTGAAAAAGGTTGGCGATCTGATGGTCGAGCGTAAGGAAGAACTTGCACGAGAAATGACGCGCGAAATGGGTAAGGTTTTAACCGAAACCCGCGGCGACGTTCAGGAAGGCATCGACACGGCTTATTATGCGGCCAGCGAGGGACGGAGATTATTCAGCCATACGGCACCGTCAGAATTGTCCAATAAGTTCGCCATGGCGATACGCACTCCGATCGGCGTCGCCGGAATCGTGACGCCGTGGAACTTTCCAATGGCAATTCCCACATGGAAGATATTTCCTGCTTTGGTTTGCGGTAATTGCGTCGTTTTTAAACCCGCATCGGACACGCCAAAAACGGCAACGAGCCTTGTCCAGATCCTGCACGATGCCGGCATTCCAAAAGGCGTTGTGAACATCGTTCACGGCGGCGGCGGCGCAGTAGGTATGAAGATCGTAGAACATCCTGATGTGGAACTTATCAGTTTTACGGGTTCGTCGGGAGTAGGAAAGACCATTGCATCATCCTGCGGCAAAACGTTGAAGCGCGTATCGCTCGAACTTGGCGGAAAAAATGCCCAGATCGTCATGGATGACGCCAATTTGGAATTGGCGCTCGACGGTGTGCTCTGGGGCGCTTTCGGTACTACGGGACAACGTTGCACGGCCACCAGCCGTTTGATCCTTCATGAAAAGATCCACGATCAGTTTGTCGATATGTTGGTCAAGCGTACTGAGAAATTACGTTTGGGCAACGGCCTGGAAAAAGGCGTCGACGTCGGGCCTTGTGTGAATGAAGGCCAATTAAATACCGATCACGAATACGTGGAAATAGGAAAAGCTGAGGGCGCAAAACTGATGTGCGGCGGCGAACGCGCCATGGAAGGCGATTTGAAAAAAGGCTGGTTCTACAAACCGACGATCTTTACGAACGTCAAACCCGGCATGCGTATCGAACAGGAAGAGATCTTCGGTCCGGTTCTGTCTGTTATTAAAGTTAAAAATTTCGATGAAGCCATCACGGTGTTGAACGATACGGTGTACGGACTTTCATCTGCGTTATATACGCGGAACGTTAACGATTCATTCAGAGCGATTCGCGATATCAAGGCCGGCATTACCTATATCAATGCGCCGACCATTGGCGCCGAAGCGCATTTGCCTTTCGGCGGTGTGAAAGAAACGGGTAACGGGCATCGCGAAGGCGGCTGGGCCGTCTATGATTTCTTCAGCGAATTGAAAACGGTTTACATCGATTACAGCGACAAACTGCAGCGCGCGCAGATCGATAATTATTAGAAAATAATGATCAAATTCTTTAAGAATATTTTTGAAATTCTTGTTGACCATTCCACCATGGGTGAAGGATTTTGCCTGTGGTGGATCGGACAGCAGGAAGTTCTTATCGGCCGCAGGAAATGTCTGCTTAAACCGGAATGGAGGGTATGATATAGATTCTCCTTTGTACTAATTTATTTTCCAAGCATAAGCTATGGAAAATACTATTACCATTTCAATTTAAGGAGAATCGTCATGCTGAATATACATCTTAGAGCGGATCAGGTTCATGATACCCTGCGCAAACACATGCAGGTGGACGGATTTGATCTAGTTCTTGACACAAAAAAAAGTGCCGGTTCCAGGATCATCGATTCCAAAACCGGTAAATCCTATCTCGATCTGTATTCCTTCTTCGGTTCCGCGCCCATCGGAATGAACCACCCGCGTCTTCAATCACAGGAATTCAAGGACGGCCTCGTTGAAGCTGCAACCAATAATCCGGCTAATGCGGACGTGTACACCATTGCCATGGCGGAATTCGTCGCAACGTTTGAAAAAACGGGCATACCGGATTATCTGCCTCATCTATTCATGGTGTCCGGAGGCGCCTTGGCCGTAGAAAATGCCCTCAAAACTGCATTTGACTGGAAAGTGCGGAAGCAGTTTCCTAACGGGTTCAAGTCGGCCGAAGAAGAGAATGCGTATGTCAATTCCATGAAGGTGATCTATTTTAATGAAGCTTTTCACGGACGTTCGGGTTATACGCTGACCATGACGAATACTTTTTATAAACACAAAGTTCAGTACTTTCCTAAATTTGACTGGATCAAAGCGCCGAATCCTAAGATCGTGTTTCCGCTTGACGAAAAGAGCCTCTTGGATGTAAAAGAACGGGAACAGGAATCGTTGAATTACATCCGTGAACAAATTGCAAAATTCAAGAAACAGATCGCGTGTCTCATCATCGAACCGATCCAGGCTGAAGGAGGGGACAATCACTTCAGAAAAGAGTTTCATGAAGCATTGCGCCAGATCTGTGATGAGAATGAGATACTCTTCATCTACGACGAGGTTCAATCGGGTGTAGGAATTACAGGTTCTTTTTGGGCGCACCAGAAGATCGGCGTGAAACCGGATATCATTGCGTTCGGCAAGAAAATGCAAGTTTGCGGTATATTGGCAGGCAAACGTATCGATGAGGTCAAAGACCATGTATTTGCGCATAGCGGCCGCATTAACTCGACTTGGGGCGGAAATCTTACGGATATGTATCGTTCAACGTGGTATCTGAAGATTATTCAAGACGAAAAACTGATTGATAATGCACAAGCGGTCGGCGATCACTTGCTGAGTCAGTTACGCGATCTTCAAAAAGATTTTACGGACATTACCAATGTCAGGGGAGCCGGTCTGATGTGTGCCTTTGATCTTCCGACAACGGATATGCGTGATACGTTGGTCAAAAAAGCGTATGAACAGGGTCTGCTCATTCTGAAATGCGGAGGAAATACCATTCGCCTCAGGCCTGCGCTCAATATATCCAAAGCTGAGATCGATGAAGCAATGGACCTGCTGCGGAAATCGTTCAAAACGATGAGTCGATAAAAGAGATACAGCTTGACAATCGCAGGTTGAATCTCTATATTGCAGCCCGTTTGAATACATGATGTTTGGGACGTAGTCCCGTTTGTAGCGGGATAAACTCCGCCCGGTAAGCGCGTGGCGCCTTGGGCGCCAATGTCGGCGATTCTGTTAAGAGATTTATTGTTTAAAAAATAATGTTCGGGGCGTAGCGCAGCCCGGTAGCGCGCCTGTTTTGGGAGCAGGATGTCGGAGGTTCAAATCCTCTCGCCCCGACCCAATGAAGAACCCTCTGAGTAATCAGAGGGTTCTTCAGTTTAGTGTGACTATGATCTATTATGTGTACATTATCTTCAGTACGTCTTTGGGCAGATATTACGCAGGTCATACGCATGAACTGGATAAGCGAATCCGTGATCACAATACCGGGTTAAACCGATCAACAAAAAACGGTTCGCCATGGGAATTGGTCACATATTTTGAATGTGGCATGAGGGGTGAGGTCATTAGGCTTGAAAGTGAGATCAAGAAACGAGGAATAAGAAGGTTTTTAGATGACCTGGATTGCAAAGACCCAAAGTAGCGCGTGGCGCCTTGGCGCCAATGTCGGAGGTTCAAATCCTCTCGCCCCGACCAAATGAAGAACCCTCTGAGTTATCAGAGCGTTTTGTTTTTGTATTAACATTTCTATATTCTTCATATAAGGTATCTGGACCGTATTTATAAACAGGTTGAGCCGTGAACAAAAGAGAACTGACTAACTGGATCAAATCCAAAGCGCTTGATGTCGGCTTTAATAAAGTGGGCATTGCCCGAGCGGAAGAGGTTGCTTCTGCATCGCTGCTTCAAAAATGGCTTACATCCGGATTTCACGGTACCATGAATTGGATGACAAACCGTCTTGATGAGCGAGCCGATCCCCGTAAGTTTTTTCCCGGTGCGAAGTCCATTGTCTCCGTTGCGCTGAACTACAACTCGCCACAGGAAATCCCATCAAACCCGGATATAGCAAAAATATCCCGATACGCCTGGGGTGACGATTATCATGAAATCATGAAAAGTAAGCTCCGTTCGTTATTGGATGAGATTAAATCCGTTTCCGCTGAGGCCGACGGCATCTGCTGCGTTGACACGTCGCCGGTAATGGATAAATACTGGGCGGTTCAGGCAGGGATCGGATGGCAGGGGAAACACACCAATGTGATAACGAGGGATCTTGGTTCATGGGTTTTTCTTGGCGAGGTCATATTGAATATTGAGCTCGACTATGACCGTCCGATAGAGGATTTTTGCGGTACCTGTAATAAATGCATTGAAGCATGTCCCACGGAGGCAATCACTCAGCCGTATGTCGTTGACTCGAATAAATGTATTTCGTATCTGACGATTGAGTTTCGCGGAGAAGTATTTCCGAAAGAAACCGCTCAATCATTTGATAACTGGGTCTACGGCTGTGATATTTGTCAGGATGTTTGCCCCTGGAACGAAAAATTTTCTCAGACAACAACCGTGAGTGGATTTTTCCCCAGGGAAGAAAATATAAATACGAATATCCAAAGCTGGAATGAAATCACCGAGGAAGAATTCAGAATAAGGTTTAAGAATAGTCCGGTTAAACGGACAAAATATTCAGGTTTCATGCGCAATGTTAAATCTGTTTTGAGAAAATTGATGAAATAAGGGATTTCATGCAACGAATCGGCGACAATCAATCTTGACTTTTACTCATATTTTTCGGACTTTTTATACATTCAAGTCAAGTTTGGTCATTCACAAACTAACAAAAGCATACTCATCGCAACCCAGGAGGATCTATGGCAAAGAAAGCTATGAAAAAAGCGGCTTCAAAAAAAACTGCTAAAAAGAAAATTGTGAAAAAAGCAGTCAAAAAAGCGGTTGCAAAAAAATCAGTCAAGAAGACTGCAAAGAAAACATCAAAGAAATCCCCTAAACTTTCTACCGAGCAGTTGATCTTAAAAGTCCAGAATAAGGTTGAGGGTTACATCAAGAAACTCTACAAAAAGAATTATGAGAAGCATGATGACGGACGGTTTCTGGTATTCGAGGGATCTACGGTTGTTCAGACGGTTATCCGACCCTGGCACAGCGATGATGTGATCGTTGAATCTTTTTCCTACGTCGTGCAGGATTCCCGATTGGATGAAGGCTTGATGCGGTTTCTTTTGAGAGAGAACGCCGTTCTGCATTTTGGTTCTTTCGGGATTACTTATGACGGAACTATTATATTCGGCCATTCGCTGGCAGGAGCGCATTTGGATGAGAATGAATTCAATGCGTCGATCAAATCGGTTGCGCGCATAGCCGATCATTACGATAATAAAATCGTTGAGATGGCGGGCGGTATGACGGCACGTGAAGCGATGAAAAAAGGCATTATGTGAACCGTATGATATAGGTTTTGTCTGCAAAACCAGCGTCACAGTTGACGCTGGTTTTTTTTTGCGGGCGTTAAATAAAGGGAAATCCATGAATTTGTGGTTTCGAATGTTACGAATCTTCATTATTTCCAAATTTGTAAAACAGATATCTCTTTTTGAAGAAAGCCGCATAGGCTTCCGTGTCTGGCCGATTGACTGCGATATCAATATGCATATGAATAACGGCCGTTATCTGACGCTGATGGACCTCGGACGAACGCATTTTATGTCTCAGCTTAATATTTTGTGGAAATTGCCAAAAAAGAAATGGTTCCCGGTCGTAGGCGCTGTCGAAATAAAGTATTTTCGTTCACTGAATCCGTTTCAAAAATTTGACCTGATATCCCGCGTTTTGACCTGGGATAAAAAATGGATCTATCTCGAACAACGGTTTGAAGCGCAGGGAAAGATCATGGCGGTTTCCCGGCTCCGGGCATTGTTCATTGGGAGCAACGGTATTGTTTCAACGGATGAAATTCTGTCGCTGGTTACAAATACGAACCCGACTCCACCCGACGATGAGGTTCTTAGACTTTGGGACGCCAAAAGTAATACCTTTTAATGTAAGATTGCTTGACAAATAGAGGCGGATTGATTACTTTGGGCATCATCAAAAATGATGCCGTGCGAATAAGTTATTTTTATAGCCCGAGCCTTACGCAATTTGAGGCAGCTGAACCCCGCCAGGTCCGGAAGGAAGCAACGGTAGGCGTATCCTTGGATGTGCCGTAATAAGCTTGGGCTAATTTTTACATCTACTCTAACTCAGGACTTTCATGTCGTATCTGGTCATTGCCCGTAAATATCGTCCCATGCATTTCGACGACGTGATCGGGCAGGAACATATCACTACCACCCTCAAAAATGCGATCGATTCAAAACGTATCGCGCACGCCTATATTTTTTCCGGCCCGCGCGGTGTGGGAAAAACAACAACGGCTCGTATTTTTGCAAAGGCGATCAATTGTGAAAAAGGCGGCCCGACGACGACTCCGTGTAATGAGTGCCTGAATTGTACTGAGATCACCGGCGGACGCAGCCTTGATGTTCTCGAGGTCGACGGCGCATCCAACCGTGGTATTGACGAGATACGCAGCCTCCGCGATAACGTCCGTTATATGCCCGTACGCGGCGGATACAAGATATACATCATCGATGAATTTCACATGATCACTAAGGATGCCTTTAACGCACTCCTTAAAACACTGGAAGAGCCGCCGCCTCAAGTGATATTTATTTTTGCGACGACCGAACCGAATAAGATTCTTCCTACTATTTTATCCCGATGCCAACGATTCGATTTTAAACGCGTGCCCGCCGAAAAGATCGTTGGCCGACTCAAACATATTTGCGCAGAAGAAAAAATAACGATCGATGAAGAATCGCTGTATGCCATGGCGCATATGTCCGACGGCGGTATGCGCGATTCATTGACCCTATTAGATCAGGTGATCAGTTTCTGCGGTATGGATGTGAAGATCGATCAATTGCGGTCCGCGCTGGGTATCATCAATGTTGAAGTCTATTTTGAATTGACCGACATCATTCATAAAAAGCAGACCGCCGAAGGTTTTATGTTCGCCGCAAAGATTCTTGATGCTGGGTGGGACATTACGGAATTTCTGCATGGCTTCATGGAGCATATCCGAAATCTTCTGATGGCAAAGGCCTGCGGGGCACAGGCGCTTACAGAGGTCTTCGAGGGTTATCAGAGACGTTATGCCATGTCGATCGGGAATTTCAACGAAGCTGACCTTCTGCGCATGATGAATCTTGTTTCAGAGACCGTTCAGCGTATCAAATGGAGCCAGAAGCAAAAATTTATTTTTGAGCTGATGTTGATGAAGCTTATTCACATGGAGAGTACCGTTCAGATCAGCAATCTTATTCATAAGCTCGAAGAAATCGAAAACAATACCGACGGCGCGGACAGCATCGCCGTAAAAAAAAAAGTTGAATCCGTAGCATCCGTGGACGAATTGCCCAAGAGTATGTCCGCCGTTGCAAAGAGCACCGTCTCAAGCCCGGTTCTTTCGGCACTAAGACCGGAAACCAATTCACAAGGCAAACCGGCCGATCTTAAACGGGTTGAAAGCCAATGGGGCTCCATACTGGCAAAAGTCAAGCTTGAGAAAATAAGGGTGGGCGCCATACTCGAATCGGCATATCCGATCGAACTCAATCAGGATGTGTTGCATGTAGGATTTTCGCATAATGATTTCACAAATTTTCATATTGAGATCATCAGTAAGGAGAAAGAATATCTTGCCGGTATCTTCAAGGAGTTCATCGGTCAGCGTCTCCGCCTTCAGTGCGATCTAGGCATCACTGTACATCGTAACCAACTCGGGTCTGCTGCGGTCGGAAACGATGGAGGAATAGATCCTTTGGACTCGGATCTTGGCATGAACGTGGAAGTTTCGTCGAATACGGAAAACAAAACCGCCTTGAAAGCGGGAACAGAGCTATTCAAACATATCCGTGAGTTAGAACAAAAAGATCCTTTAAAGCGAATGGTCGAAACGTTTGATTGTGAATTAATTGAAGTAACCTATAAAAATAACGAACAATCATAATAAGGACAAAGCAGGGAAAACATGATGAAGGGGTTTGATGTCCAGAGCCTTATGCGCGAGGCGGAAAAGATGCAGAAGGAAATTGAAAAGCAGCAATCGCAACTGGATGCGGTTCTTGTCGAAGGAACATCCGGCGGCGGCGCTGTCAAGGTTACCGCCAACGCGAACATGAAAATATTGTCGGTTAAAATTGATAAAGAAGTTGTAAACCCCGACGACGTCGGTATGCTGGAAGATCTGATATTGTCGGCGATCCATAATGCAGTTCAAAAGGCTGAGGAGATCTCAAATGCTGAAATGAAAAGAATAACCGGGGGACTCCTGCCAAATGTAAAATTACCTAAATAGACATGCAATACACGTCGGAATCGTTAGAACGCCTTATCAATGAGTTCTCAAAACTGCCGAGCATCGGTAGGAAAACTGCGCAAAGACTGGCTTTTCACCTCTTAAAACAGCCGAAAGAAGACGTTCTAGCTCTATCTACGGCTTTAGTTGATATAAAGGAGAAGATAGGACGCTGTTCGATCTGCTATAACGTCACCGAACATGATCCCTGTTCTATATGTACCAATTCCAAACGTGATCGTTCGACGATCTGTGTGGTGGAAGAAGCAAATGATGTTCTGGCCATCGAGCGTATCGATCAATACCGCGGAACCTATCATGTGTTAGGCGGTTTATTGAATCCGTTGGACGGCATAGGCCCTGAAGATCTGAGGATCCAAGAATTAATCGAACGCATGCAAAGCAACGTCAAAGAAGTCATTCTAGCGATCAATCCGAACGTCTCAGGTGATGCCACCGTGATGTATATTGCTGACCGGATCAAAGGATCACCTGTTAGGATTTCCCGTATTGCGCGCGGCATTCCGATCGGAAGCGATCTTGAATTTGCCGATTTGACAACGCTCACACGTGCCATGGAAGGGCGGGTCATTCTTTAATCGCACGGAATAAAATGATCATTATAATATGATAGCTAAAGATTATTACGATGTTGTTATTGTCGGAGCCGGGCCTGCCGGGAGTACTGCGGCCAAGTTTGCCGCGCAAAACGGCGCCAGAGTTTTGCTCCTTGAAAAGGACCGCGAGATCGGCGTTCCGGTTCGCTGTGCCGAAGGCGTCGGGGCCAAAGGGTTGCTGCGTATTCTGGGCAAAGTGGAGCCGAACTGGATCGCTTCGACGATCACAGGTTTCCGCCTTGTTTCTCCGGACGGAACCGCTGTAGATGCACGCTGGGGCGACTGCGGATATTGCCTTGATCGTAAGGTCTTCGATTATGAACTGGCCAATATGGCTGCGCGTGAAGGGACTGAAGTCGTCACCAAAGCCTATGTGAACGGACTGATCAAAGATGATAACAGTCGCGTTCTCGGTGTCAAGATAAAACATATGGGGAATGATATTGAAGTCAAAGCCGGGATCACGATCGGTGCCGACGGTGTGGAAACACGCGTGGGGCGATGGGCTGGCATCAATACATTCACCAAAATGCGCGATATGGAATCCTGCGCGCAATTCACCATAGCCGACCTCGACGTGGAACAGGATATGTGTGAGTTTGTTTTTTCAAATGAAAAAGTTCCGGGCGGCTATTTGTGGGTTTTCCCGAAGGGCAATCGCACTGCGAATATCGGTATCGGGATATCGGGCGAGTATGCCGGAAAAAGATCGGCACTGAGTTATCTGAAAGATTTTGTCGAGGAGAGATTTTCCGGAAAACCCGTTTTGTCTACGCTTTGCGGAGGAGTGCCGTGTGCGTTGACGCGGAAAAACATATCAGGTGAAGGGTTTATGCTGGTCGGTGATGCGGCGCACCAGGTAAATCCGATTTCCGGCGGAGGTATCGTTTCCGGGATGTACGCCGGGATGGTTGCCGGCAAAGTTGCAGCCGGAGCCGTGCGGGATAATAATTTTTCGGCAAAAAGGCTTGAAGAATATGATAAAGAATGGGGAAGAACCATCGGTAAAGATCACGAGCGGTTTTACAGGATAAAAGAAGCTGTTTTTGATTTTTCGGACGACCAGCTTAACAAATTAGCGAAGGAAGTATTGAATATACCGGTACCGGAACGCAGTTTGATGAGGATATTTAAAGCAGCATTGAAGACAAAACCGAAACTTATTTTTGATGTTATCAAGTTGTTTACTTAATTTCAAACATATGGACACCATTCATCACCGATCATTTCTGGCAAAAATTGCCGCCGCCGACGGCAGGCAAGTGGTTGCTGAATTCAACCGAAATCTGCACCTTCCGTTGCCGCCATTCGGAACCCTGGTAAAAATTAGTTGTGCTAACTACTGGGTGTACGGGTTGATTGCCGATGCGAAGCTAAAAGGAGAAAGCCAGGCCATGAATCAGGATTTCTTTGAGAATCCGGTTCCAACGGATACTGAAATTCATATCTTGCCCGTAGGTTATCTCTCCAAAGAAAGTTCCTCATCATTACCGGTACAAGAAACCCCACCCGAAATGCCTTCTGCCGGTGAATATGTATTTATGCCGACCGAAGATGAACTTCAGCTTTTCACGATCGAATTGGGTTTTTTGAAGATACTGCTGACCCATCCTTCGCCGATTGCCGAAGGTCTTATCGTAACGACCATCCGAAAATTTTCCAGTGTGTATCCCGACCCGCACTCTTTTTTTATACGTGTTTCGCAGGAGCTTTCCAGGCTCACGCACAATAACCGCGATATTGTTCAGCGTATTCTCAGCCGCACCAAAAGCCCGGCTTTTGACGGCGCATCAAAATGAAATCTTTAAAAGAAAAAATAAACGAATCCGTTCAATGGATCCGAACCGAGACGCCATTGAAGCCGGCGATAGGAATAATCCTGGGATCGGGTTTGGGTGATTTTGCTGATACGCTGGAACCCAAAATTGAAATCCCTACGTCGGACATACCTTATTTTGCCAAATCGACCGTTGAAGGGCATGCTGGGAAGTTGGTACTGGGTAAACTAAACGGAAAGGAATTATTGGCGGTCAAAGGGCGGGTTCATTTCTACGAGGGATACGATCTGGAACAAGTGACTTATGTTGTCAGGGTCATGCATGCGCTCGGTGTCCGATCTCTCATTGTGACAAATGCAGCCGGCGGTATCAATCCTGTGTTTGCGCCGGGTGATCTGATGTTCATTACGAGCCATATCAATTTCTTCTTTGCCAATCCTTTGAAGGGGATCAACGATGAACAGCTCGGTCCGCGTTTTCCCGATATGGAGGGCGATTATGATAAAGAATATATCTCTTTGTCGGAGAAGATAGCTCTTAAGTTAGGCGTGAGAACCCAGCGCGGCGTTTATTGCGCAAGCTCGGGACCGACATACGAAACAAGGGCAGAAGTCAGGATGTTCCAAAAAATGGGAGCGGATGCGGTCGGAATGTCCACGGTTCCAGAGGTTATTGTTGCCAAACATCAAGGCATGAGAGTATTAGGCATAAGCTGTATTACCAATCTCGGAACCGGAATCAGTTCTACGCCGCTGAGTCATGAAGAAGTCACACTGACCGCTAATCGGGTTAAAAATTCGTTTCAGTCGTTGTTGAAAGAAACCGTTGGCCGGCTTCCGTAAAATGGCCTTAATTTTTTTCTATGAATAAGCAATCTTGTGGACACTATTTATTTTAATATTCTTCGGGAAATTCGGCCCACCCACGCCGTGATCGACCTTACCGCGGTAGACCATAATATCCAGCAGATCATAAAGAGAGTTAACGGTAAAAAGATCATGGCCATCGTGAAGGCCAATGCGTACGGGCATGGTATCCGGGAAATAACCGAACGCGTCATCAAAAACGGCGTAGAATACATCGGCGTCGGGTTTTTGGAAGAAGCGATATTTTTGCGCCAAAATGAGATTGAGGCGCCGATTCTTGTCATGGGCGGTATTCTGGGCTATCAATTGAAGAAATTCATTCAGAACGATATCGATATTACCGTATCATCGCTCGAACTTGCCCGCCATATCAACGAAGAGCTCCACCTGCAGAAAGCGCGCGTGCATTTGAAAATCGACACCGGGATGGAACGTATCGGAGTGACGCATACGTATGCGGTAGAATTCGTCAAACGGGTAGCGCAAATGAAGAATATCGAAATTGTCGGCATCTATTCGCATTTTGCTACGGCAGATGAAGGGGATAAATCGTTTACGCTGACGCAATTGGAGAGATTCGAGACGATATTGTCGGAGTTAAAGAAGTCCGGGATCGAGATACCTATAAAGCACATTGCGAACAGCGGCGCCATTGCCGATGTAGACCGATCTGTTTTTGATATGGTTCGTCCGGGGATCGCCGTCTACGGTATTTATCCGTCAGGACAGGTATCGACGGGGATGAATTTAAAACCGGTATTGTCGTTACGATCCAAAGTGGTCTTTATCAAACGTGTTCCGAAGAATACAGGTATTAGTTATGGGTTGAAATATTATACGGAGAATGACACTAATATTGTAACGGTTCCCATCGGATACGGTGATGGATATTCCCGGCTTCTTACCAACAAAGGCGAAGTGCTTATCCGAGGTAAACGTTACCCCGTCGTAGGGGCGGTCTGCATGGATCAGTTGATGGTCAACGTCGGCGACGATAAGGTTGAAATAGGCGATGAGGTCGTGTTGATCGGTCAGGTGGCGAATGAGGAAATATCAGCTACAGAACTTGCTGACAAAATAGGAACGATCCCTTATGAAATTACCTGTATGATCAACGCGCGGGTTCCGCGTTTTTACAAATCAAAATAATGAGACGAATATATCTTGATCACAGCGCAACCACTCCTGTTGACAAACGCGTGGTGGGAGCTATGCTCCCGTATCTAACAGCCGATTTCGGCAATCCGTCCAGTCTTCATGGATTCGGTCGCGCCGCAAAAGTCGCGCTGGAAAATGCTCGCGTAAAAGTGGCAGAAGTCCTTCATTCCAAATATAATGAAATCGTTTTTACGGCCGGTGGTTCTGAGGCGGATAATCTGGCCATCTTCGGCGCCGCTTATTCTCCGCATGCACGCGGAAAACATTTTGTGACCAATCGTGCGGAACACCATGCCGTTTTTCATGCCTTTGATGTGCTTGAAAAGAGAGGGTTTGAGGTTACCTATGTTCCGTGCGATAACTATGGTATGGTTCATCCTGAAGATATCAAAAAAGCGATCAAACCGGATACGGTGCTGGTTTCCGTGATGCATGTCAATAATGAAGTTGGCACGATCAATCCGATACATGAGATCGGCGCGGCAGTCAAGGAAACCGGGGCATGGTTTCATGTTGACGCAGTGCAGGCCTTCGGGAAGATTCCGATCGACGTTAATGATATGAACATCGATATGCTTTCAATGTCGGCACATAAACTTTATGGTCCCAAAGGCGTAGGCGGATTATTTGTCCGAAACGGAATAAAGTTACGCGGTCAGATCGTTGGAGGTTCACAAGAACGGGGTCAACGGGCAGGAACGGAGAATGTGGCCGGCATAGTGGGATTTGGTAAAGCAGCGGAATTGTGCACGGATGAAATGCCGGCTGAAATCAATCGTTTACAAATGTTGCAGAATCGACTATGGTCGCTGATCAAGCAAAATATACCGGATACCGAACTTAACGGTCATCCGGAGAAAAGATTGCCAGGCCATTTGAATGTTTCGTTTGACGGACTGATGGGGGATGAGATACTCATGATGCTTGACCTGAAAGGGATTGCGGTATCTACCGGATCCGCTTGTACATCCGGAGCGGTCACGGTCTCTCACGTATTAAAAGCCATGCAGCTTGATGAAAAAAGAGCACGATCGGCCATTCGTATAACTTTTGGAAGAAGCTCATGTGAAGCGGATATACCGTATATTGCAGAGATACTCAAAGAAACGGTTAACAAAATGAAATCTGCATAATCATTTTACTATCACAATCTTATCGTTCGTTGACCTGCCGCCTAAACTGATCCTGAAAAAATAAACCCCCGAACCTACCTCATGTCCGCGTTCGTTTTTACCGTTCCATATTCTGGAAATCACCTGGTTCTGGTGTGCCGGCTCGTCTTGGGCAATGGTGGCCACAAACTGTCCGAGTGAATTATAGATTTTTATCGAAAACGATGCCGTTGCCAAGGATTGGAATGAAATAGTGATCGGACCGCTTGAGGGGTTGGGATAACCCTTTACATCAGCAATTAGTTCATTTGTAGTTGGCAAAGGGGTATATTCTATTACCTTTACGGCATCGGGAATACCAAATCCGATATTATTGTCGGGGTTCGAACTCGCGCTTGCCGTTTTTTTTAAGGCGTCAGTTAATTGTCTTGTGGTCCAATCTGGGTTAGCTTCCAATGCTAATGCAGCAAGTCCAGCAATCAAAGGGGTTGCTAACGAAGTGCCGCTCAGGTAGTCGTACTGCTGTGTATCTGTGGCTACCACTGTAACATAATATCCCAGTGATGCCAGATCGGGTTTGATTCGGCCGTCTTTAGTAGGGCCTTTTGAGCTAAATGATGCAACAGTGCTATCGGCGTAAACCGCACCGATAGCCACCATTTTTTTTCCGTCCGAAGGTGTTCCAAGATAACCAGAGCCCCGAAGTCCCATATTTCCAGCAGAATTAAATACCAATACGCCCTTATCGAATGCAATATTTGTTGCCAGGGTTGTCAGCGCTGTTCGACCGTCAAGATCTGCTAAAGAATAGTTGTCAGAGCTATTCTGAAAGTCGTCGAAAAAACTGATGGAACTGCTTACCACGTCTGCCCCCATCGATTCAAGCCATTCTAATGCCGCAATCCACTGGTCTTCTTCGGCTTTTTGACCTATGCCGTCATCGTTCTCCGTTCTTGCAAGCAGATAAGATGCTCCAAAAGCGGTTCCAACGAGTTTGCCCGGTGCATTTCCCGCGATGGCGGAAAGAACGTAGGTACCATGGCTGCTTCCTCCTTTTCGGGAGGTGTTTTCAGAAACATCCTTATCATTGTCGACAAAATCGGAATCGTCGACAATGTGTATATTGCGCAAAGCGATGTGATCCAAATTAAAACCGGTATCTATCATACCGATCAGCACGCCTTGGCCGGAATATCCCAGCTGATGTGCAGCCGGTGTATTTATCAGGGCATTCTGCGCATACGATGATCCGTAATCGGGCGTTGTAACTGAAAACAGATCTCTGGCTGTTAGCTCATGTCTAATGAGGATGTTTTTATGGGACAGGGCAACTTTTCTTAGTGAGGTCACACATGGCAGGTTTTCAACAGCTGTTCTTTGAACGGGGCTCAAGTAGGCGCTGACCGCATTGAACCAGCGAGAAATGGCGGCGATCTCAACCCCAATGGATTTGACGTCCTGGATGTATTGAACCGATACAGGAATATCATAGTCGTCAATTCCGATTTTACCGGATAGGTTTTTCAAACGGCGCTCGAGGGTACGTTCAGAAAACGATAGAAATAAGCTCTTTTGGGCTGACGGATCAGGCAAGCCTTTATCGCGAAAGAAAATCCAATATTTTTCTTCCCGGGATTCTTGTGCGGAAGCAGATATAGTAGAAGAAAGCAGAAACAGAAAAAAAAAGACATTCCATCGGATCGCCATGCGTTTTCCTTATTTGCACAAAGAAAATATTTGTTCGTCGCTCAGGATAGTCGTTGATTTCTTAGCCGCATCAAATATTTTTTTTACTAGTTCCTGGCGGGGTTCGATCTTCCTTTTTTTCAACCAGAAAATGACATTGGATTCGCCGCT
>CAZHUW010000016.1:0-10324 GCA_964535295.1 uncultured Bacteroidota bacterium
AAGGTCGAAACTACCCGCCGCAGCTTTCTTGTACGCAGCAACATGGACGCGGAATGTTGGTCGCTCGTCGAGACTGTCAACTAACCTCTAGAGGATAAGGAGACTTTATGTCAAGCGTATTAACGGGAAATTTGGCGTATGTCGAAGTGATCAACATCCTCAAATTGCTTGCCTCGGGAGAAAAAGACGGAAAACTCATCCTTCAAAACGAAGACGGACGCCAGAGCGGCGAAATATACCTCTCCTCCGGACGAATTGTTCACGCCGTTTGCGACGACTACCTCGGTGAAACGGCATTCCGTGATCTGGTGTTATGGCGATCCGGAAAATTTGCTTTCGAACCCGACTCTACCTCAACTCAAAAATCTATTGAAAAAGACACCGCGCAACTGCTTTCCGAAGGCACCGCGCTATTCCAGTCATGGCAGAAAATAAATCATCTCATTCCTTCCTTTCATATTAAATTCAAGCAAACAGGCCAGGAGCCTCACGGTTCTGTCAAGTTAAAAAGCAAAGACTGGGAAATACTCAATGCTCTTTCCGATTCGGAACTTTCCGTGGCCGAGCTAACAAAGAAGATGAATATGCGGGAAATGGATATTGCCGCAATCTTATACACGCTGGTGGAGGCCGGGGTCGTTGAAGCCGGTGCAATGGCAAAGCCGGTCAACAAAGAGACCGTGGACGCAAACTTTTTTAAAGTCGTTGAAAACGAATTAATCCAGCTTATAGGACCGGTCGCGTCCATTATCATGGACGACGTGATCGACGGATTCGGAGAAAACCGTAAGGATTTTCCAAAAGATAAAGTAGCGGCTCTGGTTGAGGGCATCAGCAATGAAATTTACGACCCCGCCAAGCAGGTCAGTTTCCAAAAATTCATGTTTAAACAGATCAAGTCATTGTAAGAATTTTGCATAGTGAAAAGCGGAGTGAATTATGGCTAAAGGATTGAGTCTCAAATGGAAAGTGCCGATCGTTATCGTGGCAGGAGCGCTTATCATAGGCGTCGGCATTACCTTACTGGTAGTACGGCTTGTTTCAGACTCCCTACAAACAGAATTGACCGAACGCGGTAAAGCGATTGCCACCACTTTGGCCAAACAGGTCGAACGGCCATTGGTCGGCGATGATGAAGTGGATATTCAGAACCTCGTGGACATTTCATCTAAATTCACTGCCGTGTCGTACGTATATATTTCCGATAAAGACAATAAAGTAGCCGCTCAGAAATTCAAAGTCGGCTCTTACAATCAGCGCCAGGTCTTACAGGAAGGGGTGATACGGGAATCCAAAAGCGATTACAAGATCGACCTGACAAAAGTTGAAAACACCAACGACGTCGGCGAGATTGTGGAGATCGAAAATTATGAGATCTCGACGCCTATCGGCGAGAGCGTTCTGGGCTACGCGCACGTAGGTATGTCAAGAAAATACATGGACGATATCATTCGAAGCACGGTCATCCTGATCGGCGGCGTCCTTGCAGTTACCATCGTTTTAGGCATCATTGTTTCATTATACCTTTCCAACAAACTCACAAAACAGTTGCTCTATCTGACGGATTCAGCCGACAAGATCAGTATGGGAGACCTTGAAAGCATCGTTCGGATCGATTCCACCGACGAAATCGGGGAGCTGGCAAATGCGATCGAACGTTTGCGGGAAAGTCTGAAAGCCGCGATCGATCGTTTGAAACGGAAGAAAATCAACTAAGGCGGTTTTTTAAGAAAAAAATATTGACTGTTGCTCAAAAATTATATACACTTAGGACAGATTTATTCCCGGTCTGAGCCATACCGTTTTTCAACAGCAAAACGAAAATTTTGTAATTCTAACATATAAAAAGGATAACCGTTATGTTGCAGACGAAGAAATTAAAAGACGGCAGTAAACAAATTATCCTTAACGGGAAACAATTTGAAGGCGTCACTAAGGTTTTGTCTGAACTGGCATCCAAGACCAAAGCCTCCGCTATTCTTTTTGCCGATATGAGCGGACAGTTAATCAGCCAACGCGGTAATACCGATAAGATGAATACCACGGTTCTTTCCGCGCTCGCCGCTAGTGACTTCGCTGCAACGGCGGAAATGGCCAAACTCGTCGGCGAAGATGCAAAATTCAAATTGCTTTTTCACGAAGGCGAAAAACGCAACGTCTACCTTTCCAACGTGGGTGATAATTTCTTCCTTGTGGTTGTGTTCGACACCAGCGTTACCCTGGGTTTGATCCGTATCTATACCAAAAAAGCTATCCAGAATTTGTTGGACATTTTTGAAGATTCAGCCAACCAAACCGATGACAGCGCTAAAGATCTTATCGATTCTGAATTCGGGTCGCTGCTCGGCGATGCTTTGGATGAATCATTCAAATAACGGATCGCATATTGACCTATTCCAAATCACATTAACAGAGAGGCAGACTAATGTTCATCAATTGGGCGTTGCAAGAGATAAACTTGAAGATAGTTTACTACGGCCCCGGTATGAGCGGAAAGACCACCAACTTAGAGTATATTCACTCCAAAATGGATCCATCCTTAGCCGGTGAACTCGTTTCGTTAAAAACCAAAGAAGATCGTACCATCTTTTTTGACTTTCTTCAATTGGAAGTCGGACGTATCAAAGGTAAGAAACCTAAATTTAACCTCTACACGGTTCCCGGTCAGGTGTATTATGCATCCAGCCGTAAGGTTATCCTGAACGGCGTAGACGGCATCGTGTTCGTCGCCGATTCTCAGAAACACCGTATGGACGGCAATATCGAAACATTGCTGGATCTTGAGAATAACCTCCGCGAAGACGGCCACAGTTTGGATACTTTCCCGTGGGTGATCCAGTATAACAAACGGGATCTTCCGGATATCGAAACGATCGACAATCTGCAGAAACGTCTGAATTACTTCAACGTCCCGTTCTACGAAGCGGTCGGTATCAAGGGCAATGGTGTATTTGACACGTTAAAAGCGATCATCAATAAAGTTGTGGCCAACGTTCAAAAACAACTTTAGTCGGTTTTTAAATTATTATTTAAACCCCACATGGTTGATATGTGGGGTTTTTTTTTAATATCGCCACAAAGACCCCGAGGCGCAAAGGCACACAAAGAATTTTATTTATATTTTAACCGGCTTAGCGGATATATAAATTTTTTTTTTGAGTCATCGTGCCTTCGTGGCAAATTTATTAAAGATAACGGAGATACTATTTGGATCTGATTCAATCATTGGTAATCGGTATCGTGCAAGGGCTGACCGAGTTTCTGCCCATCAGCAGTACGGCGCATGTACGAATTATTCCCTCGCTTCTGGGATGGAACGATCCCGGCGCCGCTGTCACAGCCGTGACGCAATTAGGAACGCTTGCCGCTGTGTTGGTTTATTTCAGGAACGATCTGCTGTCACTGATGCTGGCCGGTACGCGATCTGTGGCACAATTCAACCGCCGCGATGAATGGGATGAAGCAACGGTACGGCAAGTCAAACTGGCCTGGTTCATCGTTCTTGGGACTTTGCCGATCGGCGTACTGGGATTACTTTTCAAACATCAGATCGAAAATGATCTCCGTAGTCTCGTGATCATCGGATGGAGCTTGATAGGTTTGGCGGTGCTGCTCGCATTGGCAGAAGTTGTAGCCAAGCACCGCCGTAAAATCGAGGACATGAATTTTATCGATACGCAGGTCATCGGCTTCGCACAGGCCGTGGCGCTGATACCCGGTTCATCAAGATCGGGCGTGACCATTACAGCCGGATTATTTCTGGGTTTATCGCGGGAAAGCGCCGCGCGGTTCTCGTTCCTGTTATCCGTACCTGCCATACTCGCCAGCGGCTTACTTGAACTTAAAGATCTTCTGCAGCACGGGATCGGCGACGAAGGATTATTTAATCTGATCGTCGCTACGGTCGTTGCCGGTATTGTGGGTTATCTTTCGATAGCATTTTTGATTCGCTGGCTGCAGACGCGCTCGACGTTGATCTTTATTGTCTATCGGATCGCGCTTGGAATTTTGATTTTATATCTTTCAGGAAATCAAATTATCAAATAAATTAATCGCAAATTTTTTTATGAAAATTCACGGTGAAGAACTATCCGTTAAAACTAAAGGTTTCTCAGATATTAAAGACATTACGCCTTCAGTTCGATCCGTTGTTTCAAGTGTAGGTATCAAAAACGGATTAGTTCATGTCTTTGTTATCGGTTCTACCGCTTCGATAAGTACGATCGAATTTGAGCCGGCTCTGGTTGAGGACATGAAAGATCAGCTGGAGAGATTTGCTCCGCATACGATGCGAACCCGACATTCGAATACCTGGGGCGATGATAACGGATTCTCACATTTGCGCGCCGCCTTCATGGGCCCCGGCCTCACGGCGCCGGTGCATGAGGGTGAGGTCATTTTGGGAACATGGCAGCAGATCGTGGTGATCGATCATGATAATCGGCCCAGGGAGAGAAGGATATTTATTCAGGTGATCGGGGAGTAGGTACGCGTAACCCGAATTTAAAATAAAATTGAATTTATTTAAAAACTCAATCCTAAATTGATCTCAGAAGTTAAATAATCTAAATCATAATTTGAAAAATCCAGACCCGTGCCGATGTTATAACTATTTTGTTAAAACACATATTCGATCGCAAAATCCGAAGTGCCGGATCCTACTCCCGACCGACGGTCGAGAATATAGGCGTAATCCAGTTTGAAATTCCTTTCTTTGATCATGAATGGGATCGAAAACCCTGCCGTCAGATCAACATCGTCTAAACCCGCTCTGACAAACCATTTGTCCATGATATTCGCTTCGATACCGTAGTGCCATTTGGAAGATTGATCTGAATTCATTTCCAGATCGGACACAAAAAGCAGGCTCTTCACAGAACCCTGCAAGGGAAGGATATAAGCGGCTCCTAATTTTGTAACGCGCGGTAATTCGTCACTTGTTTTTTCATTTCCAAATCCTGAAGCGTCGCGTGAATAATCCAACGATTGGCCAAGTTCATGAACCGCAAAACCCAAAGTCAGACGCGGCAACGGTTTGTACATCGCACCGAAATCAACGCCGACCGAAGATGCGGATACATCATAGACTTTGGAGTATATCAGTTTAGGCGTGATACCAATGGCGAATTTATCGGTGAACCTGATGCCGAATCCCAGAAAAACGGTATACTGCGTATCTTCGATTTTCTCGCCGGTGATTTCTCCGTTGGATAACCTTACATCGCTGTCTTTAAAACCGCTTTGCAGAATGCCGATGGCAAACCCAGCCTGTGGCGGCAAAGGGCGCGCAAATCCGGCGTAGGTGAACGTCCGGTCAAATGACAATAACCCGTATGATAATGCCGCTTCACGCGACCGGATAAAAGCAAGTCCTGCGGGATTGTAATAAGGCGCATATGCATTGTCCGCTACGGCCGTATAGGCATCCCCAAGTCCTTTTGCGCGAGGGCCTAACCCGATCCGCAGGAACGACCCCGCCTGCCCTGCCGATTCCCCGGCAAATGCGATCGAACCGCAAAACGCGCAAAGCGCGCAAAGATATTTGAAATATTTAACGCTTCTATAGATCAACTCGTCATACCCTTTTAGATATTCTCAACATGAAAAATAAACTGAAGAAATTAAAAACACATAACACAAAATGAATAATGATCAAATGTTTCAATCTTCAATGAATAAATGACCCAATGACTCAATGATTCAATCTACTAATTCCTCACCGTTAATTTACCCCAAAATTTCCTCCCGCCCGCTTCAATTATGTACACATAAGTTCCATTCGCTGCGCGTGCACCTTTATTATTTAATCCGTTCCAGCTAAATGCTTTGGTGACCGGCTCGTTTTTCGCAACAGTAGCAACGAGATCCATCGCAAAATCGTAGATCTTGATCGTTGCTTTATCCGACACCGAATCCAAGCCTGTTTTATCAAATTGGAATCGTACGATATTAGGCACGACCTCCGGCGAAAATGGGTTCGGATAAGCATAACTCTTGGGCACACCATTCTTTCCTGGTTCTTTGTAAGCACGCTTCAAAGTCCATGTTTGACCGTCATCATCGGACAGAGCAAGTCCGTCGACGCTTCCAAAATAAAGGATATTGTTGACCGCATCAATGCCAACGGAGGGAAATTCGAAACTGTAATTTCGTTCTCCGCTAACCTTATCAATCAGCGTTAGAAATTTTTCCCATGTCAATCCCAGGTCTTTTGTTCTGTAAACGCCTTCGTCAGTCGATGCGTAAACGGTTTTGCCGTCAAATGCGACGTTATAAACAAAAGGGCCACGCAAAACGCTTCGCCATGTGACGCCGCTGTCAGATGTGACGCTAAGTCCGTTCTCTTCATTATCGCCCAGCGCCCTGTTCGTTGCTGCCCATAGGTCACGGTACGTGATGCCGCTTTCCAAATAGATTTGTTCTCCGATAGCCGTTACAAAATTCCCTGAAATTGAGCTGTTGCTCACCGTATATTTTTTCCAGCTCATGCCTCCGTCGTCAGAGTGATTGATCCCACCGGCAGAACCGGCCCATATACCGTCCCTTGCTGCTATAACTGAAAATACTCGGTAATTCAGATGTTCGATCGGGTCGATATCGAAGGAATATTCCGTATCCTCACGAACTTCATCCAGTTGTGTCGGCGGGAGCGGCGCCTGCGTGAAAAAGCCGGTAGAACCGTCGGAATTAATTTTAGCGAAACGTAATCCTCCGCCAAAACAGGCGAGCCAGACCGATGTGTCTGTTACGGCAACATCAAAACTTACGTTATCAATATTCGATTTGACGGCGACCATGTAGATTGTATCATTCACAAAAGGGGTTTTTCGGATCATGAAATCTTTAGCTACTTGAAATGTTTGAGGCTGTCCGCCGAGACCGGTACGGGTGATGGTACCCAATGTATTCGACGTATCTATTGGCTGGACAACATGTGACCATGTCTGACCAAAATCCTTTGACACACTGATGCCGCCGCCGGCGCCGTAGGTCGGATCCTGAGATAAAGAGGTGTCATAGATCGTGGTGACGTAAATAGCAGATTTACAATAATCGATCGCCTGAATGCCCCCTTTATAGATCCCATCAGCTGAAGAGAATAACTTCCACGTTACTCCGCCGTCCGTTGTAATATTCAATCTCCCGCCCGCATCGATTAATACCGTATCGTCATGAGCCGTGATCACGCCGATGAAATTTCCTGCCGGGCGAGAAACAATTTCAGAATTCACGTTTTGTTCCCCGGAAAGTTTAAAACCACGGATACCTTTCTGGGGATAGGCAAACTGTGGCAACATTAGTAATGTGAAAATCAGAATTTTTCTCATACAAAATAATTAATGAACGATCACTATGGTTTTTTGAATAATATTACTTTTCAGTCCAACGCGATCTGTGGCTTGAAATGTGAACAAATAACTTCCATCCGGTGGAGCGGGGTCAACCGATACACGTTCCGTATAAACTCCGTCCCCCGCCGTTATATCGCCATTGACGCCGCTGTCATTAAGATTAAGAACCAGGTTGCTTGGAGTAGTGCGCGTAACCGATTGGATATCCGAAAGGCCTTCGGGATCAGAAACTGATACGGTGATAAGGAACTCCGTTACCAGAGACGTATTTACTGTATCGGGCGTTGTCAGATTGTTTATAACCGGAGGATGGCCATTCGCTGGATTCTGAGAAATGATAACCATTTCTGTGATACTTCCGCTTTTACCTCTTTCAATAACCGTGATGGCGCATTTAAATTCCGACGTACTTTGCGCCAGTAAAGCGCTACGGTTCAGTATACCGGTAAAAACTAGATCGTGTGCGGCATGGTCGCCGGATAGTCCGTCATCCGCAAAATCTTTGGTAAAGGCGCTTCCGACGATGTTACCCGAAGCTGTCAATATCCTGGCCGAAACCATTAGCGTGTCGCCTTCTTTGTCATACGCGCTTACCAATATCGTATCATCGGCTGAAACGTATGCCGGCGCCTGAATGGATAATATCACAGGAGGTTGGTTGAATGAATTGTCCTGAACATCGCGGCAACTTGCAAGTAAAACGAGAAATGCCGATGCGAAAAAACAAAAACGTATCATGCGCTCCGATAAAATTAGATCTGAAAAAATGTAGAGAAAACGAAGTGATTTGTCAACAAAGGATTTGGTCTTATTTTAATTGCCTTGATTCACTTTGTAAACTTGACTATATTTTTTTCATCGTTCTGACCACCCTTTGAGGCATCCATGAAAAGGCATTCCCTCGGTAATTTCGTATTGGTTTTACATAGTCATTTGCCGTTTGTCATGCATCACGGCAAATGGCCGCACGGTATGGAATGGCTTTTCGAGGCGGCCTCTGAAACCTATATCCCTCTGCTTAATGTACTTAATGAACTCCGCGCCGAAGGCAAACGTCCCAAGCTGACCATCAGCGTAACGCCGGTTCTGGCGGAACAATTGTCGCACCCAATGTTTGTGACGGAATTCATTCAATATCTTGATGACGAAATTCAGCGTGCGCATGAGGATATGGCGCTTTTTCATCATGATCAGGCCGAAAGACCGTTGCTACCATTAGCTTTCTTTTGGACCGAGTTTTATAAGAACATTAAACACGATTTTACGGTCAAATACCGTAAAGACCTTATAGGTGCGTTCCGTGAATTGCAGGATGGCGGATGTCTGGATATTATCACGTGCGGCGCTACGCACGGGTATTTTCCCCTGCTCGGCCTCGACTCCAGCATTCAGGCCCAGGTTAAAATGGCAATCAAAACCCATGAAAAACATTTCGGGAAAAAACCTCGCGGCATATGGATACCGGAATGCGCGTACCGCCCCCGTTATTTCTGGAAACCGATCGTCTCCTCTGCTTTAGGCGATGTGCCCTATTCCCGCAAAGGCGTCGAGGAAATATTAGAAGAGAATCACCTCCAGTATTTCATCGTGGACTCTTCACTGGTGGAAGGCGGTAAGGCACTTGGGATCTATCTGGGACGTTTCGAAAATCTGCGAAAACTACTGCAGCAATTCGATAAGGACGTCCAATTCAAAACCGTTCCGGACGGTTCGCATTCGGTCTATGAGGTTTATCGGGCTAAATCCTCACACGAGTCAAAATCCGACTCCGTAGCGGTTTTTGCGCGGGACGTCGAAACGTCCATGCAGGTATGGAGCAGCGAACAGGGTTATCCCGGCGGAGAATGGTATCTCGATTTTCACAAAAAACACCGGCAAAGCGGCCATCGTTATTGGCGCGTAACCAGCCTTCAGGCGGATCTCGGCCTCAAAACCATTTATCAACCTGACCGGATCGAGTCGGCGCTCGATACCGATGCCGATCACTTCGTTGCATCGATCCGAACGGCATTGCAGAAATTCAAAGACACGCATGGGTACGAAGGAACGCTTACGGCGCCGTTTGACTCCGAACTCTTCGGCCACTGGTGGTTCGAAGGCCCGGCTTTCCTGAAAAAAGTCTTTGAGCGTCTTTCTGAGAATGAAGACATCAACGTCATGCATTGCGCGCAGTCCGTCACGGAACATCCTCCTGAAAAGATCATCGCGATGCCCGAAGGCTCGTGGGGCGCCGGAGGCAACCATTATGTGTGGATGAATCACGATGTGGCCTGGATGTGGTCGTATATCTATGATGATGAAATGGATATGCGTTCTGCGGTAAAACAATGGAATCACTCCAATGATCATGAATGGACTGCAATAGTAAAACAAATGGCGCGCGAATTACTTCTCCTCCAGGCATCGGACTGGCCTTTTCTTATCAGTACCCAATCTGCCACGGATTATTCGACCGAACGATTTCTGACCCACCACGATTGTTTCGAACGTTTGTCCACACTGGCTATGAAAAGATCTGAAGGCGCAAATCTGACCGAGGATGAGAAGAACTGGATGGCCACTATCCAGTCCCAGGATTATTTGTTCGATGAGGAATTGATCGACCTTAGCTGGTTCCTCAAAGACTGATTTCCGATATTTTTTAAACTGCTTGAATTTTCACTGCATATAAATTATTTTAGTTCATTACAAACTTAACATAGGAGATGTTTTATGAAACGTTTTACCATTGTATCCGCAGCAATTTTGCTGAGTTTGGCCCTTTTATCATCAAATTCTTTCGCTCAGATCGGGCTTAAATTCGGTCCCAGAGTAGGGACCGATACCAAAGAAGGCGATCTTTTTGCAGGCGCACAGGTCGAAGCTAAGATCCTGATGATCACTTTGGCTCCAAACATCGAATATGTTTTTGTTAAAGACGCAAAACAGTACAATCTGAATTTGGATGCGCAATATACCGTGTTCGGCGTTGG